>JBDUDA010000068.1:0-12712 GCA_040003205.1 Acidobacteriaceae bacterium | reverse complement strand
CGCGGCGTGTGCCATTACGCCGCGTTCGTGGGGGGTCTACAAGATGAGAGCATCCCTACTTTCAGCCTGTCTGGTCTGCTGCCTCGGGACTTTCTCACGCGCTGAAGTATCCATCACCACGTCGCCCGCCGGCTGGGGATTAACTAACGGACATATCCGTCTGGAATTGACTCGGTGGTCGGGCGCTGTACAGCTGAAGTCATTGCGGCGTGAAAGTGGCGCAGAATGGGCGGTAGCGGGCACACCGCTGCTTTCGTCACCCGACAAAGGGGGCAAGCCATACAAATATTCTGACGATACCGTCTCAAGCCTGACTAAGGGTGGCAAGCAACTCACCCTGCGTTTCCGGTCCGATGACGGCGGACTGATTTCTCTTGAGTTCAAATTGTATCCAACCGGCGCCGCAATTCAGACGGCAATGAAACTCGAAAACGTGGGGGAGCATGACCTGCTGCTGGATACTCACATCGATCCGATATTTTTCTCACTCAAAAATCCTGCCAGAGGAATAAAAACCTACTCATCTCTCAAAGGCCAACACGGATTTCATTCCATCGCGAGCCCTTCGCCAAAGCGCGAATTTTCTGATTGGCTAGTACTCGAAAATGAAGCCGCTGGAGAATCAATGCTAGTGGGGGGTGAACCCGGCCTCGGCGTGCTTGGATGGCAAGCTAACATCCGATCCTCAACCGCCAGCACCATGATTCGGGCTGGGACAATTCTTATAAAGAACAAGAAGTCCGGCCCCATACCTGTTTTCCACCTAGTTCCCGGAGCGAAAGTGGAAACCCCGATCAGCTTTATTGCGCTCGCAAAGGGAGACAGCGACAATGCCGGCAATGAGACGTTCCGCTATCTAAAGCAATATGTATTCCAAGCGCCTTTGCCAGACTCTCCGCTGGTTACGTACTGCATATGGCTCACAGAAAAAAACAGCGAAGAGCAACTGCTTAAGGAACTCGACCTGGCGAAGAGAGTCGGGTTCGACGTCTTTTATCACGATGCTACCTGGTACGAGGGCGCGTCTGTAATTCCCGGGATGAACGACTGGACTCTGGGTCTTGGTACCTACCGGGAGGACCGCGAGAAATTCCCTCACGGCCTGAAGAATCTGTCCGACTCCGTCCACTCCATGGGCTTGAAATTCGGCCTCTGGGTAGATCCGGGGAACGTGGATGCGGCGCGGGTGGAATCGGGCGAGATTCCAGCGGAGTGGTTGGCGATGATCGACGGCAAGACGATCGGGACGACGCACCCTTCTCTCGCGATCACCAAGCAGCTATGCATGGGTGATCCAAAAGTGGTGGCGTGGATCGAGAAGCAGCTAGGAGACATTATTGAAAAATGGCGACTAGACTGGATCAAATGGGACCCCTCCACGACCGTAAGCTACGAGTGCGACCGCACTGACCACGGTCATGGAAAGACGGATGGAGCCTATGCCGCTTATCGCGGCCGGTTGGAGATTCTGCGTTATCTTCTCGACCGCTTTCCAAATCTTTCCGGGTTTGAGTGCGATCCGTCCCTGGAATTTGCGCGAACCAATCCCGGTCCGCAGACTCTTCTTCCTGGTGGATACATCAACGAATTCATCACCGGTCCTATGGTCGCTCCCAGTGTGTGGGGCTCACTCGCAGCCGCAGGAAAGGGTGACGCGGGAGGCGAATACCTGACGGGCCGCTGGTACAGTGCTTCGGCCCTTGACTATTATTTCCGGAAGCACTTCACGCATGGCGTGACCTTCGGCAATATCAACGGCATGTCATCGCAGTTTCTCTCTGCCGCGCCGCCTGGTTTCGTGGAGGCTTTCAAACGAAACCTGCTGTACTTTAAACAGTACCGCCATCTCTTGCTTGAAGACGTGTACCATCCAACCATTTCGGCGCTCGGATGGAGTTCCATACAATACGTTAAGGAAGATTCGACCGAGTCCGTCGTCTATATATTCCGTGATAAGTCCAAAGCCGCTGAGGCCACGGTTCGCTTGCGCGGTTTGGATGCGCGCGCGAAATATCGAGTGACCAGCCTGAACGACCGTCCGGGGCGCGACAGAGAGATGACGGGTGAAGCCTTGATGAGCGGAATCACGGTGCAATTGCCGAACGTATGGCTCTCCAAAGGGGACGGCGCGATTAGTGAATTTGCCGACCAGCAACTCTACGGATCGGACATTCTGCTACTCAACCGGATTCCTTAGTAGAACCAAATCCGCCTTTCGCGATCCCTCGAACGCTGATCGCTTCCCGCTGCATCAAACCCATCCTGGCCACCAGCAGCCTCATTAGTGCGACGCGGCCTTCGTTGTCTGGGCGATTCTTGAATCTTGGAAAACGATCAATGGGTCCCAAATGATGGGATCGACGCGGTTCTGACCATTGTGCTTCACAACAAATCGGATCTTGTCACCCTCTCTTACCTGAAGCTTCGTAATATTGTACGTGGTGGGTCTGTCATAATTCGGCGACACCTCAGCCCATCCTTCCTTAGGCCATACCTGGCGGGCGTTCTGAAGAATCCGCACAAAACAAGAAGCCCGGTTTTCAGCGCTGGGATCTTTACGAATGACGCCGGGGACATCCGCTACACCGGACTTAGGGGCGATGAAAGTGCGAGAAAGATCGTTGTGAGCGGAGGGTTGCATCCAAATTCGTCCAATCCGCCCAAAACCTGAACCTATCCATCGGCCCTCATAACCACCTTTGTCCCAGAGTAAATTATTGTAAGTACCGTCCTCGGACATTTCTTCGTATGTCCATCGACTTTCAAGCTGTGCAGGCGCAAAATCTCCCAGGGCTTCGTATGTTTCGGCTGCGCCGTCCATCTTTTGTGCAAGGGCAACCGGACTGCGATTGCCATCTCCGTCTACCGCTGCGACATCAAATGCCGCATCGATACCATCGCGTGCATTGCCTGAGTGATCGAAGAAGAAATTGCCCTTCGCGGACTTCCCAATCAATCGGCCATCCTTGCGAACCTCATAATACGAGATCCAATTGTCATCTTGACCTGGGGACCACGAGATCTCGATCCCTCCCACTCCAAGATTTGACCCTGTTCGCTTGGTCACATTTGATGGCGCGGTTGGTCGAACACGGTCGGTCCCAGAGCCTGGATAGTGAGGCAGGTTGAAGAAGATCAATTCGCCTGCCGCAATTGTGTCGAGGCTGATCCCATCTGACATCAGCTTGGCGCCGTTCTGGCGAAGACGCAGGCCAGAGGCGCTTCCCCGCACATCGTAAGTCTCCGCCGCCAACAGGCCGCGCGGATAAATGACTACTGGTTTGGCGAGGGCATCCAGGAGAATGGGTTGAGGTAGCCTGGCGTATTTGAAACCGCTCGCATCCGGGTAAGTGTGGCTCATGTCGAGGTCAACTGTGGCGACCACCTTGCCATCCTCGGCTCGCACCAGGGAAAGCGTATACACTCCGTGACTAAATCCCGGGTCGAATTGACCCAACTCAGTCACCGTCATGGGATGATCTACTTGCAGAGCCATTCCAAAGAAACGGTCTGCGACTGGGCGTTTCGTTCCAAGGCGAACAATCTTGGTGATCAGCGAATCTGTGCCTGATCCCGCCTGATACTTCAAATTGAGTGGACCAAATTCTTCCCCACGCACACCGTAATAGCGAAAACCACCGTCCACCGGGTCCTGGTATATCCCAGTGTCGAGGCTGGCGGCGCCGGTTGCGGTGACGACATTCATACCCCCCGCATCGCCGTAATATTGGTCCGCAGACGACGCTGAATGTCTCGAGAGTTGGCTTACGAGGTAATAAGTCGAACCATGCTTCTCGTGCTTGGTGAGAATGAGACCTTTCGAACTGTCTCGATTCATCCTCTGGAAGTACCAGATGGCGTCATCGTGATCTACCTTGGGGCGAAAGATGTGACTCCAGCGGCCAACAACTCCTTGCACTACCAGATAATGATAGAGGTCCCAATCTTTGCGGATCGATTCCACATCGGGCCCGTCGCCGGGATCTCGATACCACGTTGGGTTCATCGCCAGATGTGTACGGTCACTGGCTGGACTGTAATAAGTGTGATCGAAATCAACCACATTGTGGAGCTTGTCTGGCGGAACCAGGAGGGAAGTGTAATAAGAGCTGTAAGGGCCGACGCCGCCATCGGTATATTCGCCCGACTCGGCCAACCGAGCGATGTCATAGCTGATCCAGCGTCCTCCGCCGTCGCAAGCGTCGATCCCGCTTTGAGGATGATCGCTCTTGAATTGCTGGAGCACTTTGCGGAAATTCTGATCGGCGGCGAGCGCGTCGGTATCGTTGGCACTGGCTGCGGGCGCGATATCATAACGCCACTGATAATTTCCCCACGCGCTCACACTGTCATCGAGCAACTTGTTTTGCCAATTCGCGGTCCCCGGAATTGACTGCTCAAGAATGTCCTGACCAGCGATCATCCATTCCGGATGTTGCTGGGCGACTTTGGATTGAGGAGTCGCCAAAAATGTCGGATACCAGAGCACCCATCGCATGTCGTGTTTGCGCAAGTAATCGTTGGTCCGCCGCCAGTCAGGGCCATTCCACGTGCCCCACTTGTCATACCAGCCGGCATCGTCCCACAAAATATCAGTGCCGGTTTCTCGCAGCAGATCAATATAGCGAAGGTCGAGCGCAAGCCTGCGTCCCCAGTTATCGGCGCTGGGCGTGCCTCCCTCACCCACCCAGGGTTCCGGCCAATCGACTGCCCAGCGAGTCTTGGCGAAGTATTCTGGATTGGTGAATTCCCACAGGTATTCATATTGCCAATCGAGGAGTTGATTTCCGAGTTCATCCACTCCGCCGGAGAACGGCGCCATAAAGACTTTCGGAGTCTCAATCTGCTCTCCCGGAACTAAGTCCTTTTCATAGCCAGCCAGAGTCAGACTCATCCCCAGCGGCGCACCTTCTTGATCCCCGATATCGAAACGCCAGTGGCCAAGGTAGTCCCAGCCGATCGCCACACCTTCATTGGTGCTGCGATTGTGCAGAAACACCAGTGGCAGAAAACTGCTGTAGTTGCCGGGCTGAATCCCGCCATTGGAATCGAGAGTTCGCTGGAACGCCGGGCTCATGGGCTCGGACTTTAGCAGTTGGCTTCCGTTGTAGTTGCCCCCTCCGGTTAAGTAGTTAAATTGCAGATTCTGTGTGCTCGATCCGAGTATGCGAGAGTGCAGGAAGTCAACCCGGCTGATGTGGATTGGTATGGCGGATGAATTCTGGAGGGTCAGCCATTCGCGAATGACCGATGTGCCAGGGTAAATTACATAGCGTTTTGTGACTCGTACGCCTTCCGATTCAAGTTCGATATCGAGCTGCAGCTCCCCCTGGTCCGCTAGAAAGGAATGCTCGGCGCGTAACTGCCAGTGCCAGTTGGATGCACTGACATCCTTGCCATTGGAGAAGAATTCGATCTCGGCCGGATGGGTGTTCGAATCCTGATATTCCCGTCCTGACGCCTTGTTGCGGAGTGAAGTCAGAGAAAGCTGCCCGTCGGCAAGACGTACTCTTTTCTCAACCTTGGAAGTTCCAATGATCCATTCGTCGCCTTGGTGGCGCATGTAGCCGTCTTTGCTTTGAAGATCCGTCTGTCCGTACAACAGAGAGGCTGCACATAAAAATAAATGTGGGATGAGGATGATGCTGCTGCGAATTGAAATTCGGCCCATCCTATTGCGTGTGTTCAAGGCTCTCCGTTCCTCAATTGGGTTGTGCTTGGAAGGTCAACCGCGGCCAGACCAAGCCGCAAGTGGCCGGCGCGTCGTCTCCTCGATTTCGAGCAGTCGGTTATACTTTGCCAAACGTTCGGACTGCCGGATCGATCCATTCTTGAATTGATCGGCCTGCCACCCGAACGCCATATCCGCCGCCCAGTTGTCTTCGGTTTCACCGCTGCGCACGCTAAATGTTACGGACCATCCCGCCGCCCGTGCCAGCTGGTAGGCTTCAATCGCCTCGGTAAGTGTGCCGATCTGATTCACCTTTAGAAGCAAAGCGTCGCAGGCGCTGGCTTCGACCGCACGCTTTATGCGGCCGGGGTTGGTGCATAGGAGGTCGTCCCCCAGCGTGAGCGCGCGGCCAGCGATTGCTCGACGAAGCTTGGGCCAGTTCTCCCAATCGTCCTCTGCGAGCCCGTCTTCTACGCTTAGTATGGGATAGCGATCAAGCCACTTCGAAATGGTTTGGATCATCCCGCCACTGTCCAGCACTTCGTTGTCCAACTGATACTGGTGATTCTGGTAAAAATGCGTGGAGGCAACATCGATGCCGAGGAAAAAATCTTTGCCCGGGGTGTGGCCCGCGCGTTCGATTGCTTCCACCGCCAGTCCGAGCATCTCTTCGGCAGACTTGCAGGGTGGCGCCAACCCGCCTTCATCGGCAGTGAGGAGGCGCATTCCATACCTGTCGAATACGAGCTCGGCTGCCGCTTGATAAACATCGGATGCCGAAACCAGGGCTTCGTCGACTGTCCGCGCAGACATTGGAATGATCAACACATCCTGAATCGACACTTGCTGCCCCGCGTGTTTTCCGCCGCTGAAAAGATTAATGGTCAGTCGAGGCAGCCTATTCAGCGAAGCCCTGATTAGTTCCGCGAAATGCTGGTAGAGAGGAATACGGCGGTGGAGCGCGTTGGCTCGCGCGAAGGCAACGGATACCGCCAGAATGGCATTCGCGCCGATGCGTGACTTAGTTGAAGTTCCGTCAAGCTCGATCATGGCTCGATCCAGTCTCGCTTGATCGAATTCGCGACCAGCCAGCGCGGTCCGCAGTTCTCCACCAATATTCGCGGCAGCGCGACGGCAACCCAAACCTCGATATCTCTTGGGTTCGCCATCCCGCAATTCGAAGGCTTCGGCGGTTCCTGTCGATGCTCCCGACGGCACGGACGCGGACGCGCTCTTTCCGCCTTCGAGTGTGCAGGTTGCTAGAACCGTAGGTCGGCCGCGGCTGTCCAGAATTTCGCGTCCAGAGAGGTGTTCAATTTTTGGCATGCGCCTCGATCCTGTGAACAAACTCGGCGATCAAATTTGTAACGCCGGCCGGGGGCTTTCGAATAAGTGTCAGGACGATTTCCCGTTGTCGCGCCACTTCCGCGGGCGTCAGATACTCCAGCGGCGATTTTCCCGCCACCCGTGCGAGCAGGCAGCCAAGTGTATGCCGTACAACTCGTGGCTCTAGCGTGCCAGCCCATTTCAGCCGCTTGATCTCTTCGGAGTACACCTGCCAAAAAAACCCGGCGGCGCTGGCTAGTTGATCACGTTCTTTGGGCAAGTGATGCGCCTTGCTGAGAAAGTGTGTCAGAGCGAACCCCACGTCGAACGCCGGATCTCCGAAGTGCATCACTTCGTAATCGAGCAGAATCAGCTTGCCTCGGTAGATCAAGGTGTTTTTTGGGCTGAAATCGCCGTGAGCTAGGCTGTCTTTGTGATTTAGGGTTTCGCTCGCCAGAGTATTGAGAAACTCGGAGGCCTCAGCAATCTGGCGCGCGGTATAGAGGTAGTAAGGCTCCAGTCGGAGACTTTCAAAGTACGTGGTATCCGCAAACGTCCGGCGAGTTTCCAGTCCATCGGTCGAAGACTGGCGATGAATTGTGCCCAGGAGCACACCGAATTGTGTGAAGTGGTCTGGGATAACCTGACCCGCAAGCAAGACCGACTTCCAATTCTCGTGTTCTTCGGGAATTGCTTGCATGCCCATCAGGTGATTCGGCGGATCCTCAAAGACGAAGGCCGGAGTTGTTCCAGGGGGAGCCGAGCGATTGAGCCAGCGCAGAGCCTTCGCTTCCACCACGATTCTCTCAGGACTGCTGAACCAGTCTACGTTGACGCGCAATTTCGCCAATGCCTGTTTTAAGACCCAGGCGCGCCCACCGGCCCAGGCTACTCTAACGGTACGATTCGAAACGCCTCCCGCAAGGTTCTTCAGCGACACCGTCTCGTGCGGCTGCATATACGCATGCTCTGTCAGGTAATCGCGAAGGGCGTCAAAGTTCTCAATATCAAATTCCATTTCTAACGGACCTTGATTTGAACTAACGTTCATGACTTCCCGCCGCCCCGCCTGGAACCATTACGGCTCTCGCGCGAAGAGCCCTGTAGTGTCGTCAATGACAAAGTGCTTCAGAATTTTCGCTTATCGAGATCTGCGGTTGAGTATCTCATTGGCCGAGGTTAGTACAGGCTATCATGTTAACAATAGTGTTGACATAGATGCGTGGCTCTTCTAGCCTACCACAGCCGAAGGCGCGAATCATGACGGCAGAATTGTGGGTGGTCCTCTGGGGTGTCTCAGGATGAAATCGTCTCTTGTGTTGGTTGCATTGGTGGCCACTTGTTGCCCCCCCGCTTGGGGCGCGGACCCAGTCAATGAATGGCGTCTGACCACCCAAGACACCGCGATCATGGTCTCTGTGCAAGACGGAGTTCCCGCGGTTACGTGGCTGGGATCGGTGGACCCTGGCTCCGCAAGCGGTCCCAAAAACGACGGCTCGAACTGGTTGCTTGCCCCGGCACCCGAGGTCTTACTCCCCGCAGTCAAGCAACAAGGGTCGTCCATGGCAACTCATTGGCATTATGAAGGCGGCGCTTACGATCCGCCGAGTGGCCAATTGGTACTGCGATTTTCGAACTCTTCTCCCCGCCTGGAGCTGCAATCAATCTGGCAGGCTCGTACGGGCCACGGACCAGTCGAACATTGGCTGACAATTGCGAACAATTCCGGAGCGCCGATCACCATCGGTCATCAGGACAGCCTGGTCCTAAGTCATTTGGCGGTTCCCACGAACGAGTCGCTGGATGCCTGGTGGATCAAGCGCGGCGCTGGCAATGCAACTACCGAAGGCGGAACTCTGGTTCGCAGTGTTGGAAGAAATTCTGATGAGACCCTCACCAGCGACCCCACGGATGGCGCAAGTCCGGTGCCGTGGCTGGCAATGCAAGTGGGAACCGCTCATGGCCTCTACGTCGGATGGGAGTTTTCCGGCATCGGAAGAATTCATTTCCATACGTTCGCAGGCGGAGCCAGCGCGCCGGGTAACGGACCCGCTCCGCTGGGCATCGAGGTGGGAAACGTTCCCGCGTTTCAGACCGATGTCGCGGCGGGCGAGACATTCCTGGTTCCACCCGCATTTGTGGGCTGCTACACCGGCGATATCGACGACGGCAGTTATACGCTTCATCGATTCATTCTGGATAAGCTCGTGCCCCGGTTTCCCAATGGTTACGCGCATCCGACCCTGGCCTACAACCTCTATCTCGACAGTGGAGGCGCTAACGCCGAGGAAAAGGGTGTACTCAAGAGCGCCGCTCTCGCCAAAGAGTTAGGCTTCGAAACTTTCGTCGTAGACGCCATGTGGTTCCCGCAGTCCGGCGACTGGCGCTGGGACGACAAACGATTTCCTCACGGCCACCGGCCGATTGAGGAGTATGTGCACGGCCATGAAATGAAATTGGGCCTCTGGATGGCCTACACCCAGGGCTCGAATTCGGAAGATCCCAAAGCACTAAGCATTACGAAACATCCCGATTGGTTTGCATCGCCTCCGAAATTGGATCCTGACGGCCACATCAATTGGGACGCCCTCATCGATTTAGGCTACGATCCGGCGCGCGACTGGGCGGAACACGCCACTCAGCAGGCGATTGCGGATTTCAAGATGGATTATTTCAAGACCGACTACACTCCCATCGTTACAAAATGTGCGCAGAGCAATCATCGCCACCACTACGGGGTGGATGTGAGCTACTGGTCCACGCTCGGCTATTACGCCGTGCAGGAAGCAATGCTCCAGAAATTCCCCGATTTAATGATCGAAGGATGTTCCGGCTCAGGACACATGAAGGATTTCGGGAACATCCGCAGAGTTCATGTGATTGCAATGAACGATACGCTTTCGTCATTGCCCGACCGCCAGGCCATCTATGATTCCAGTTTCGCCTTCCCGCCGGCAGTCCTGATGAACTACACATACGAGAATTTTTACGACACGGTTTCCGATGCGCCGGAACCTTACTTCTGGCGGTCTGCAATGATGAGCACGTGGCAGATTGATCCGACCCATAGCGTGACTTGGACTTCCGAGCAGCGCGCCGGTGTCAAGCGAGCGACAGAAATCTACAAATCCTGGATCAGACCCATCCTGCAGGATGCCAAGGTCCACCATATTCTGCCGCGGCCGGATGGCTACCACTGGGATGGCATGTTTTACTGGAGCGCGGGCCTCAAACGGGGAACCTTGTACATTTTTCGCCCCAACAGCGACGAGCCCGCGCGCCTGGTTTCGTTGAGGGGGCTTGAACCGAATGCCAAATATAAGATACGCACTGAAGATCACTCGACCGCGGACGCAACCTACTCCGGAACAGAACTTATGACTAGCGGCTTGAATGTTCGCTTACCGGGCAAGTACAGCAGCGATCTGGTCTATGTCGAGGAAGTCCAGTAGTCATCCGAAGGGGAAAATGAGCGGCAGACTCGCGGGAATGATCGCGGTGGTCACGGCAGCCGGACAAGGCATTGGCCGCGCCACTGCTCTTGCCTTCGCTGACGAGGGCGCCGTGGTTTGGGCCACCGATATTGACGAGTCGTCCCTTGCCGCCCTCAGCCAGGATCGGCCCAGCATTCGTACACATCGGTTGGATGTCCGCAAATCGCAGGACGTGAGTGATTTCGCCGCCGAAGTGGGGCCGCTCGAGATTTTGTTCAACTGCGCCGGCTACGTTCATCACGGGACCATCCTCGACTGCGCAGAGAAAGATTGGGATTTCTCCTTCGATTTGAACGTCAAGTCCATGTATCGCACCTGCCACGCCTTTCTGCCTGCCATGCTGGCAGCCGGAAAAGGAAGCATCATTAATATGTCGTCGGCTGCATCCAGTATTAAAGCGGCGCCCAACCGATTTGTTTATGGAAGCACGAAGGCCGCGGTGATCGGGCTGACCAAGTCGATTGCCGCAGATTTCATTCGCAAGGGCATTCGCTGCAATGCAGTCTGTCCAGGCACTGTGCAGTCCCCTTCGCTCGACCAGCGAATTGCTGCGCAAGGGGATATTGAAAAGGCTCGCGCTGATTTTATCGCACGGCAGCCGATGGGCCGCATCGGCCGTCCCGAGGAAATTGCGGCGCTGGCTGTATATCTGGCCTCGGATGAATCCCGATACACCACGGGCCAGACCCACATCATCGATGGCGGTTTCAGCCTGTAGAAACCACTATTTCCTGGAGAAAGAATGAGACTGTTGCGCTATGGCCCACCCGGGCGAGAGAAGCCTGGCATTCTGCTTGCCGACGGAGAAATCCGCGATCTGTCGGGGCTTGTCCCGGATCTTGCGGGCGACTCATTGCTCCCCGCGTCGATAGCAAAAATACGGAGCACGGATCTTTCTCTTTTGCCCAAGGTTACGGATCAGCCCAGGATTGGCCCCTGTGTGGGAAGGGTGGGAAAGTTCGTCTGTATCGGCTTGAACTATTCCGATCATGCGGCGGAGGCCGGGATGGCTGTGCCCGTCGAACCCGTGATCTTCATGAAGGCGACATCGTAAATTTGTGGTCCTTACGACGACGTTGTCATCCCGCGAGGATCGAAGAAGACGGACTGGGAGATCGAACTGGGCGTGGTCATCGGCAGCCCAGCAAAGTACGTGGAACAGCCCGATGCGCTTTCCCATGTCGCCGGGTATTGCGTGATAAATGATCTTTCGGAACGTGCCTTCCAGCTGGAGGGCACCGGCCAGTGGGTAAAAGGGAAGAGCGCCGACACATTCGGTCCCATCGGGCCCTGGCTGGTCACTCCCGACGAGGTTCCCGACCCGCAGAACTTGGATATGTGGTTGGAAGTGGATGGCCACCGTTATCAAAATGGATCAACTCGAACGATGATTTTCAGCGTGGCTTATCTGATCAGCTATTTGAGCCGGTTCATGAGCTTACAATCAGGGGACATTATCTCCACTGGCACGCCCCCGGGTGTTGGTTTCGGCCTTAAGCCGCCGGTTTACTTACGTCCCGGCAATCGGACCCGATTGGGAATTTCCAGTCTTGGTGAGCAAAGCCAGAATGTAACCCTCTAACCGACCTTTTTATAGATAATGATCGCGGCACCGCGCTTCCCTGGGATTTCCACGCGCAGTCCGTGCTCCGTCAAGTCTCGCCCGGAAATGGTGGTAGGCAATTTTGCGTCGAGATCCGTAACCTCGTACATAGCAGCGGGATCAAGCCCTCGCAAACGCAAATCTCTCGAGGACTCCTCGTTTTCTTCCCGGCGGAAGGCCTGTACCATTCCGTCTCCATGGTCAGGGCGATTAAACTGCCAGGCCGCCCATTCGTACGCTGCACTCTGCTCTTTGCTCGGATCGGTGGTGCAGTCGGAGGACGCGCTGCAAGGCGAGATGGGATAGTAATCGCCGTAATAATAGGGCCGTACGATCTTAAGCTGCTCGACCTGGGTGCGCATCCACTCAAACGGAAAATCCGCGGGTATAAAGGTGCCGACCTGGTCCTTCCATCCTGCGACATTGAATAGCGCGAAAGCCAAGCCGGGGGCCATTCCGCTTCGGAAATGATAGGTATCATTTGGCCGGACCTGGAGCAACGTCCCAAAATGCGGTCTCCAATAGGCCAAACCTTCCGTGCTGATCTGGGCGCCGATGGGATCCGCATCGGGCGAAACCGGATAATCTGCACGGCTCAGATCTACCGCGCGCGAAATC
>JBDUDA010000273.1:0-3770 GCA_040003205.1 Acidobacteriaceae bacterium | reverse complement strand
GTTCCGTCTCAATATAAGGAGATCCGAACTGGCTGGCTTCGTAGCGCGCAAAAAATATGACTCGTCTTGCTTTTTCCGTATAACGTTCAAACATAATGCCCTTTCCCCTGAATTCTCAAGAGGGCGGCCGCGCCTACCTGGCGTCCGCGGACCCGGAATTCTTTGACCCTACATCTTATGAATGCAATCAGTGTGCCGTTGTTTTGAGAATAACGTTACTAAAGGCACCTGAGCTGTCGATCCCTCAACCTGATGACCTCCTTAACTCTTATAACCCTATCATTCCGTCATTTACTCGCCCGTGTCAATTCCCTTACTGGGCTACCCGCCAAGCGATGTTGGATTAACCTCTTCCATCGAGCCCTGCCGCAACCTGAGTACCCGGTCGCAGCGGCGTGCGAAATCGAAATTGTGTGTGGCAATCAGAGAGGTTAGCTGATGTTCTCGATGCAAGCGGGAGATCAGATCGAAAACCGCTTCCGCTGTTTTGCTGTCGAGATCTCCAGTAGGCTCGTCAGCCAGCAGAATCTTCGGCTTGGTGATCAAGGCTCGCGCCAAGGCGACGCGCTGCTGTTCGCCTCCAGAAAGCTCACCTGAACGGTGGCTGGCACGCGCGGTCAATCCCACCTGACCGAGCCATTGGGCAGCTTCCTTCTCCGCCTGCGGCAAAGAAGTTCCTCGCAGCAGAAGAGGCATGGCCACATTTTCCAGGGCGGTGAATTCAGGCAGAAGATAATGAAACTGCCATACAAATCCCACTTCGCGATTACGAAAGTTGGCGGCAGCGTCTTCCGATAGCGTGCTCAGTTGCAAGTTGGCGCAGTATACGTCTCCTGAAGAAGCGCTATCAAGAGCGCTGACGATGTGCAACAAGGTACTCTTGCCTGCTCCCGATTCGCCAACAATTGCGAGCATTTCTCCTTGCGCGGCCTGGAACGATAAATTTTCAAAGAGCACCAGGTCTGCTTCACCAGACCGGAAAACCTTCTTGAGGCTTTCAACTCTGATCATTCCCTGTTGAATTAGATGCAAATGGAGCGCTCCTCGTTCCAAAACCATTAAAGCATGCTGCTGCTCCCCGTTGGGCGGGAAGAGAAAGATTTCACTCGGGATGTAACGTCAGTTCAGCCGGCAAGTTTTCTAGCAAGTGGATAGTGGCTCAATTTCAAAAGAACCTGTCATCTCGACCGGAGTCGTGGCTTCGCGCAGCGAAGACACCACGGAGTGGAGAGACCTGCTTTCTCCCATCCAGCAGCAGGTCTCTCGACTCCGCAAAGCAAAAGCTTTGCTTCGCTCGAGATGACAACCTCGGGTTGTAGCTTTTAAATTGAGCCACTATCAGTAAGTGAGGCAGGTAGACGGGCAACCGATCCGTGACACTTCGCAGGAGCATTCTGTGATGCCATCGCGCAACCGTGACGCCAATGTCACTCGTAGCGCAACGCCTCAGCGGGAAGAATTCTCGCCGCCGACCACGAGGGATAGACAGTGGCAATCAATGAAATTCCGACGGCTACCGCTGCAACGAGAAGACCGTCGCTCAAACGCGGAGCAAACGGAACATAGTCAATCGAGTAAACTTCCGGCGCCAGCGAGAGCAAATGATAGTGGCCGCCGACCCATGAAAGCGTGTAGCCAAGCAGCAATCCGATCGCCGTACCAATCACGCCAATCAACATTCCTTGCGCGATAAAAACTCGCCGCACTTGTGATTTCTTGGTTCCCATGGACATCAGCACCGCGATATCGCGTGTCTTCTCCATCACCATCATGGTGAGTGAAATAAGGATATTCAACGCGGCCACAAAAACGATGAGGCCGATGGTTATGAATGTCACCAATCGTTCAAGCCGCAAGGCGCGAAAGAGTGCTTTGTTCTGTTCCATCCAATTGGTTGCCATGAACCCCGCTCCGGCATCTTTCTCGAGTTGCTTGCCGATCTGATCGGCTTTGTAAATGTCGTTCACTTTAAATTCTATGGCGGCGATTTGATCTCCGATACCGAACAGCCGCTGGGTGTCAGACAGTCGCGTTAATGCCCACGAAGTGTCGTACTCGAAGAATCCTGAATTAAAAATTCCCGCCACTCGAAAGCGGCTGTATTTCGGGACCATTCCGAAAGGTGTAAGTTCTCCCTGCGGACTGGTTACCAGCACGACGGAACCGACTTCGGCTTCCAAATTTTCCGCCATGTCTTTGCCCAGAATTATCGGAGGCATGGCCGCGACGCGATCTTTGGCTGCCTCTAAAGAAGAAAGCGATTCGTTGGAGGAAGCTGATTTTTCAAACGACGTGGGCGGAGTGTCTTGCGAGCCTGAGGGATATGCGGAGGTTTCATCCAACGCTGCGGCCGACCCTGCGTTCACGCTGTTGAGTAAATCGCTGACGCGACGCTCATAGGACGGAATCATGCCCTTCAAAACTGCGCCGCGTGCTCGAGGCCCTCGGGAAATTAAGACCTGCTCGTAAACCGCGGGAGCGGTCGCGACGACATGAGGTTCGGCGGAAAGCCGCTGCATAAGCGGACGCCAGTTTTTAATTCCATCGCTCTGCACCCGCATTAAGTTGATGTGAGAAGTGGATCCCAGCAGGCGGTCCTGTAGATCCTGCCGAAAGCCGTTGTTAATTGCGAGTGCAACCACCAGGGAAGCCACTCCCGCGGCGACTCCCAGTATCGAAATGCCGGTGATGATTCCGATAAATGCCTGTCGCCGCTTGGCGCGCAGGTATCTCGACGCAATGAAAAGTTCAAAACGCATAAGCGAAAGTCAGTTTCAGTTTATAGATTTTTAGACTATAGGCGCGAACCCTCGCTGACTAGACGCAGTCAAGATTCACTTTCGCGCTCAAAATCGCGGAAGGATTGCCGGGACCCGTTGTCGATAGTTCCGATAGGGCTCTCCAAAGCGTTTTTCCAGTTCTTCGTCTTCGAAATGAATCATGATCGCTCCGGTGAAGATCGCGAATGCTGTCAGACCATAACAAACAGCAAGGCCGGTTCCGACGCTCCACGCGAGCATCTCACAGAGATGAGCAAGATAGATCGGATGGCGCATTCGACTTCGCAATCCTGTTGTCACCAGTCTCTGCTCTTCTTGCCCAGCTGTTATTTCGGGGATGCCAATTAGCTGTCTGGCACTGAATTGTTTACCCGACGCTCTATATAAGAGTAGGCCGGCTACGAAAAATCCCAGTGCAGGGATCCAGGTCCAGAGCGCGTGGTAGACGAGGATGTGTCTCCAGCGGAGAGTGGCGGTGGCAAGAACGATCCACATTCCGCCCCACAGCGGCAAAAGAACAAAATATGGAGAGCGCGATCGCGATCGCCAGGATCCAGCCCGAGGATGAACAAGTAGCCAGAAGGACGGAACCGTCCCATACAAGACGCAAGCCATCCAACCGACCATCCGGAGCATTGCTAACACGGTGAAATTCTAGCAGCGAAACTTAGATCACCGCAGCACGCCAAATTTCACCTGCCATGCACGACGAGCTTCGCCGAACTCATGTTGTCATAGCGGTCATAAATCCGCAGAACGACGATGTGCTCGGAGCGTTCAGTGTGGCTGGTATCGGGCGAGGCGGAGGAAGTCTCGCTTAGCGGCTCCCTGACCATCGAGGTGCGAAGATCGTAGCTCTCGTTTCGCGAGTCCGACAGTTCGCCCACGGGTTCGAGAAACTGCCAGTTGCCGGCATCGACCGAGTACTCCGCTCGTTTAATGGGAGAAAAACTATCGGACGCGCGAAAGGTGATATGAATCTCTGAATTG
>JBDUDA010000272.1:0-3773 GCA_040003205.1 Acidobacteriaceae bacterium | reverse complement strand
CGGGTGATGGCACACGCTGCGTGGCGGCTTATCTTTGCGCAAATGGTTTTGCTCCGGCCGAGGCATATTCAGCCCACAATAAAACTAGCGTAAAGATTTTGACCGGAGCCGGCATCAAGACGTGTGAATTGGTTTCGCACACCGAGAATGAATACGAGTTTGCCATCGCCATGGGTAGACCTGATGTTGGTGAGGAGGTCGTGATTCAGCTTCCTGGCCACGGCGTGATAGGGATCTCTGTTTCGATGGGCAATCCTCATTTTGTTGTGTTCGTGGATGACTTCGCCGACGGGTGGCAGCGTGAAGCTGCAAATATTGCGAAGGACCCTCGCTTCCGGCGAGGTACAAATGTTGAGTTGGTAAAAATCAGCGATGGCGCGATCATCGAAGCACGATTTTTCGAACGCGGAGTAGGCGAAACTCAATCCTCGGGCACCGGCTCATGTGCATCCGCAGTGGCTGCGATCTCCTGTGGGCGAGCCCAATCGCCCGTGCAGGTTCATGCGCCCGGGGGCACGCAGACGGTGTCGTGGGACAAGGAAGTGATTTTGCAGGGCAGCGCCCGCCTCATTTGCCGAGGGGAAGTATTCGTTTAGTCAGCTAGGGTTCCACTCTCAAATTATGCCTCGCAAATCCACGGTGCAGCGAATTAAGCCTCCAGCATTACGCGCCGGGGATACGGTCGGCATTGTGGCTCCGGCCAGCCATATCAAGAAGGAATCCTTGGATGCAGGATGCGAAAAGCTTCGCAACATGGGCTATGAGCCTTTTTACCTTCCTTCCATCCTTGATCACGATCTCTATTTTGCCGGGTCGGTGAAGAGGCGAGCTACCGAATTGGAAGAGATGTTTGTCCGCGACAAGGTGCGGGCGATAGTTTGCGCCCGCGGCGGATACGGAGCGAATTACCTGCTTGAGTGCCTCGATTTCGAAAAGATTAAAGCTCATCCAAAAATATTCGTGGGCTACAGTGACATCACCACACTATTAACCCGTCTAGGTGATTTGATTAATCTAGTAGTTTTCCACGGGCCCATGGTGACCAAAGACTTCGCGCATGGTGATGGGGTGGACACTGCTTCATGGGAAGCGGCACTGAGCGGCCACTTTGATGAGACCTTTGAGATTGGCGCGGAATCTGGAGCAATTCCCCTGATTAACGGATCGGTGGAAGGTGTTCTCTACGGCGGCTGCCTGTCAATGCTGGCGGCATCTCTGGGCACGCCCTACGAAATCAAAACACAAGGGACGATCCTGTTTATCGAGGACATCGCCACTAAGCCATTCCAGATTGACCGCATGCTCATGCAACTGAAACTGGCAGGAAAGTTTTCAGGAGTGAAGGGAATTATTTTCGGCGAAATGTTGGACTGCATACAACATAAGGACCAGACTTACACCCTCGAGGAAGTCGTGCTGCGCATAGTCGGTGAGCTGGGAATTCCGGTAGCTTATGGGATGCGTTCCGGACACGTGTCACGGAGCAACATCACACTGCCGCTTGGCGTTCGCGCCGCTCTGAAGGTGCAACCGAGCGCTGTCACTTTAAGCATTCTGGAAAGTCCCACGGCTACGGCGGACTAACTACATGACGAAAAAAAAGCATATTCATTTGATTGGAATTTGTGGCACCGCGATGGCTTCGCTTGCTGGCATGCTGCAGCAGCGGGAATTTCATGTCACCGGTTCGGATGCCGCGGCTTACCCGCCCATGTCAGAGTTTCTGTCTTCCCTCGGCATCGCAGTGGCTCAGCCTTTTTCCGGAAAGAATTTAAATCCGCGGCCCGACCTTGTAGTGGTGGGTAACGCGATTTCGAGAGGAAATCCCGAGCTTGAATATCTCCTGGATGAACGGGTTCCATTCTGTTCGCTTCCGCAGCTGCTGCATGATGAGTTTCTTCGCGGCAAAGAAGTGCTGGTGGTTGCGGGCACGCACGGCAAAACCACAACAACCTCGATGCTGGCGTGGATCTTCGATTGCGCCGGCCTACAGCCATCTTTTCTCATTGGCGGCATTGCGGAGAACTTTGGAAGCAGCTTCCAACTGGGCGACGGCAAGCATTTCATCCTTGAAGGCGATGAGTACGATACCGCGTTCTTCGACAAAGGGCCGAAATTCCTGCACTACTTTCCCGACGTTGCAATCCTGACTTCAGTGGAATTTGACCACGCCGATATTTACAAGGATTTAGACGCAGTGGAAACCGCTTTCAAGCGTCTGGTGAATCTGGTGCCGCGGCGAGGGCGCATTATCGGCTTTGATAGCGGTGAGAGCATCGAGCGCTGCCTGGCGAAGGCTTTCTGCTCTGTCGAACGATATGGCTCCTCGAAAAGCGCCAGTTGGCAGATTACAAATTTAAACTTCGAACCCTCGGGCACGAAGTGGAGAGTTTTGCATGACGGCGCGAAATGGGCGGACTTTGAGTTCGCGCTCGCGGGAGAGTACAACGTCTGGAACGCCACCGCCGCCGCCGCGTTGGCGTTTAGTTACGGAGTCAGTGTTGAGCAGATCACGCAAGCTTTGAAGAGCTTTAAGAGCGTGAAACGGCGTCTAGAAGTCCGTGCGGAGGTTCGCGGGATCACTATCATCGATGACTTCGCCCACCATCCCACCGCCATCGCCGGCACTCTCAAAGCTTTGCGCTCGCGCTATCCCAAAGCGCGGCTCTGGACCATTCTCGAGCCCCGCTCCAACACCCTCAGGCGGAATGTCTTTCAGTCCGCGCTAGCGAATAGTTTGGCCCTCGCGGACGAGATTATTGTTGCCAATGTATTTAAATCCGATTCTCTCGCTGAGTCCGAGCGGCTTAATTTGCGTACTCTGGTTGCCGACCTGGAAAAACTGGGGCGCCGGGCAAGAGTCGTGCCCGAGGTGGATGAGATCGTTCAGATTGTCGCTCCCGAAATGCGTTCCGGCGATGTGGTTGCAATACTCTCGAATGGAGGGTTTGGAGGTATCTACGAAAAGCTTCCGCAGCAGCTTCGGGCGCGAGAAAGTTAGCCTCAATATTTAATGCGAAACCTTGGGCTCATTAGCGCTCTCGCTCTCTCGATTGTGAGTACGTCGAACCTCTCACACCTGAGCGCGCAAACTTCTGTCGCTGCCACTGTTCACTACACGGTATCTCTGGCCGATGCGGCGAAGCACATCGTGGACGTGAAGGTTGCTCTGGGGAATGGTTCGGACGTCCGCGAGTTGCAGCTTCCAGTATGGAATGCTCTCTACCAGATCCGCGATTTTTCGCGCAATGTGAACTGGCTACATGCGAAAGACAGCGTGGGGAATGATCTAGCCGTGGAGGTCCTCGATAAGAGCCGCTGGCGATTGAAGGGAGCAGCGGGCGGCGCGACAGTCGAATATCAGATACTCGCCGATGCGAGCGGGCCTTTCGGCGCACAACTGAATTCTCAACACGCGTTTTTCAATCTTGCAGAGATTTTGATGTATCCAATCGACGCGCGCCAGTCACCGGCGAAGGTGGAGTTCGCAAATGTTCCGGTTGGCTGGAAGACGGCTACGGCGCTCACCAATGTTTCCGGCAACGCGTTCAGCGCCAAAGACTACGATCAATTAGTTGATGCACCCGTCGAAATTGGCGAGTTCCAGGAAAGTGATTTCGACGAAGGTGGCGGGCACTACCGCGTGATCGTTGATGCTGAATCCTCCGACTATCGGATGGACGAAGTCGTTTTCACGGTGCGGCGAATTGTCACCGCCGCGGTGACATGGATGAATGACCGTCCTTTTGACACCTATCTATTTATTTATCATT
>JBDUDA010000067.1:0-12774 GCA_040003205.1 Acidobacteriaceae bacterium | reverse complement strand
ATGAACGGGCTGGAAGCAGCGAGCGAGATCGGAAAGGTTAATCCTGGCATTCCTGTCATCATGTTTTCCCTTCACCTGTCCGACGATATGGTAAAGCACTTCAACACGGGAGCCATTCGTGGAGCTGTGGGAAAAGGTGAAGCGGCCAGAGATCTCGTGGATGCGGTCAAAAAGATCCTTGGCGGGGGAACGTTTTTCCCGCAAAAGGACAGCAAGGCGCTCAACTAGGGCAGGATTTTTAACGCACTAAGTGGGCTTACCAATCCACCACAAAATCTTCGCTACTATCCGCCATCCATTGGTAGAAATCGGGATCGAATCATACTCCCGGTTCTCGGGCACCAAAACCTCGGTGTCATCGAAGCATTGTAAGCGCGATACTACCAAGCCCTGAATGTGATGGGCAGCCACTACAATCTCGCCATAAAGCTTGTTTCGATTGGTTTGAAGGGTGTCCACCACGATGATGTAACCGTCGTGAATGAGGGGCATCATCGAACGGCCTTGCACTCTCAAACAACTTGTGTAAGCGGGATTCGGACACCATTCTTTGGGGGCCGCCATCATAGATTCCGGCCTGGCCTGCTCCAGCAGATTGACCGAGTCCCCCTTTCCGCCATGCGTTGCGGCCGTTACATCCAAAAGCGGGATTGCGACCAGCTCGGCCTTAGCCGCTACCTTGTGCGCACCCGCTTGCACGATGCGCATTTCCGGCAAGCGGTCTTTTTGCAGGCGGGAGCGGACGGCGGGCAGAACTCGCATCAGGTCAGCGCTATGCAGTCCGGTACGACCCCAAAAATACCAGCACTCGGGGTCCCCGGTAAGGTTTCCGAGTTGGATGTAGACATCGGCGGGCGGCTCCTGCACTGCTCGCTCCCATCTGGACACCGCCATGGCAGAGGCGTTGAGCCGCTTTCCTAATTCGGACTGGCTCATCCCAAAGCGATGACGAAGATTAACGATGCGGCTCGCCCACTCCGTTTCAGTTGCTTTTCTTGTTTTGCTCATGCTGCACTGCTACAATCTCTAACAATAATGTTCGAACATTATAGTTAGTTGGCATTATGGTTGACAAGAAATACGAAAGGCCGTCATGTATCGTGACAATCCTACCACAGCAGCCCAGGCGGGCTCCCTTTCTCCGCAAACGCTGTATCGGGGTTTGTACGTCAGAGTGGCGCAGAAACTCGGAGTAGATCCCTCGTATGTAAGCCGTGTGGCTCGAGGCGAACGCTATTCGCAGCCGGTGGAGACGGCCCTGCGCAACGAAATTGATCAAATCAACAAAAAATTGGGAGGCGATCATGTTGGCCTCTCGCGCAAATCTTCGCGGACGGTCGATTCCCAAAAGCGGCTTCGGTTCTTTGTCTCCCGTAATAATAAATGGTTGCGGAAGCAATGGCTGCAAGAATCGCAAGCTGATCCAATTTTGAAACGGATTTCCCCGGAAAAGCGTCTGGCGCCCATTCTGCCCATATTGCAGGAAGCGATAAAAGTGATGAAGTACAGCGTCAAGGAAATGCCAGGGGTAGGGTTAAAGGCATCAGCACGCCATGGGCGTCTGCGGCACGGGCAAGGCGCTTCAGTTAAAGCGGTGCTTGAAGACTACAACCTCATCCGGCGCTGCCTATTTATGTTGGCTGAGAACAACATGCACCACCTGGACACACCTTTATTGCTCCACGATCTCGCTCAACTTGGGGAAGCGCTCGACTTGCAATCGCAGAGCGCAGTCATGGAATTCATGGCGCAGGCTTAGGCAGCCTTAACGCTTGTTCACAGAGCGAGTAGCGCACACGGGAAATCAGCCAGCGCTTTAGAAACCTGAATGAATTGGCTGTCGTTTTCTCGCTCTGAATCTACTGCCTGGGACGTGAACTGATTCCGCAATTCCCTGCCATTCACTTCTGGAGGAAGTTCTACTCGCGTTTCGCCCCATACCGCAGGATCGCTGGCTGTCTTCGCAGTCTCTCCTAATAGTTGCGCAAACAGACGGGGCACGATCACCAGGGCTGCGGACTTTCCGTGAATTCGCGCATAGGCAATGACGTGCCTCGCTTTGGCCCCGTGTGTCCTCAGAGGGACAAATTCGCCTTCCTGGAACAATGATGGATTGAGTTTCCGGAACTGCAACGCCTTCCAGGTTAGATAGAGTTTTATTCGACCATCACTGACATTTTCCACCAGCTTTTTTATGTCGGCTTTGATCTCGCAGCCAGACTGCGCGCTCCAGTTTTCAAAGTCGTTGAGGATATTTCCCCGGCGTATGTAGTCGACCGGGCGACGATTGTCAGGGTCAACCAGGCTGAAGTCCCAGAGTTCCTGCCCCTGATAGATGTCGGGCACGCCCGGCGCGGTAAGCTTGATCAAAGTCTGCGAGAGACTGTTGAAGGCGCCGAGGGTGGAAACTCTTTGCTGAAACGGAATGAAGTCCTGTAGAAATTGGCTATCGGCGGAAGCCAGCACTGCTTCCGTGAATCCCGTGAGCGCAGCTTCGTATTCGGCATTTTGATTGGCCCATCCAGTCTTCTCTTTAGCTTCGCGAGCGGCCTTCAACATGTATTGCTGAACTCGCTTCCCGAAGGAAGGATCGGTCTCCGCTTCACCGGGCGACGGCCAGGCGCCGATCAAAGTCTGATATAGCAAGTATTCATCATTACGAGAAGGGGCTTCGACATCCGCCACCAAAACCTTTTTATTCTGGTTCAGTTCCCGCCAGTGACGGACTCTCTTGCGCCAGATAATCGGCATTTCCGAGAGCACGTTAACTCTTGCCCTCACATCCTCAGCGCGCTTGGTGTCGTGCGTTGAGGTGTCGAGCATGGTGTGTGGCCAGACCTTCACCTGCTCCTGCATCTTTCTATAAAAGGTTTCCGGCAGCACTCCGAAACGTCGCGGATCTCCGCCTACTTCATTCAGCGACGTCAGGCGGTGATAGCGATAAAAGCTGGTGTCTTCTAGACCTTTGGCCATGACCGCGCTGGTAAATTGCTGGAATTTCATGGCGAAATCTGCAATGGCCTGCGCGTAGGATTTTGCCTGACCTTCCGTGGACCGCCGAATCAGTAATACCTCGCGCAGGAATTCGAAAACGCTAGGGTCGTTGCCCGCGCTCTGTTGCTGCGCGCATTCCACCGCACCCTCAATGTAGGCCTCATCAGTTTCGGAAACATGGCCGGGCGAAATGTAGGTTCGATACACCGGAAAACACGCAACCACGCGGCTGAGGGCCTCTCGCAGGCTGTTGACCGTGAAATCGCAGGTATGGCGATTGGCGAGGGCAATGCGGCTCAGCAGATTGGCCAGCACCGTCAGCTCGCTGGCCAGCGAAGTATGCATGACGATCTTCTTGCTGCGATAAAGCAAATTATCAAAATTCACGCGGTGACCGACGAAGGCGCGATAAATGCGGTCCATTTTCCCGATGGCTGTCGGCTCAACAAATAGTCCATTCAGCAAATTCACGAACTCGTACCCTGTGGTGCCGTAAACGGGCCAGTCTTTCGGCAATTGCTCGTCGCCACTGAGAATTTTTTCGATCACCACATAGAGTTGCTTGGAGCCGCAATTCTCTTCCACTTTTCCCGATTCCAGACTGCATTGCAGCCTGCGGAAATATTGCGCAGGATCATAGAGTCCATCGGGATGATCAATGCGAAGCCCGTCCACAACTCCGGCGCGCAGCAGTTCGAAAACAAAGCGGTGAGTGACTTCAAAGACCGCTTCGTTTTCCATGCGCAAACCCGCCAGATCGTTGATATCAAAAAAACGGCGGTAGTTGATATCATCAGCGGCTACTCGCCAGTATGCCAGCCGATAGGCTTGCGTCTTAATCAGTTCGTGGAGCTCGTTGAAGCTGCTCGGGTCGCCGGCCTTGCCATTGAACTCGCGCACATTGGATTCGATGTACTGCGTTATCTCGGGGGACTGTGCGCACAGCGTAGCCAAACGGCGCTTATGAATTTCTTTATCTCGCATGCGCTCAGCTTTTTTCTCAGGAGAAGTTTCGCTGCCGCTCGGTAGATTTGAGAATGCAGAAATAAGGCTTTGGAATTGAAGAAACTCTTCCCGTTGTGCCTCCGCCGTTTGGTCAATCCGCTCTAATCCCCGTGCCAGAATACGGGGATACTCTCGAGGATTCACCGGGAACCGGTGCTCGTGATACGAGATGCTGAACTCGCCCATTGCTTTGACGAAAGCGAGTTTCAGTTCTCCGCTATCGAGCACGCTACCGTATTGATCACCCAACATAGGGATGAGAACTTTCCCTTGCAGCTCATCCTTGAGAGGATCCCAGTCAATGTCGAAATATTCCGCATAGTCGGAAGCACGTCCATTTTCCAGCACGTCGAGCCACCACGCGTTGTCGCTACCCATCACGCCCATGTGGTTAGGCACAATGTCGAGAATCTGGCCCATGCCATGCTCGCGTAACGCGGTCACGAATACTTGAAAGTCTTCTTCGCTTCCGATTTCAGGATTCAGTTTCTTGTGATCAATGATGTCGTATCCGTGCGTACTTCCGGGGCGGGCGCGCAAATACGGAGAGGCATAACAATGTGAAACTCCCAGCGAAGCCAGATATGGCACCAGCTTCGCGGCTTCGCGAAAAGTAAATCCCCGGTTGAATTGCAAGCGGTAGGTGGAAAGCGGGATGCGTGGAGAGGTCATTAATTCAGCGGTCTTCTATTGTGAATATCGATTTGATGAACGACCAAACCCGCACTATGAAATCAGAAACCATGCAACGAACCAGGCTGGAAGGTCTGCGCCTCCATCCTCACTGCTTAAAGCGGACGCAGCAACCGAGTCATTGGAGTAGATCAACCGTGCTCCTTTCGATTGTAAGCGTTCCGCGACGGCTTCGGACTTGCCACTTAAGTTGGCGAACAGGACTAATTCCGATGCATCAGCCATTTTCCATCGGACCACGAGGGCGGTCTTTCCATACACATTGAAGCCGGCAGAACTGCCATTAGCGTCGCGTAAATTGGGAATGATTTCCTTCTGCCTCAGCGCCAGCAGTTGTTTGTGGAACGCATACAGATCGGCATGGGATTGTTCTTTTGCACTCTCCCAATCGAGCTTCGAATCGAGAAAAGTCTTCTCCCAGTTGGGATCTGGAATTTGTTCTCTGGTCGCGGGCGAATTGAACTTTGCAAAGCGCGAGAACTCGTTGCGTCGTCCGTCTCTCACTGCGGCTGCCAGGTCACCTCTAAAATCGCAGAAGAAGAGAAAGGGCGTTGCAGTCCCGAATTCTTCTCCCATGAACAGCAGTGGCGGAGCGGGAGCTAGCAGCAGAATCGCCGTTGCCGCCCGCACAGCGGCAGGCGCGGCGAGTTCACCGATCCGATCGCCGAATGCGCGGTTCCCTATCTGATCATGGTTCTGTAGAAAAGAAACGAACGCCGTGAGCGGCAACTGGCGGCTCGGCTGACCGCGCGGAACATTGCCTTCATACTTGGAAATCTCTCCCTGATACGCAAATCCCTCAGCCAGACACCGGCCCAGGCTGCGCACGGGATTCTGAGCGTAGTCGCTATAGTATCCGTCGGTCTCCCCCGTGAGCAGAACGTGAAATGAGTGATGAATGTCGTCATTCCATTGCGCGTCGAACCACTGCGGCTTATGGTTTTTCCGACTCAAATAACCAGCGGAATTCGCTCCGTTTTCCAAGATCAGATGAACGTGCCTGTCCTCGCCCAGCTCGCGACGGACTGTTTCCGCAAGTTCCGTGAGAATGTTGGGATTGGAGTCATCGAGGATTGCATGTACTGCGTCCAGGCGAAGACCATCGATGTGGTATTCCTCCAGCCAATACATGGCGTTGTGTATGAAAAAATCGCGTACGACACGATTGTCATTTCCGTCAAAATTGACTCCGGGTCCCCAGGGGGTAAAGTGGCGATCGCTAAAGAATTGCGGAGAGTACGCCCGCAAATAATTTCCATCAGGACCAAAGTGGTTGTAAACAACATCCAGAAAGACCATCAGTCCCCTGGAGTGTGCCGCTTGAACCAGTTGCTTCAAATCCTCAGGGGTGCCATAGGAACTATCGGGCGCATAAAGAAGAACTCCGTCATATCCCCAGTTGCGCTTGCCTGGGAAATCCGAAACCGGCATAAGCTCGACGGCAGTGACGCCAAGATCAGCTAGACGGTCCAGATGCGCTTCGACGCCGGCGAACGTGCCCTCGGGACTGAACGTCCCAACATGAAGTTCGTAGATAGCCGTTTCTTCCCAGGGTCGTCCGCGCCACCGCCCGTCGGAATCGGACCACGGGAAAGCCTGGGGATTCACGACTTGACTGGGACCATGGACGTCATGCGGCTGAAAACGGGAAGCAGGATCGGGGACTTTTGCGTCTCCGTCAATTCGGTATTGGTAAAGTTCGCCGGGCGTCACCGAGGAAGTGATCAGTTCAAACCAACCATCGCTCTCCCTATTGAGTGGCAGATCGAGATTGCTCGAAAGGCTAACGCTCACGGTTTTGGCAGAAGGCGCCCAGAGTCGAAATCGGACCGAGCCGTCATCCTGAAGTTCCGCTCCAAACGGCATGCGGTGACTACGATTCATTCCTGCGGTCCTTGGTGCGAATCTGGCCACGCTGGCGTTCCACCAGCAGCGCCAGTGATCGAGCCGGCAACGGGTAGTCGGTCCCAGCTTCGTGCAATACGGGATTGCGGTGAGCGGGGCTGGAAGTGACAATGAGTGTCACCCATCCCATCCCGGAAGCCACCGTGGGCAGAAGGAATGAAACGTTTTCGTGATGAGCGTTCATCAGCAATAGGAAATTGTTATCGGTGAGAGGCTTGCCGCGTTCATCCTTCTCATGTATACCCTGTCCCGCAAGAAAGACACCCAACGAACGTGCGGACTCCTGGCCCCACTCCTCGTCCGTCATTTCTCTGCCGTCGGGCCGCAGCCACAAAATATCCTTTATGCCTGCCCCTTTAATTGCGCGTCCCTGAAAAAAACTGCGGCGGTGAAATACCGGATGAGATTTTCGAATGGAGATCAGCCGCTGGACAAACGCCAGCAGTTGTTTACCTTCTTCGTCGATGTCCCAGTCGATCCAACTGATTTCGTTGTCCTGGCAGTAGGCATTATTGTTGCCGGATTGCGTATGACCCATGGAGTCGCCCGACAGCATCATCGGCACACCCTGGGACAGAAAAAGGGTAGCTAGAAAATTGCGTTTCTGCTGCGCCCGTAGCGCGTTTATGGTGGGGTCATCGGTGACACCTTCGACACCGCCATTCCAACTGCGGTTGTTGTCGGTGCCATCGCGATTGTTTTCGCCGTTGGCTTCGTTGTGTTTGTAGTTGTAGCTGACGAGATCCTGAAGTGTAAATCCATCATGCGCAGTCACGAAGTTAATGCTCGCATATGGACTGCGTCCGCTGCGGGCGTAAAGGTCACTCGATCCGGTTATGCGATAGGCGAGCTCTCCGATCTGTCCGCCGTCGCCTTTCCAATACGCCCTGACGGCGTCGCGATATTTATCGTTCCATTCCGCCCAGCCCACGGGAAATTTGCCGACTTGATATCCTCCCTCCCCTAAGTCCCACGGCTCAGCAATCAGTTTCACTTGCGACAAAATTGGGTCCTGATGAATGATGTCGAGAAAAGCGCTTAGACGATCCACCTCGTGCAGTTCTCGCGCCAGGGTGGCTGCGAGATCGAAACGAAAACCATCGACGTGCATTTCGATAACCCAGTAGCGCAGGCTGTCCATGATTAACTGGAGAACCCGGGGATGCTGCATGTTCAAAGTGTTTCCGGTCCCGGTGTAATCCATGTAAAAGCGGGGCTTGTCCGCAAGCAGCCGGTAGTACACGGAGTTGTCAATGCCTCGAAAAGATAACGTTGGGCCCATCTGATTTCCCTCCGCCGTGTGGTTGTAAACCACATCGAGAATCACTTCGATTCCGGCGGAGTGCAGCGTCTTCACCATCGTCTTGAATTCTGTAATCGAGCCGCTCGTCGAGTAACGCGGCTCTGGAGCAAAGAAACCAATGCTGTTGTAACCCCAATAGTTTCTCAACCCTCTTTCGACCAGGGAGCGGTCGTTCACGAAGCAATGCACGGGCATCAGCTCGACTGCGGTGATCCCCAACTTTTTGAGATAGTCGATCACAGGAGCCGTCGCAAGTCCGGCATAAGTCCCGCGCAGCACTGGCGGAACGTCTGGATGCCGCACCGTGAATCCTTTGACATGCACTTCGTAAATGATGCTTTTATGCCATGGAATGCGGGGAGGCTGGTCCGTTCCCCATGTGAAAGACGAATCTACGACGACTCCCTTCAACATTCCGGCCGCACTGTCGCGACGATCGAATGACAGATCTTCCTTGATGTTGTCGATGCGATATCCAAAGTGCGAATCGCTCCAACGCAGATCGCCCTCAATTTGCTTCGCGTAAGGATCGAGCAATAACTTGTTGGGATTGAACCGATGCCCCTCGGCGGGCTCGTACGGGCCGTGAACGCGATAGCCGTAAAGAAGGCCTGGACGCGCTTCCGGCAGATAACAATGCCACACCTGATCTGTCTGCTCGCGCAACTCCACGCGATGCAACTCGCGGCGTCCACCTTTATCGAAAAGACACAATTGCACCGCTTCCGCATGCTCCGAAAAAATGGCGAAGTTGACGCCCTCCCCATCCCAGGTCGCGCCCAAAGGATAGGGTTTGCCCGGCCACACGATTGGAGCAGTCTGATTCAGCAATCAAATACCTCACTTGGAGTAGGAACCACGGGAAGGCGACCGAGCTTACCGGCCGACGCTAAATTCCGTCATTACTAATTTATCAGGTACTCCGTAACTTCTCTGGAGCATTCAGTACTCCCCAGTGACGATAGCCTTGAATGGCATCGCTTGGGGTGCGAGGGGTCGGCAGTTCAAATCTGCCCGTCCCGACCAAAATCCATAAATGTAGAGCGGACACTCTTGTCCGCTGCCTTTGACTTGCTCTCGTACCGCTGAAGCGTGCGTGATCCTCTGCCGCTGAAGTCCATCACCCGAGGATTGAGGAAGTCCCTCTTTTCGTTTCCGAGCGGTGGAAACGAAAGAGGATTTTCAAGTCCGCCTCGGGAAGGTTGGTTAGCTTGGCATTGCAGTAAGGTGTTCTCCCTTCTGGTTCTGCGCGATTTACCTGATTGGGATTTCCAAGACCGCATGAGATATACCAGATTCAAGTTTTAACGGCGCGATATTATCCAGAATTCGCTTAAACATGATTACGCACTGCGCCAACCCGTCATGCGCCATTCCACTTCAGCGGCTTCGTGATGGCAGGCTCTTTCAGTTCGAAATAAAATATTCGGAGACAGACTCTGCAACAAACCAAAGCCGGAGCGCGCCCGAAGATCTCGCGTAACACGGCCCACTTCTGGCTATGTGGTCAGTGCTGCACCGCAATGACGCTAACCTTTGACCAGATGAATGGAGTAAAGGTAGTTCCCTTAGATCTCGAGAACATCGCCCGCAGTGCATCCTCAGGCACTTGATTGAAATTGCAAAGAGATTGCCGGTGACTTCATATCCGTCGCGAAAAAACCGTACGCAGTTGATAGACCTTAACAGGAAGCGCCCCGGCCCAACTTCGTATTACTTACAGTGTTTGCCCGATAACCGTTTTCCCGAATTCTCGATATCAGTACTAGGTCTTGGATACGAGACATCGTGGCGGACGCTGACGATCTCCCCCAATCAGCGTCCGCCACTATTTTTTGAGTCTCTGTGGATTCGGTCTTCCTGGTTTACCTTTGCCGCTAATAGGGAATTCAGGGTATGGCGTTCCGACAGAACTAGCCTTATTCTCGGACGAGAAAAGATGGCGGCACGGGTTTTTATCGTTTCCTCGTCTTAGATCAGGCTGAAGCCGAACGATGTCAGGTTTGATCACGCCATCTTTTTCCTTCCCAATGACTTTTCCGTCACGTTGAGTAATCGGCGTTAATGCGGACGTAATCCGTCGTGAGATCGGTGGTAGTGAAAGTTACCAAACTTTTCCCCCGGTGCAGGCGGATCCGCACTTCACAATTTTCTTTTGCCAGATCGCGGTGCGCTTGGGCCTCGTCGAACGGATAGTGCTCTCCAGAAAAACAGACCTGCTGTGCTGCAATCGAAATATCGATGCGGTGGGGATCCACGGCGACGCCCGAACGTCCAACCGCTGCTAGAATTCTTCCCCAATTTGGATCAGCCCCGGCCCATGCGGTTTTTACCAGCAGCGAATGCGCCACTGCGCGCGCAACCTGAAGAGCTTCCTTTTGATTTTTCGCTTGCTCGATGATAAGCCGGATGACATGTCTGACGCCCTCGCCGTCGGCGAGTATCTGCCCTGCCAGCGACTCACAAACGCGTCTTAGTTCTGCCGAAAACCTTCGGATCGCCGCTGCGGTTGTGAGGCGATATGCACTCTGACCCGACGCTAGAAGCAAGACAGTGTCGTTTGTGGAAGTATCTCCATCGATGGAAATGCGATTGAAGCTCTGCTCACATGCATCCCGCAAGCATTTTTGCAGCTGGGCCGGCGTGGCCGTAACGTCGCTAAAGAGATATACCAGCATGGTCGCGAGCTGCGGATGAATCATCCCCGAACCTTTAGCCACTCCCAGCAATTTGAAGCCATTCTTATTTGTGCCGAAGCGCGCGAAGGCCAGTTTGCGCCGCGTGTCCGTAGTCATAATTGCCCGCGCAAACGAGTCCAAAGCCTTCGAGGAGCCATTTGCCGAGCCCACCAAGTGTGGAAGTTGGCGGATAATTTTCTCGACTGGCAACGGGACACCGATGATCCCGGTGGAAGATGGGAACACTTCCTCCGGCCGAAGCTTCATAAAGCGTGCTAATTCGCGGCAGGTCTGTTGACAGGCATGCAAGCCCGATTGCCCGGTAGCACAATTTGCGTTTCCGGCATTGACGACAACAGCGCGGATGCGGCCACGGGTGGCTAACAGGTGTTGCCGCGCTACGACGACGGGCGCGGCGACGACCCGATTCGTGGTGAACAGCGCAGCAGCCGTGGTTCTAGCTGGACATTTCACCAGAGCCAGATCGAGCTTTCCACTCGCCTTGATTCCGGCTTTCACCGCGGAGAAAGAAAATCCTGCGGGCACATCTTGAATTTTTAAGACTTTAGGATTTTTAACCGATGGGAACTCTTTCATAGCTGGAGCTTCACCAGCCACGCCGAAGCCTCGGGAACCATTGCGAATTTAGGGATCTCACCTCGAACCATGGCGACTTCGTCACAGGAGTGAAAGCGCGGGCAGACACAACAATCCTTATGAATCTTGTCAGGAAGATCGTCACGCTGCGCAATCGTAAAACCCAATGTGGCGAAGAAATCTGGAGTGCGGGTGAACAGGCAAATGCAACTGACACAATGTTTTTCTCCCTGCTCCATGAGGGCCTTAACCAGCAAGCCGCCGCCGCCCTCTCCCTGACGTGCAGGCTGCACCGTGATGGAACGAATCTCTGCGAGGTGCGCTCCGTAGAGATGCAGAGCCCCGCAACCAACGATTCGCCCGCGATCCTCAAGCACTACAAAGTCGCGGACATTCTCGCAAATCTCGGCCAGACTCCGAGGCAGAAGAGTTCCATCGATTGAGTAAGCGGAAATCAACTCATGGATATGCGGCGCGTCCGGCAGAATCGCTTCACGCGTGCGCATGAGATTTCTCGAGAATGGAGTTGACCTTCTGGCGCGCGTCGGCCAAGGCTTGGCGAACCCGAGTGGGCGCGGTTCCTCCCGGGACGTCGTGAATATCCAAAACAGACTTCAGCGAAAGATGCTCGTAGATATCTTCCTCAAATGCTAGGTTAAAGTGCCGGAGCTCAGTCAGCGCCAAGTCCTGAAGCTCGCATCCTCTCTCCAGACATAGTTGAACCGCCTTGCCAATATTTCCGTGCGCCTGCCGAAACGGCACCCCGCGCCGAACCAGATAGGTGGCGGCAGCCCAGGCATTCATAAATCCCGTTTGTGCCGCTCGCTGCATGGAGTCATACGAGAAGTCCGCAGAACGCATCCACCCTATCACCAGGGGAAGTAGCGACAGCACAGTCTCAGCGGCGTGGAAGAGAGGCTCCTGCATCTCCTGCAAATCCTTGTTATAGGCGAGCGGCAAGCCCTTCAAGGAAACGGCAAGCGCTGTTGCATCTCCAAGAATGCGTGCCGCTTTGGCGCGCGTCAGCTCAAGCAAGTCGGCATTCTTTTTTTGCGGCATGGCGCTGCTGCCGGTGGAGTACAAATCGGGAGCTACCACAAATCCAAACTCTCTCGAGGAGAACAGAATCATCTCCTCCGCCCAGCGGCTTAGATGCAACGCCAGCAGCGAGAGCGAATTCACGAATTCGATCACATAGTCGCGATCGCTGGTGGCGTCAATACTGTTGGCCGTGACGCCCGAAAATCCCAGCGCATTTGCCATAGTGCCACGATTCAAGGGAAGCGACGCTCCCGAGACTGCGCCTGATCCCAGAGGGCTTACGTTCAGACGGGCGCGGCAATCGGCCAGCCGGCTGTCGTCGCGCAGAAACATTTCAACGTACGCCAGCAACCAATGCGCAACCAGAACCGGCTCTGCGCGCTGCAAGTGCGTGTAAGCGGGCATGGCGGCGTCTTTGCCCTCTTCTGCCCGGTCCAACAAAACTCCCAGCCATTCACCGAGTTGCATCTGGATGTGATCAATGCTTGCCCTCGTGTAGAGTCGCAGGTCGGTTGCAATCTGCTCGTTGCGGCTGCGTCCACCGTGCAGCTTATATCC
>JBDUDA010000066.1:0-12778 GCA_040003205.1 Acidobacteriaceae bacterium | reverse complement strand
GGAGCGCTTCATGAGAATTGTGATTTCAGGTTTAGCTGTCACTTGTCTGTACGCAGTCACATGTCTAGGCCAGAGCGGATCGACCGCAGGTTCCAATACGCAGGCTATTAACGAGCAGAATGCCAACAACGTTTGCCGCATTTACTTTTCTGCTCCAAAGCCCGGAGGGACTCAACAGTTCGAGGCTGGCCGGAAAAAGCATATGCAGTTCCATCGCGATCAGAAAGATACCTGGACTTGGAACACTTATGCCATCGAGACCGGGGAGAACACCGGTAGCTACGTCACTTCCTCCTGCGGACACGCCTGGAAAGATTTCGACGAATGGGAAGCGCACATGGGTAAAGCTGATACTGCGGATGGCGCCAACAACCTGGCTCCCTATGCTCAAGGCGGGCACAACGGCTTCTACGTCTACCGATCCGACATGAGTCTGGCTGCGGTCAATGAACCACATTCGCCGATGACGGCGGTGACGATATTCGTTCTTCACCCAAACATGACGGCTGACTTCATAGCTGCCGTGAAGAAAATAAATGAAGCATTGAGCAAACAAGCGGATTGGCCCAAAACAAGTGGCTGGTTGCAGCTCGTGAATGGAGGAGAGGGCCCGACGTTCGTGCTTCTCAACTCACGCAAGAATTGGGCGGATTTCGCACCTTTGCCGAAGACCGTTGCGGATGTCCTAACTGAAGCCTACGGAAAGGAAACGTCAGATCAGATACAGAAGACGATTCGCGACTGTACTGCGCGTCAGTTCACCGAAGAAGCTGCGTATCGGGCCGATCTAAGTTATCAGCCCGGAAAGTGACCGGCAATTGTGACCATCTGGGAGCGTGCCCTGCACGCTCCTAGTATTGTTGAAAGGCTAGGGCGCTTACTTCCCGTCGAATGGTAGCGGACTGTTGGCTTCAATCCGGCCTCCGATCTTCCGGCCTCGCTTCAAAAACTTTGCTGGGGCATAATACTGATGGAGCCCCCGGCTATCCGCTTTGAATCAACCGCCTTTTCGAGCGCTGCGACATCGTTTCATTTGGAGGCTCCGCGCCCCCCTATCCTCCGGTGAAATACGCCGCACGGAGCGTTGGCTCGCCAGCGCCCGAGTGTTTCTTGCGATTTCGGTACTGATCGCCATCTGGATGGGGCCCAGCGGAATTCACTATTCCCCTTGGGCAGTCGGATTATTAGCGTTTTATATTGCTCAAAGCGTTGTAGTGATGTTACTGCTCCGCCGCCGCTTAGAATCGACGCCCGCCTTCCGCCTGCTCCTTCACGGCGCCGACGTAATTTGGCCCGCGTTAATTTCGATTTTTCCCACCGGTCAAGCCAATCCATTCTTCTTATTTTACGTCTTCGTTCTCGCCGCCGCCGCTTATCGCTGGGGCCTTTGGGAAACGATGGCTACTGCTCTATCGGCCATCGGTGTTTTGTGGTTGGAAAGTTTCGCGCTCTACGCGGGGTGGGTGGCAGCGCTCGATCAACTGCTCCTGCACCATCATTTGCGTCTTCTGAACTTGGACATCATGGCCTTCGCCCCTAAGCGCTTGTTCATGCTGTCCATTTACTTACTCGTGATGGGGTTGTTGCTGGGATACCTCGCGGAACAGCAAAAGCAGCTGCGCGCGGAAAAAGCGGTGATTGCCCAGGTGGTAAGCCGGGTCCGCGTGGAGGCCGGTTTGACCGGAACTTTACAAGACATAGCCGGAGCGCTGCTCAATATGTACGGCGCTGAACAGGTTCTGATCGCATCCCAGGAAAGTAGTAGCCATCATATTTTTCTGGGTGAGCTCAGCTTGCGAGGCAAGCAAGTCACACCCTTTCGATGGCTGAATACTCCTCCATCCGACAAGGAAACTTATCTGTATGAAAGCGTCGTCGCCGCCAGCCACGCGAGAAGGCGGAGCGATGGACAACTTGTACTCGCGGGATTAAACGGGGAGGGCCACCTGCTTCGAAATCTCAGCCCGGAGTCTCTCGTGCCCCTGGCAAACCGCTACAAATTCGACACCATTACCACGATCTCTTTCGTTTTTGGACGGGAATGGTGGGGACGAATCTTCCTGCTCGATCCGGTTTTGATCGGCCATCCGGAAGAGGAGCTGAGATTTTTGCAAGAACTGGTTCGGCAGGCTGGCCCCGCAGTCTACAACGTATATTTACTGCGCCGCCTGCGTCGCCGGGCGGGCGCAGTTGAACGTGCTCGTTTTGCCCGCGAATTGCACGACGGCGCCGTACAATCCCTGATCGCTGTTGAAATGCAGGTCGACGTATTGCGCCGGCAGGCGAGTCGCGATCCGAGCGTCGTTAGCACTGAATTGGGACGCATTCAGCATCTGTTGCGAGAAGAAGTGCTCAAGCTGCGGGAATTGATGCAGCAGATGAAATCCCTGGATGTAGATTCAGGCAAGCTGCTGGCATTTCTGCACGACACCGTAGAGAGGTTCCAGCGTGAAACCGGTATCGGCGCTCGCTTTGTGACTGAAGTGAACGAATTAAACCTTTCGCAACCGGTTTGCCGTGAGCTAGCCTGCATCGTTCAGGAAGCCCTGGTCAATGTTAGGAAGCATAGCAATGCGAGGCAAGTAACAGTGGGATTGGGATTGCTCGATGGTAAATGGACACTTGTGATCGAAGATGATGGTTCCGGATTTCAGTTCTCCGGTCGTCTCTCTCACGGCGAACTCGAGAGCTTGGGAAAAGGGCCAAATGTTATAAAGGAGCGCGTCCGCTTAATTGCGGGCGAACTCACGGTAGAATCTACTCCAGGTCATGGCGCACGCCTTGAGATCAGCGTGCCCCAGCAAATGGAACCGGCTTATGGATAGCGGCAAGTCATCAATGATACGGATCGTCATCGCGGACGATCATCCTATTTTTCGCGACGGACTCAGGCGCCTATTGGAAGCGGAGCCCGACCTCAAGGTGATTGGTGAGGCTTGCGACGGTGCTGAAGCCGTGCGCCTGGCACGCCAACTCAAGCCTGAGATTCTTCTGCTTGACCTGGCTATGCCGCGCCTGCCGGGACTGGAAGCTTTGCGGGAAATGGCCTCCGGAGCAGGCTCCGGCTCAGTTCGCGTCATCCTGCTCACGGCTGCCGCCGAAAAAAGACAAATTGTAGAAGCTTTACAGCTTGGGGCCCGGGGCGTGGTTTTGAAAGATTCCGCCACCCAATTGCTTCTGAAGGCCATTCACACTGTCATGGCGGGAGAATACTGGGTTGGGCGCGAGAGCGTGTCGAATCTCGTGCAATATTTAAAGAAACTGGTGCAGTCGTCGGGAGAAGAGGCTAGACACAAGAAATTCGGTCTGACTCCGCGAGAATTAGAAATAATTTCTGCGGTTGTGGCCGGCTACTCCAACCGCGAAATTGCCGGCTATTTCAAAATAAGCGAAGACACCGTAAAGCATCACTTGAGCAATACCTTCGATAAAGTTGGTGTTTCTACCCGACTTGAGCTCGCGCTATTTGCTGTAAATCAGTCCCTCCCATTGAAAACGATAGGCTGACGTATGGCACTTTAGTGCCATACGGATTGCACCACAGAGCCATTGCTTAGTCTGGGGCCGTCGAATATGCTGGCCAGAGAAATACTCATTCCACAGTCTGGTCCGGAGGGTCTCTTGCAGAAACTATTTCATCAGCTTTGGCGAGATGAAGAAGGACAGGACGTTGCGGAATACGCAGTGATGCTGGCAGTGATCCTCGTGATCGTTGTGGGCACGGTGCGATTGATCGGCACCCACGCCAGTTCGACGTTCTCTAACGTCGCCAGCTCGATCCAGTAACATATCTAAGAATCATCCCTTTCCGACAAGGCCGCCTGGCCTTCCAATACCTGCTTGCGAGAGCTTCGCCTCAGTTCTGGATACATGCCGTTTCTCCGTTATTGTGTGGGCGCGCTAGCCGCCACTTTGTCATTGAGCGGTATTCTCGTCAGATACGGGAAAAACGGCGTGACTTCGAACGGCATTTTCTCGGTCGGGAACACCAACGCCACAGCTTTGGTCTTAACTAGCTCTACGCGATCGCTCCAGGGATCGAGCTTAATGCGGCCTCCCAGGGGTAGGGCCGCAATTTGATCAGTGCGCCGCACTTCCAGGTTTGGCGCGGCGTTGATCAAGGTGGACATCCGGGTAGCTTGTCCGTTCGCCAGGCTGTTTCCTAAATGTGGACGGATAAGACTTTTCAGCACCGGAGCGCGCAGTTGCAGCGCCTTGAGAAACAATCCGGCACTCCCCAGCTTGTCCTTGTAGGGGGATTTGGAGAGCAATTCCAGAGCTTTTTTGTCGGCTGCGTCTTCATCGTTGAAGGGACGAGCGAAATCGAGACGCTCGAACGTATTCTGGTCGGGAAAGAACATTCGATCGTTGAATGCGAGCTTAGTGTCGAGCCGGTGGTCAAGCGCGATGTGACTCAATTCGTGCGCCATGACCATTGCAAGCGACGCTTCATCGGGTAATACATCGAGCAAGCCGCGACTGATCACAATCGTGTGTCCGATGGTGAATGACTCCAGCGGAGAGGTCAACAACACACGCGTGCGGACATCGGGTTGAATCTCAAGACTATTAGTTACGATTAAATTGTTGACGACGGTTTGCAGTACTTTATCCACGTCCCCAAGCGGAGCGAGCAGACCAATATTCAACAGTCGATCCACCGCATTGTCTTCCGCCTCCCGCTGCCAGCGCCGTTCACTCTCTACCGGAGTCGCATCCTGGATCGCGTCGCTTTTATCGTTTACGCTTTGCGGCGAATCCACAACGATCTGCGTGAATTCCTCATTGTGCTCCAAATGATGAAGGTCGTATCCCCAAAGACGGGTCTGGGATTTGTAGTGTAGCTTCTGCGATCCGCGATATTTTAAGTCCGACTCTTCGCTGTAAATGTAGGCTGGCAGCCAGATGCCGGGACGCATGTTAAGCCGCCAGCTATCAAAGTGGAGGTAAAAATTGTCGCGCTCTTTAGCGTTATAAGTGCCATTGAAACGGACGATATTGAAATTCTCGTCTTCAACCCAGATGCGGCCAATAAATCTGCCCGCCGAGCCCTTTTCTTTCTCTTTCGGCTGAACGTCAATCACCAGGCAGCGGATCTCACCCAGAAATTCCCGCCTCACGAATGTGAAGTTATAAGATTTGCGCTGAAAGTTGCCGTCCATCACAACCATCTGCGCAAAACCTAAAGGCAGAAACTTCATAGAGTAGAGATTGGTAAACTTTGAAATAAGTCTCTCTTTCAATTTGGGCTGGCCCATGAAGCTCATGTCTTGCGGTCCGTTCGACATATCGACGCGGCCAAGAAAATAATGGTCCTTCACCGGAACTGGACCGTCGGAGTCATTTTTCAAGTCTTGTATATAAGTTTCCACCAGCGGATGTAGTTGGCGAAGCTGCGCCATGAAGAAGTGTTCGCGCTCTACTACACGATCCAGCACCTGATCAAACGATTGCGGTGGCTGCGGGTTGGAGGGTGTTGGCGATGGCCGTGACTGTAGCTCAGGAGCACTGGAGTCAGGCGGGCGATCCTGGTCCTGTGCGAAGCTGGAGATGGACGAAATGGCTAGTAACGAAAAGATAAGAATTTTTAAATTAGGCATGATGTCTTGCTGAATCTGCTTTCAGGATAGCTGAAATCGAATGTGTAGCACGCCCATCGAATCCGCTGGCTGACCATCGCGGACCGCCGGTTTAAACCGGATTTCCTTCGCTGCCCGTTCCGCAGCTTCGTCCAGGCCATGGCCAAGTCCTCGCACCAGTCTCAGCACACGGAGCTTGCCGGAACCCTCGAATACTACCTCTAGCAGCACTTCGCCCTCAACTCGCAACTTCCGGGCCTCGTCGGTGTAAACCGGGGTGGGCTTAGACAAAATTTCTGCCGGGAACACGGTCGCAGTACTGGCAGCTTTAACCTCAGCCTTGGACGCGGGCGCGGCTTCCGCATCTCCGAACCCTCCTTCCCGAACTGAGCCTCGCGAATTACCTGACTCATTGCGATTCACCGGGGCGACTCCGCTTCCGAACCCTGCACTGGCGACCACTCCAGGCGCGCCATGTTGGCCGCCTGTACCGTTTCCACTGCCGGCTCCCTGAGGCAGGTCATACGAGCCGATCTGCGCAATGTCGGTGGCCTTGCCGGCATTAGCACGTGAGGGCACACCGTTAGGGTCACCGAAGCCTCCGGTTTGAACTTTTTCTGGCGGAAGAGCCACAGTTTGAGGCGCTGAGCTGCCAGTCGAGAAAACATTTGTTTTTATGAGTTGTTTCGGTATCCGCGGGGTAACTGGCTGTAAAGGAACTTGCCTGGCCGCAATCTCAATTTTTGGCGTTACCGGCATTTCCGGCTGCTGGACTACAACTTTCTTTTCCGGTGCGATATGAATTACCGGCTCCAGAGCTACCTCAGACCTCGTGATCTCTCGCGGTTTAGGCAGCTCGACGGGCGCGGGTTTTTCTATCTCAGGAGGCGTCGCCATCACGCCAACAAAACGGTAATCGCGCGTGTCGTGGGGAGGAACCCGGGGAGCAAACGCTCCGTACGCAATCAAAGCTATTAGCAGGAACCCATGCGTGAGAGCGCTCAAGCCAAACTCTCTCCAAGGGGCACGGCGGGCGGGAAGCATGGAGAAGGGAATGAATTGAGGAGGTTGAGAGGTCATACGCCTACCAGTTGCCGGGCAGCAAGCTTACGCGTGCTTCTGGCTCACAGCCGCGAGTTAACACGAACTACAAAGTATAGGATGCACGGCAATGGCCAACTGGGAAATATTTCGGCCCGCTTGCAGCGCGGCCCGGTTATTAAAAGTCTATCAAAGGGCGAACAGCATGGAAGTGGAAAACCAGGATATTTAGAGCGGAGGCAACCCGGCTAATGCTTACCTCATGCGAGTCAATTGCTTCCTAACAATGGACTATTTTCGTGCTCTTGATTCCGCGAGTCGCGTTTCGAGAGTCCACCACCAGTTGCGATTCCTGCACAATTTTCGCGTAGTCGTAATCGGAGTGGTCGGTCACGATCAGTACACAGTCGTACTGCCCAAGATTATCAAGAGGCGTGCATTTCATATGCAGATCGTATTTTCGGCCTTTTCCGACGGTAGGAAAATACGGATCGTTGTAGCTGACCAGCGCGCCTTCTTTTTGCAGCAATTCGATGATGGTTAAAGACGGCGATTCCCGAAGGTCGTCAATGTCTCTCTTGTAAGCCAGGCCCAATACCAGAATCTTGGCACCATTTACCGCTTTCTTGGATTGATTCAGAGCCTTCCCGACCGACTCCAACACGTGGTAGGGCATGTTGGTATTGATCTCGCCCGCCAGTTCGATGAAGCGAGTTCGGAAGTCCCATTCCTTTGCCTTCCAGGAGAGATAGAAAGGATCCACTGGTATGCAATGGCCTCCCAATCCCGGTCCAGGATAAAAGGGATGGAAACCGAAGGGCTTGGTAGCGGCCGCGTCAATAATTTCCCATATGTCCAATCCCATGCGAAGCGAGAGAAGCTTAAGTTCGTTCACCAGCGCGATATTGACGCAGCGATAGATATTTTCCAGCAGCTTGGTCATCTCCGCCGCTGCCGGAGACGAGACCGGAACCACACGGTTAAAGATTGCGCCGTAGAGTCCCGCCGATAAATCAGAGGCGCGCTTGTCCAAGCCACCCACTACTTTTGGAATGTCGCGTCGAGCCACTGTTTGATTCCCGGGATCCTCCCGCTCGGGCGAGAATGCCACATAAAAAGAATTCGCATCCGGCTGATCGGCGCGGGCCGCAGTGAGAGCTGATCTGTTGCCCTTTTCGAGGATCGGAACCAGCACTTCTTCGGTCGTCCCGGGATAAGTTGTGCTCTCGAGTATCACCAGATGCCCTGCCCGCAAATACGGTGCGATGGATTTTGCCGTGTCCGTTATGTAACTGAGGTCTGGCTCGTGATATTCATTTAACGGGGTTGGGACGCAGATGATGATCGCATCCATGTCGGTGAGGCGGGAGTAATCGGACGTCGCCTCAAAGCCTTGAGCGCGCGCCTGCTGTATCTCAGTCGCGGGGATGCGGAAAATGTAAGAGTTCCCCGCCATGAGGGACGAGACTTTTTTCGCATCAATGTCGAAACCAGTTACGGGAAACTTCTGCTCTACATAAAGCAGTGACAAAGGCAGGCCGACATACCCTAAACCGATCACTGCCACGCGGGCCTGATGGGAATCGATCTTACTTTTTAATTCAGCGAATGCGGTGGCGGGAAGTGATTGAATGCTCATAATGGATAAGGGACTGGATCGAAGTTGAATTTTAGTGCCTTAGTTTTTGCCGGTCAATCAGCTTTGTAAGGTTTGCACGTTTCGGTAACCCGATACAGAGCACCGATGGGTACTTACGTAATCGGGGCCACTGGCCCTTTCAAAGGGTTAGCTGCGGCCAAACAAGACCATGCTGATGCGTAAGAAACTATTCAAAATCACGCTGGTGCTCACCGCGATCATGATCGCCCTGCTCGCGACCTCAGGCAGTTTTCTGGTCGTGAACCGGCCCGCTCAGGCGGACGTCATCGTGGTGCTCGCGGGGGAAGCCGAGAGCCGCCCGCTGAGAGGCCTTGACCTGCTTAATCATAACTACGCCCCGCGGATCATCCTGGATGTCCCCGCTGAAGACCAAATTTACGGCCATCGCGAAACCGAGCTGGCAAAAGACTACAAAGATCAATTTCCGCGCAAAGATTCGATCAGCATTTGCCCGGTTTTCGGACTTTCCACCAAGGCTGAAGTTAACGATGTTAAAAATTGTCTACAAGGTACTCCGGTGCGGCGAGTGCTGCTTGTAACCTCTGAATTCCACACAAGAAGAGCGCTGAGTATCTTCAACAAGGAAGCGCCGGCCATCAATTTCAGCGTGGCAGCAGCCTTCGATAGCAGACGCTTTTCCACGCATTGGTGGGCTCGGCGCGAATGGGCAAAGACCAATCTGGATGAATGGCTGCGATTGCTATGGTGGGATCTGGTCGACCGCTGGCGATAGTCCACAGTGTGACTAGCGCGCGATTGTGTCTTCAGTATTCGCGTCGTGAGCAGGAAGAGTCGCAGGAACTGAAATCGGCACTGCCACAGCGGGTTCCAGGATCGCGTATTTGAGCAGACACCACAGCGCGCGAAAACCATCCTTCCACCCAATTTTTTTGCCTTCTTCGTAGGTGCGTCCCCAATAGCTGATTCCGACTTCGTAAATTCGCAGCTTGCGCTTGGCAATCTTTACCGTAATCTCGGGTTCAAATCCGAAGCGGTCTTCCTGAATATTTATCGACTGAATGACTTCTCGGCGAAACACTTTGTAGCAGGTTTCCATGTCGCTCAGGTTTATGTTGGTCAAGCAGTTGGACAGCAACGTAAGAGCGCGGTTTCCAACCGAATGCCAAAAATAGAGCACGCGGTGAGGACGGCTTCCCAGAAAACGCGACCCATAAACGACATCAGCTTTGTTTTGAATTAAGGGCTCCAGCAGTCCAGGATAATCCGCCGGATCGTATTCTAGATCCGCGTCCTGAATAATTACGAAATCGCCGGTCGCGTGCTGAATTCCACGCCGTAAGGCGGCCCCCTTGCCCATGTTTCGGGGCTGTAAAAACACCCGCAACGCGGGATATTGGTTCTGCAAGTCTCTTAGAATATCCACGCTGCCGTCGGTCGACCCATCGTCAACGCACAAGACCTCAACCGAGAGCGGAACACCCAGCACCCGCTCGACGACCATAGTGAGGGTCGTTCGCTCGTTATAAACCGGTATAACAACCGACAATTTCATGGCAAATCACGACAATCTACGTTCAAAAAGCCGTCACAAAGGGATAAACCAAGTGAGACACCATGTACCTTCGTGTAATTATTCCTGCGAATTTACCGTATGTGCGCATTTTTGACCTAAGGTGTATCCCCTAAGAAGCTAGGTTTTCAACAGCTGTCAAGAAAAACTCTGACGTGATGTCGGCGCTTGCAGCCGAACTCCCGGCAGCATCCCGACCTTCTACGTCTCCAAATACTCTCCCAACACTCCCCTCGAATGAGGGCTCCCGCAGGCATTTTCGTTGTGTTTGGCCCGATTTGGGCCAAAATTCAAGAAAAATGACGTACTCGTCAATCGTACGTTCCGCCAGTTGGTGGCTGGGATCACGGCGTTAGGGAGGATTTTAACTTCATTCAACCATCCTGTGGAAAAAGAGATTGGCATAAACCTCTGAAAACCGTCTCAAAATGGCATCGTGAGTGCTATGAATTTTGGGAGACTTCAAAAAAGGTCAGTATTTCTGGGTCTTAGAATAGCAACGCTAAGACTAAGCACCAGTCGAAAAGTCACTTGGGGGATTTTAATGCAGGAGAAGTCGGTTCGATTGGCCCCACGCGAGCGGCAAATTGCTGATCTGCTGCTTCAGGGCTGCGATAACGACGAAATCGGAAAGCAACTGAAAATTGCCAGGCGCACAGTCAAAGCGCACTTCAATCGCTTATTCCTCCGGTTTGGAATCACCAGCGGGATCAAGCGAGTAAAACTCGCCACACTTTTATATCGGAGGCAGCTATGTTCGGAGGGGAACGCTACGGAAAACGCAACACCAACGACAGAGAACAGCGCGTCATTGAACTCGTCGCCCAAGGGCTTAAGAACCGCGACATCGCGAATTCCATCGGAACCACAGAACACGTCGTCAAAAACTATCTAAGAGTTATTTACGACAAGCTCGGACTGTGGAACCGGGTAGAACTCGCGCTTTGGTATGAGGCTCGGCGGCACGAAAATTCTTACGCTTAAGATTTTTTGAAACAGGTTTTGCTCTCGCGGGACCTGTTTTCTTTTTAATTCTTTCTTTCCGTTACCCTCAGCGGCTGAAGCCGCCAATCAAAGCCAAAAAATTTCGCAGTGCTGAAGCACTGCGCCACCCATACACACTGAGCCACCCAACGCTACGGCGTTCAAAAACAACCCTGGGAAATTGCTGGCCGCCAGTCTGTCGCGCCCGTTCATCCCTCGCTACGATCGCTTTATTGCAGGCGAACTATGATCCCTCTGGAATTCACTTAAAAAGGTCTGCCGAGAAATCTCGCGCGCGAAATTCCAGACCATGAAACAATATTTTTCAATAAATAAGTTTTAACCTCTAATCGCAGGGTTTGCGGTCGGCGGGCTGAAACTGGTCGAGTTGCGCGCTGCGCTGCGTGGTCATCTGCCCTCGAGAGGTAGTTCCGAAAAGTTCCGAGCCGGGACAGTAGTAGAGAGCCGTATGCAAGTCGATCCATACTTGAGTGTCAGGATTGCCTTCGTAAACCGGCGCGGGTGGAGGCTCCGCCAGTCCGACTCCAACCAAAAGCTGTTCGAAGGCAGTGAGCTTTGGCTTGGGCGGATGTTTGCGCCGTGCCGCCGATGTTGCCGCGGGACTCGACGTTTCAAGCGAGGTTTTTCCCCATCCGGTCAGCGCGACGATGAGGAAAACTGCCGCAATCGCCAGGTAGGCCTCTGAGCGGTGAGCTTGCCAGAAGTTCGCCATTCCGCCACTATCCGGCTGGTCGAGAAGATAAGAAGAATCAAAGCCACTTCCATTCCCGGCGGACGCGATCACCTCTGCCGGCGGTCCATATACCGCATCAAGACTGTTGCCGTGAATAGCTTCAGCCGCCGCAGCACTGGGCGCGGCTTGGGATACAGGGTATGGACTAACAGACCAATCCGGCTGCGGGTAGTCTAGAGACAGACCGGGCTCGGGCACCGAGGGAATCGTTTCTTCAAAGAATCCGCCCTCGCTGCCTCTCGTCTTCGGTTCACCCTCATAGTCCTCGCCCAACTTGCTTCGGATGCTACCGGTTTTACCTAACTCTGAAGCTTGATGCGTGCGCTGCAAATACCAGAGCGACGCCCATTTACTTTGCAGCCCGCCGGTCGCGGATTCCGCTACGAAGCGGGTTAGTCCGCAAGTGCCACAGAAAAATTCATCGTCCCTGAAATGATGCCCACAACTGTGGCAGATAGGATCCATAGCGGGCTGGTCCGCTGGCGCCTTTGGCGATTGCTCCAGGCCGGTGCCCTCGGCTGGAAACGAAGCGGCTGGAGGATCAAAGACAAAGTCAGCATTGTCCGGCTCCTCCCCGATCCTTAGGAAAGATTCCGGGGAGACCCCTGGAAAATTCTCGCTTTCAGGATGGACAAACGCCGATGTTTCAGGCGCTTCGTGCTGGGATGCCTGAGGTGCGAGCTGGCTTGGTTTGCTATCTGAGCGCGCGATCGCATCGCTCATCAACCCAGCCATGAGCTGTGCCGCGGAGATATCACTCTCCGGAATGGCGCTGGCTTGGCCAAATTTTAGTTCTAACGCGCCCGCAATCGAGCCATGATGTTGAAACGGGATCGAGATAAAAGATTCGGAGTTATTCTTGCCACGGGGAAATGATCTCAAAATATTTTGACTATCGCGCAGACCAAAAGCCAGTTTGCCATTCCGCAACGAATCCGCCGACAAGCTATTCTCGATGGGGATGCGTGCGTCGGCGAGAGAATAGGAGTTTCCCACCGCAGCCAGGTAATGAATTTTGTCTTCGTCAACAATTCCGATGGCCACGCCGGTGGCAGTGGTTATTTTGTGTAAACGTCCTGCAATGATCTGAGAGGTGTCCCGAACACCAAGCGCTTGAGCCTCGGCTAATTTCTGAATTTCGACGATCTCCGAGAGGATGCGAGTAGGATTCGCCGTCGGCTCGTTTCCTGAGAGGCGGTCGGTATGTTGCTGGAGAACGTAAGCGGCAG
>JBDUDA010000065.1:0-12789 GCA_040003205.1 Acidobacteriaceae bacterium | reverse complement strand
GAATGAAGCGGCACTTCGCGAGGTGGAAGGTCTTGCTGCCCTCGGCGACCACAACCATCATGTCCCGCGGCATCGATTCTCCCGCGGGATGAGCATGCTGCGAACGCAGTGAATTAGGAACAGCCGACGAGGTTGCCAGCTCGAAGCTACCGGCTACCAGGATAGTGGCTACCACTAGAACCAGCCATCCTAAAGAAGTGCCGTTGGAATGGTGCATGACTTCCTCCATTCTGCGATGCAAGCGATGTTCAAAGCCAAATGGAACCGCTTGCATTCTTGCGTCCCCGTAAAGCGCGACAATATTGCGAGTGCCTTGCAAGACTGCCGTGCAATGTTTGCATTGGTCGAAATGTTGTGTCATGGCGGTGCTTTGAGCAGAATCCAAGTTACCTTCCAGATACTCTGAAAGGCTGCTCATCACCTCGTCGCATTTCATTACCATGGCTTTTTACCTTTTTCAAAGGCGAGCCTGTCGCACCAGGGTCCACCAAGCCCGGGGGCCAGCAGATCGCGCAGCATCAACCGGGCTCGCAAGAGCCTGGTTTTCACCGAGGCACTCGATATACGCAGCACCTTCGCAGTTTCGTCGATGCTGAGATGTTGCACATCGCGTAATAGAAAGACCTCGCGATATTTGTGGCCCAGCGAGGCGAGAGCAGATGCGAGCGCATGCCGAATTTCGCTGCGGTCCAGCACCTCCGAAGGAATTTCCCGCCAATCCGCGAAATCGCGTGCCGTGTAGTTGCCCTCTTCATCCACGTGATCGGCGATTTGCTCCGTGAGATCGGAGTGCGATTTTCTTCTGCGCATGCGCGCCTCGTTGACCGTGATCTGGATCAACCACGTACTAAACCGTGCCTCAGCCCGAAATTGCCCGATGTGCCGGAAGGCTTTGAGGATGGCTTCCTGGCTTACATCTTCGGCATCCGCCTCATTCCGGACGATGGCAAACGCTGTGAAGTAGACTCGCTTCTCGTACGGGCGTATCAGTTCGTAAAATACCTCGTGCTCCCCGTTCCGGATCCTCCGGATCAGCGCGTCTTCCTCAAGTTGGTCTGCTGATCTATCCGGCGCGGCCGCCAGCATTTTCCCTCGCTATCCAGTGAAATTAAAAACGCCGTGGCCAGCGTTCTACTTGGCGCCGTATTCAGGATTCTTCTTCCATCCGGTCAGCATGGAAACGAAATTGTTCCAGCCATGAAGAGCGACCATAACCAGGTGTCCAAAGATGAATGCCAGCATTGCCCACATGATCACAAAATGCCCCAGACGGGCCCAGTGAAAACCGCCCATCAGCCATGCCAGCCACGAGAATTGCACTGGCTTCCATATTGCCAGCCCGGTCAGCACCGATAAAACGCCAAGAGCGACGGCAGAAGTGTAAGCCTGTTTCTGCAACGGATTATAGGCTCCGTTCACCGCCGGCTTGCGACCAAAGAAGAAGTAATGTTTCACCATCGGCCATACTCCGCGAACGTCCCGGGGAGTAAACAAAACCTGTTTGTAATTTCCGCTTAGGGCTTGATATCCGAGGTAAATCACACCCGTGAAGAGATAAATCCACATGAATGTGAGGTGCCACTGCAAGGCGCCTCCCAGCCAGCCCCCGAGAGCAAGCGACTTCGGCCAGTTGATTAAATCTTTCTGAGGAATCTTGGCGCCAAAGCTAGGGAACGCCCGGAAGATCTGCAATCCGCTACCGACCAGTACGAAGAGCGAAATTGCATTCACCCAGTGACACAGGCGAACGATGAAAGGATGCTCGTAGACGGCAGTGGTGCGCTCATCGCTTTTGCTGTCTTCAATCGCGACGACTTGGGTAGACATTGTACTTTCCTCTTCTCAGAGCCCGTAAAACCCGGAATACCCCTGGTCTTCCCAATATCCTGCGCGCTCGATGACATTGCTGACCTTCAGGCTGGTCAGGTATTTCGCCTGCTTGTATCCAACCTTGGTTGGGATGGTCAGACGCAAGGGCGCTCCGTGTTCGCGAGTCAGTGGCCGCTCATACATGTCGTAGCACAACAACGTCTGCGGATGGAGAGCGGTCGCCATGTCTAGCGTTTCGTAATAGTCGTCCGCGCATTCGACGCTCAAATAGCGGGCCGAGGTGTCAGCGCCAATCAGTGTAAGAAAATCCGAGAGCCGTGCGCCACCAAAGCGGCCGATTACGTCCCATCCCTCCACGCAGACGTGACGCGTGTTTTGCTGGTAGCGAGGCAATGCCTGAACTTGAGACAAAGTGAAGCTTCCAGGCTTCTGAACCGCCCCTGTGACTTCGAGGCTCCAATTTTCGAGGTCCACCTCGGGATCCTCGACGTCGTAACCGTTAACAGGAAACTTGTCGAAGGGTGTGACCTCGGAATCGGCAAAAGTGGGCGCGAGATGGCCGCTGCGAAACAGTTTCGAGGACGCCCAGTCACTGAATCCCAACCCCGCTTTCAATAGCGGCTTCTGCAATTGCGGGATCGCAAACGCCCCTAAAACAATCACCGGGGTGAGTTTCAATACTTCGCGACGATTGATGGCCTTGAACTTCCGCTTTTCGATTGGTGTTTGCATCTTATTCACTTAGTCAGGTGGTCCGACGAGACAGATTGTTTCGGATTTCATGAGATGTCCCGGAGGCTGCAAAGTTACAACAGAGCCGCGGAATTATCAAAATAGTGTCCGCTGAGACCCTTTTGAGCATATGAGGTGGTGATCATGAAACTTTTGCGGAGCAGTCAACTCTAAGCCTTTAGCAGTTTCTTGCACGGAGTATAGTCATGTTTCGTTTCGCGTTGCCGGTCATAGTGTTGCTAGCTGTCGCTGCGGTGAGTAACTCGTCACCTCGCAAAGACGCCGTCATCCTTCCTGCGCCCGTAGTAGATGTGTCCCCGCAAACCAAGGGTGAGCAAACCGCAGTCTTTGCGGGAGGCTGCTTTTGGGGCATTCAATCCGTCTTCCAACATGTGAAAGGCGTTGTCAGCGCGACTTCGGGATACGTCGGAGGCGACGAAAAATCCGCCGAATATGAAATCGTCAGCACCGGAAATACCGGCCATGCGGAGTCGGTGAAGATCGTTTACAACCCATCGCAAATTACTTATGGACAGTTGTTGCGGGTGTTCTTTTCTGTCGCTCATGATCCAACGCAACTGAACCGTCAGGGTCCGGATGAGGGCAGCCAATACCGGTCGGCTATCTTCTACTCCAGCGATGAACAGAAGAGAGTCGCGGAAGCTTACATCGTTCAACTTCAGAAGGCCAATGTGTTCGCGCGCCCCATTGTGACTTCAGTCAAGTCACTGGGGAAGTTTTATCCCGCCGAGGCATATCACCAGAACTACGCCGAGCGCCATCCCAAGGATCTCTACATCGTGTACAACGACGCGCCGAAAGTTTCGAGATTGAGTGAGGAATTTCCCGATCTGTACGTCGCCCGGCCCTAGTCTGACTCCGACCCACCGCACCGGGTAAGCTTTCGCAGCTCTAACGAGGCTTTGATGGCGCATTCTTCGGCTAGCCTTTATCGGCTAGCTTTCCTTTTCTGACCGGATTGAAACAAGGATGGGCCTTCGCCTGGCGCTCTCTGATCTCCGGTGAGATGATCTTTGTCAGCCTCGGCCTTGGTCAGCTCTTGATGATGGGACGCGATCTCAACGACATGAACCAGGTAATTGCCGTGATGATCCTCATTGTCGCAATCGGATCCGTCGTGGATGGCCTCGTTTTCACTACCATCGAGCGACGCCTCCAGCATAAGTGGGGATTGACCACTGCGGCCTAGAGATCAAGGCTCCGATTTCTTCTCTGCTAAAATCTTGCCTCAAATCAGTACTACGCAAAAAGTGAGGCAAAAGTGATCGTTTTAGTGGTTGGGGGAGCAGGATATATCGGCAGTCACGCCGCGCGCGCCTTGAAGCGCCAGGGGCATACAGCCGTCATCTACGACAATCTTTCCAATGGGCACGCGGCGCTTGCCGACGGATTCGATCTGATCGTCGGAGACATTGCGGACAGAGCGAAAATAAAAGAAGCCTTGCAGCCAGTGGATGCCGTCATGCACTTCGCCGCACACGCTTATGTCGGAGAATCAGTAGAGAATCCCCGCAAGTACTATCAGAACAATCTCGTAGGAAGTTTAACCCTGCTCGATGCTGTGCTCGAATCCTCAGTGAGAAAATTTATTTTTTCCTCTACCTGCGCCGTCTATGGCGTTCCAGTAAAGGTTCCGATCACGGAAGAAAATCCACGCGCTCCCGTAAACCCTTACGGCGCTACCAAGCTTGCTTTTGAATACGCGCTTGACGCTTACGCACGTGCCTACGGATTGAAGTATGTTGCCTTCCGGTATTTCAATGCCGCCGGGGCAGACGAGAGTATCGAGATAGGGGAAATGCACAATCCCGAAACACATTTGATTCCCGCCGCCTTCGAGGCCATCTACGGTAAGCGTCCCGCGCTCGAAATCTTTGGGGACGATTACGCTACCCCGGATGGGACGGGCGTTCGTGATTACATTCACGTGAACGATCTGGCCGAAGCGCATGTAATGGGACTCGAATACCTCGGCAAGAACGACTCCACGCAATTAAATTTAGGAACCGGCCAGGGTTATTCGGTGAAAGAGGTTCTCTCAACGATCGAGAAAATCAGCGGGAGAAAGGTTCCTTCGAAGATCGCGCCGCGCCGGGCTGGCGATCCCCCGGCGCTGGTTGCCGATCCCAGCCGCGCCGAGAAATTGCTTCATTGGAAAGCAAAACGCTCGTTGGATGAGATTGTTTCTACCGCCTGGAAGTGGAGCGAAAGTCGGCGCTGACTGCCCGTTTACGACTTTGTTTCCGGTTCGTTTTCTGATTCCTGTGACTCGGCTTTTTTCTCTGGACGGAGCAGCGGGAAGAGAATTACATCCCTGATGGTGTGTGAATCCGTTAGAAGCATTGCCAAGCGGTCAATCCCGACGCCCACACCGCCGGCTGGAGGCATTCCGTAAGAAAGAGCGCGAATATAGTCTTCGTCCATTTGATGGGCTTCCTCATCGCCGCGTTCGCGGTCCACCAACTGCAATTCAAAACGCCGCCGCTGTTCTTCAGGATCGTTCAATTCGCTGAAGCCGTTTGCGATCTCCATCTGGCCCGCGAAAATTTCCCAGCGCTCAACGTAATCCTGATCATCGGCTTTATTTTTCGAGAGCGGCGACACTGCCGCAGGGAACTCGTAAATGATCGTGGGCTGAATCAAATGTTCTTCCGCGACCGCCTCAAACAGTTCCGCGATGGTTTTGCCCTTGGGATTCTTCGGATCATAGGCAATATGGGCATTCGCCGAGTTGAATCGTTGCACTAAAGCTGCCACCGAATCATGAGAAGCAAAATCCGCCATCTCTGGCTTCGCCCCGCCCGCGTCGGGCCAGTAACGAATGATGGCCTCGCGCATGGTCATGCGCTGCCAATTGGAAGCGGCCCAGTCAATCTCATGCTCTCCCCACTTGATTTTCGTGCCGCCAGTGACATCCATTGCCGCCTGCTCGATCAATTGCTGGGTGAGCTCCATCACGCCACGGTAATCGGTGTAGGCCTGATAAAACTCGAGCATGGTGAATTCCGGATTCCAGCGCCATCCGATGCCTTCGTTGCGAAAATTGCGATTAATTTCGTAGACGCGATCAAACCCGCCCACCACCAGGCGCTTCAGGTAAAGTTCGGGAGCGATGCGTAGATACAGATCAATATCCAGCGTGTTGTGATGAGTCACAAAGGGTCGCGCCACCGCGCCCCCGGCAATGGGCTGCATCATGGGAGTCTCGACTTCGAGAAACCCCCGTGAATCGAGCGAGCGCCGCATGGACTGCACCAGCTTCGTGCGCTTGAGAAAAACCTCTCCTACCTCAGAGTTCATCATGAGATCGAGATAGCGCTGGCGGTAACGGAGCTCGACGTCTGTGAGGCCGTGCCACTTTTCAGGCAAGGGAAGCAGGTCTTTTGCAAGGAAGGTTATTTCCTCAACATGAATGCTGAGTTCCCCTGTGCGCGTGCGAAAAAGGTATCCGGATGCGCCGATGTGGTCACCCAGGTCGAGCAGTTTGTACAGCTCAAACGCCTTCTCGCCGACCGCATTTTTCTTCACATAGATTTGCAATTGCCGGCCGCTCTGCTGGAGATGGGCGAATCCCGCTTTGCCCATGAGGCGGATAGCCATAATGCGTCCTGCAACACGGACGCTAATCCGCGGATCGGCAAGCTGCTCCGCGGCGGTGGCTGAATAGGCCGCGACAATTTCCGGGATGGTATGTGTGGTCTCGTATTTTGTCGGATAAATTTGCTGTCCGAGCGCGGCGATCTGCTTCAACTTTTCGAGCCGCAATTCGTAAATTTTCTCGTCGAGTGCCAAAAGTTTCCTTCCCCAAGTAAGTCAGAGACATCCGTCGAACGCGTGAATGTGGAAGACGATTATAACCAAGCGTGGTGCGCAATTGAGGGATGGGGCGCGGGCAACGTTTTTCCAGCAGAATCCGGGGCAGCGGTAGTAATATCTCCTGACTGACTTTCGCCTTTGAGGAGCTCTGTGAGCGAAACTCCCAATCTGTCTGCTACCTCGCCGTCTACAGAGACTTTTGTAGCCAGCCGATTCACGCGAGGCAATTTGTTTTTTCCCACTCGGATTGTGGTGGCTCCGGAAAGAGTAGCGCGCGTAAAGCCGAGGCTGTTTGGCAGCAATGAAGAGAGCATCGCGATGTTGCAGGTGGCGTCGGTACATATTTCGACGGGAATAGTCTGGTCAGAAATTCGCATTGACTCCGCTGGCGGAACAGATCCAATTACCAGCCATGGGCATCGCAAAGCTGACGCCCAGCGGATTCGCGCATTGATCGAAACACACCAGGGCGCCGTGCGCCGTTAATTGTAGGGAGATTGGGTTCAATCGGAAAGAGGTTTGCTGTGGCTCCCAGCGATACTCCAGAAATTCGCGGTAAGTCGGATAAAAACGCCGGCGACGGTGGCCGCGAAAAAAAGAACACATGGGTGCAGATGGCGAACTACGCTCAATTAGCGGTAGTTTTCCCAGCGGCCACGGTTATAGGACTGCTGTTCGGACTAGCACTCGACCATTGGCTGCACACCAAATGGCTGTACCTCGTCGGGCTGTTGTTAGGAATCGCGGCCGGCTTTGTGGAACTCGTCCGTACAGCGTCGTCAAATTCTGATTAGGGACCCACCCGCCATTCTTGTGACAGAAATTTACATCGCAGCGCAATCAGCTTTCTTTGCCAGCCGGTTGAGAGCTGAACTCAGCGTGCGCAACCGCCGTTACGCTGCGCACTTGGGACTGTCGATGTGTGAGACTTACGGCGCGATGCCGTCGGTGTGTTATCAGCCGTCGGAAGATGGTTTGTCACATGGTAACTTCGCAGCCGAATCCTATCGCGCAATCCTGCGCACTGAAGGCTGGAGTCGGCGTTTGTTCAAGGTACACACCCAGGGCCGCACGTCTCTCCCTCGTTCAGACCGACGGTGGAGAGAACTGGATTCGTGCAACAGTTCGGATGCGCTGCTGATGAATATTGTTTGCTATCCCGAAACGTTGGCGCAAAGCCAGGTTTTGGATTTTCTGGGAGTTGAGCAAGGGGCCGTACCGGAGTTCGGATTCCGGGCAAAGGTTCCTTTCGCCAACGGAAGAAGTGATCGCACAGAAGTCGACATGCTTTTAGGCAATCTTCTGGTCGAGGCAAAGCTGACTGAATTTGATTTTCAGAGCAAGGCTGTCGGCGTCGTTGGGGGTTACCGGGACTTCCACGAAGTTTTCGACGTCAGCAATTTACCGAGAAAAGGCGACTCTTACCTTTCGTATCAATTGATTCGCAACGTTCTGGCTGCGCATGCCGATCAGCGCTCGTTTTGCGTAGTGGCGGATGCGCGCCGCCCCGACCTTCGCGAAGCATGGTATGCGATCATGCGCAGTGTCCGCATCGTTGATTTGCGGTTGCGTTGCAAGATGCTCACCTGGCAGGAACTCTCGGAATTTCTTCCGAAAACGTTGCAAGACTTTTTGCGCGACAAATATGGCATCTCTGCCGCGCCTCTTTCCGATTACGATGAGGAAAGACAGCTTGTCGCCGGAGACTGATCGTAAGTCATGGATGTTCTCAGCGAATCTTTCAGCGCGGGTGCTCTCACCAGAATTCGCCGGAACATGCTCGTTATTGCAGGGTTGTTTCTCATCGCGGCGTGGGCGAGATTTGGATGGCGACTGGCCGCGGGCTTCGCCTGCGGAAGCGCCATCGGATTTTTAAATTTTCATTGGCTTAAGCGGGTAGTGACGGCGCTGGTAGACAAGGTCGCGGAGTCGGGACGGGCGCAATCCAGCGCCGGAGTGATCATCCGTTTTCTGCTGCGGTACCTTTTGATGGCCCTCGCAGCCTATGTTATATTGAGTGTTTCCCCGACGAGCCTGAATGGACTTTTTGCGGGACTATTTGTGCCGGTAGTGGCAATCATCTGCGAAGCCTTATACGAGACTTACGCCGTTTTAGCGCACGGCGCATAAGTAGAAATCAGTGAAGTTCGCCAGCCGAAGTACCGAGTGAGAACTTTCTTTCATGCCCGAGCAACTCTGGTTTACCGAAATCCTGAACCGCCTCCTCGCCAGCCCGACCACCGCGCTGCTGCGAGCCCTGCACGTTGAGCCGACTTACCCTCAAGCTCCCATAACGAATGCGGTTGCGATGGAAGTTTTGGTTTTAGGCTTCCTGCTGCTGCTGTTTCTGGCGGTGCGAGCGCAGCTTTCAGTTGAGAAACCGGGTGGACTACAGCATGTTTTCGAGGGCCTGCACGGGTTTGTAAAAGGACAGAGCGAAGAAGTTATCGGACATCACAGCGAAGGTTTCATCCCCTTCCTGATGGTCCTGATGTTTTTCATCCTGATCTCGAATTTTCTAGGCTTGATACCCGGCTTCGAATCTCCGACCGCTTCACCGGTAGTGCCGCTGGGTTGTGCGTTATGTGCCTTCGTCTACTACCAGGTGCAGGGTTTCAGGAAGCACGGCATCAGTTACTTGAAGCAGTTCATGGGGCCGATGTGGTGGCTGTCGTGGCTGATGATACCGATTGAAATTATCAGCCATCTCGCCCGCGTCATGTCTCTGACCATTCGTCTTTACGCAAACATGTTCGCCGGCGACATGGTCACTCTAGTCTTCCTATCTTTGGTGCCGATCGGAATCCCCGTAATTTTTCTAGGACTGCACATCGGAGTCGCACTCTTGCAGGCATATATCTTCGTCCTGCTGACGATGGTCTATCTCGCGGGCGCGGTTTCGGAAGAACACTAGAGACTGTGGTCCGGCCTACAACAATTTTGGCGCTAACCCCGTTAGCTCGGTCAATATGATCGAGAAATATAGGAAGCGCTAAAAACGCCGACAGCGTGAGGGCGTCAGCACGGTGAACGTCAACCACCTACTGCGGCAATTCATAACAGGAGAAAACAAAATGAAACAACTGAGTTATTTGTTCATGGCGCTTTCAGCAATGTGCTTCGCGGTGCCTGCATTTGCGCAGGGCGGAGCATCGGGCAGCGGAGTCAACTGGGTCGCAATCAGCGCAGGACTTTCAATGGCAATCGCATCTGCGGGTTGCGGCATTGCTCAAGGTAGAGCGACGGCAGGCGCTGCGGAAGGTTTGGCCCGAAATCCGGCGGCACGAGGCGCAATTCAATTCGCTCTGATTCTGGGACTGGCGCTAATCGAATCGCTAGCGCTCTACACCTTCGTGATCATCTTCGCGAAAGTGAAATAGCTTACAGCTACTAGCTCTTAGCTTCTAGCTGGGAGCCAGAAGCGAAAGGCCTCTCTTGTCGTGAGACGGGAGAGGCCTTTTTCAGGTTTCTAGAGCTTCCTCTGTACCCACTGTTCCGCGCCTGCGGATTGCGTCATCGGTCCGGCGGATTCCAGAATGAGTCGGCGAAGCCGGAAGCGGCTCTCCAGGTCGGTATCCACAATTTCAAATCCGACTTCGTCCACGCGGGCGCGCCGCAGCAACACCTGGGCGCGTATATGTTTCAAGCCGACTGTGATCTCCAGGTTGGCTTCCGACCCCACGCGCAAGTTGTCATTCTTCGTGCCCATGCCACCTCCCATACTCAACTCGCGAAGGGAAATGCTGGACTTGCCCCAAGAGCTGCTGATGGTAGCGGAGAGCGATTTACGCAGTGCAGTTCGTTCGTAGCGACGCTGCCGGACCCACGGACACGCAGGTGCGGAATCTAAAGGCGCCAGCGCTAACTCACCGGCATCGAGGCCATTGGCTGCAATCGCCTGTCCTCCATAACTCGGATCAATCTTGGCCAGTGCCTGTGCCGCGGCAATGCGCAGTTCACGGTGATGTACCCACTTCCACATCTTTTTGCTTTCCAGCAGGCCACGGAGAACCGGAACGCAATCCTGCACCCGAAGCCGACCCAAGGACTCGACGGCCTTAACTTGAAGGAGTGCAGAACGGCCCTCGGTATCGCCCGCTTGCGCCATCACAATCAAGGGCGGGGCGGCCGTATGATCTCCGCTCATACCGATTTCATCCAGCGCTTGCGGGATTACGACCCGATCTAAGAGTTCAACAAGTTCCAGAAGCGTTCGCCCGCGATCGGGCGCTGAGCCGTACGCAATCTGCCGCACAACCACGTCCTGATAAAACCGGTTAAATCCGGGAAGGCGATGCGGTAGCAACTCGAGAAGAGTCGGAACGTCCAGGCGGCTGAGCAAACCCACCACTGAAGTCGCCTGCTGTTCGGGGCCCACCCGCAACATCTGCCGCAGCTGATTCAAACCTGCGGGTCCTAACTCTTTAACCAGTTCGACCACACGGTCGCACTCGTCGCGACGCATACAACGAAAGAAGCGGTCCGCGAGATGTTCTGCCGCCGCTTGCGAGCTCTTGCGGAGTACCAGCATCAGATCTGCCGGGACCGCAGGCGCGCATAAGGCCTCTTCGATAAACTCCGGCAAACGGTTGTCCACGCCGACTCTAGGGCGTAGTTCAGCGGCGAGGACCGGACGCCGCTGAGCTAGAAATTCCATCGAACCACAAACTTCAATCAACGCCCCGTAAAGCCGGCGGTTGCAGGCTTCCGCGCTCAGTCTCACGAACGCGGCATTGAGCAGACTTTGCAATTCGGGATCGGGCTCGTTTCCCAGCGTCTCTCCAACTTTTCGTACGCTGGCACCGAGCAATTCCGCACCCAGAGCGGCGAAGAGGTCGGCTAGCTGGCTCAGTCCGATGGCTGTTTTGCGGCGTGGCGCCGCATCTTTCGCGTCCAGGCACCCGACATAATTGCGCAGAATGGAGGTCGCACCTTCTGTATCTCCGCTGGCGACCAATAATTCCACGAACTGACGAACGTTGCGCGCCGGCACGCAGGCCGCTTCATCGGACATCAGCACACTCTTTTTACCGGCGTCGGGCACTTCAGCCCAAAACATACGATCGAGAATGTCTGCGTGAGATTCCACCAGAATTCCCGCCTTGTCCATCTTGTCTTCCTGTACCTGCAAAATTTCCCGGAGCGTGTCCATCTGCTTGCTCATCTGCTCCAGCATCTGATGTACGGCATTTACTTTGACATCACCTTTTTGGAAACGCTCCAGGGCGAATCGGATCGCCATATGCTCCGCAGCTTTCATCAGCAGCGGGGTATCGTTCTGTTGTGAAGGGACGGAGGACGCCAGGTTTTCAAGCAATTCCTGAAGGTTAATTTTCGTGTTTTCGTCCGTCTTGCTGAGCTCGTCGCGCAGTCTGTGTTGTACGACCGCGGCTTTTGCGGATTTATCTTTGCTCGCTTCCCCAAATCTTGTGAGCAGACGGATCGCCTGCACTACTTCTTCTTCCTGTAGCGGGACCACACCTGCGCTCAAGGTTTGAATGCGAGTCTTCGCTGTCCCGTCCTTGGTTGCGGATTCTGAAGATGTGGCGGAGGAGGAGAAATTCGGACTGTTGCCTGAAAAACCACTTTCGGCCCTGTTACCGTTGTGTGCGCCCTCCGCGGCCGCGATCAGTTGCAGTAATTTCTGCGGATCGTTTAACCAATGTTTGAAGTCGGGTCCTAGGGCCTGCGCTGTGAGTTGAGCGGCAATGGAAACGTCCCCCGTCGAGGGATCGGAGGCAATGAACTTTACTTCATTAATCCTTATACTGGCGTGCTTGTTGTCACCGAACGTGTTCTTGATTTGCATCACAACATCACGTGCGCGCGATCCCGCCAGAGCGAACGCCCGCACCAGCTTTGTAAAGTCTTCGGGGGTAACAGCACTTGAGAAATGGATGCTGGCCAAGCCTGCGCTGCTCAATAGGTGGGCAAAACTGCTTTCAGCCTGGCCGGTTTCTAAAGCTACTCCGTCCAACAAGAGCTGATCATTCGCAACCCCAAGCAGAAAGCCGCCGTCGGTTCCGCGCGGAAGCCCGAGCTGCAATTCCGTCCACGTGATGTCGAATTGAGCGGTCGTTCGCTTGTGCTCCAATCCATAGAGCCGCACGTACTTCACAAGAATGTTGAGGCTGTGAATGAAGGCGCGAGCAGAGGAATTCCTGTTTGCCTTGGTGGTTTCGGTGGTGAGAATATGCGCTCCTTCGACTGCCACGTTCTTTAAGCGTAGAACCAGAAGTAGGGCGGCGCACGTTACGCAAGTAATAGCACTGCCGGACTAGAGCTGACGGCGGACTTGCGTGCCGCAGTTTGCAACACGTTGAAAAAAATGGATGAAACCGCGAAAATTGGAATCCATGTTGGTCGAGTCCCATCGTTATGCCCAATCAA
>JBDUDA010000064.1:0-12805 GCA_040003205.1 Acidobacteriaceae bacterium | reverse complement strand
AAAACTTCGTCGAACTTCCGCCGGACGGCGCGCTCGCTCGGGGTATATCCCTTGCGCTCAACATTGGTGGAATCCTGCATCAGCGCGAGGACGCCTTCTTTTCCATATTCCGCGAACGAATGCAGATCGAATAGCCTGTTATCTGTGGGGGTGGGGTCGACCTTGAAGTCGCCCGTGTGGATGACCACGCCCAAAGGAGTGTGCACCGCAAGCGCCACGCAATTCACCAGACTGTGAGTGACTTGAATGGGATGGATGGTAAAAATCCCGAGCTTGAATCTTTTGCCTGGCTCAATTTCATGAAGACTGGCGTTGTCGAGTAGTCCGTGCTCTTCAAGCTTGTCTTCCACATAGGCAAGCGTGAACTCGGTGGCATACACCGGAACGTTCAGCTCGGAAAGCACCCAGGGAATGGCACCAATGTGATCTTCATGCCCGTGAGTGAGGATAATGCCCCGCACACGATGACGATTCTCTATGAGATAAGAAATGTCGGGAACAACAATATCCACGCCCAGAAGTTCAGCCTCAGGGAACATCAGGCCTGCGTCGATAACGATAATATCGTCGCCCCAACGCACGGCCATGCAGTTCATACCGAACTCGCCGAGCCCTCCGAGGGGGATTAGTTGCAATTTTCCAGTTGGCATTAGAAGTACATGATCGTAGCACACGGGATTGCGCCGGCAGGCTGATCAGGCAAACCAAATCGGGACTCGGTTGTATATTCAGAGAGGAAGAATGCACCGGCGACAGCAGTTTGTCCTTGATCGTGACAAACGATAGCGACTATGAAACTTCTCTTGTTGGGTAGCGGGAAGACAGGATATTTGGTAGCGGAGATCGCGCGCCGCGACGGCCACGAAGTCGACGTCTTGCGATCGGCTGACAACCCTGGGGGCGCCGCTCTAACCAAAGAGAGGCTGGCAAAAACGGATGTCGTCATTGATTTCACGACGCCAGCCGCAGTTGTCGCCAATATTCAGGCCTGCGCCTCGGCTGGCGCCAGCATGGTAGTCGGCACCAGTGGCTGGTACGATCAGCTGCCTCGAGTGCGACAGATGGTTGAGAAACACGGGGGCGCTTTCGTTTATGGCGCCAACTTCTCGATCGGCATAAATTTGTTTTATGAAATCGCGAAGACCGCTTCTGCCGCACTCCAGCACGGCTACTTTGGCCAAGTGTTCGAACGCCATCACGCTACCAAGATGGATGCTCCCTCGGGTACCGCTTTAGTCTTGCAGCAGGTCATCCAAGAGGCTTCCGAAACAAAGTTGGAAATTACCTCCTTTCGCGAAGGCGCGGTTGTGGGCATGCACGAACTTGTGCTCGACTCTCCAAGTGACACCATCTATTTATGCCATGACGCTAAATCACGTGATGGGTACGCAGAAGGGGCGGTGCGGGCCGCCAAATGGCTGATGGGGAAAAAAGGATTTTTTAGATTCGATGAAATCTGGCGACAACTGTGACGGGCGACTGCCTCTCTAAGTTTTGATAGATGCGCGGTTCGCGTTATCTTAGTCGAATGGAACTGCGCGGCTGTGGCACAGCTTTAGTAACTCCGTTTCAGGCAGGCGGCTCAATCGATGAGGTTGCACTACGCAATCTGATCGAGTGGCAGATACAGTCTGGGATAGATTTTCTGGTCCCCTGCGGAACCACTGGTGAAAGTGCAACGCTCTCGCACGACGAATGGTTGAGAGTGATTGACGTCACCATTGAGACGGGAGCTGGAAGAGTTCCGGTGGTTGCGGGGGCGACATCGAATTCAACTCCAGACGCCGCATCGAAAGCGAAGGAAGTAGCCTCGCGAGCGGGGGTCAGCGCCATTCTGAGCGCCTCTCCCTACTACAACAGACCTACCCAGGAAGGCCAGTTCCAGCATTTCCAGGCCATCGCAAGAGCAATTGATAAGCCGGTCATCCTTTACAACGTGCCCGCACGCACTGGGGTCAACCTCGATCCTTCGACGGTCGCACGGTTGGCTGAGATCCCGAACATTGCTGGAATTAAGGAAGCGAGCGGTTCGCTCACGCAGATCGCTGAAGTCTGCACTCTGGTTCCAGAAACTTTCCTGATCTACTCAGGCGACGATGCCACCACCTTGCCGGTGATAGCCCTGGGGGGCATTGGGCTCATTTCCGTGGTGTCCAACGAGATTCCAAAAGAAATGGCGGAACTGACCAGAGCGGCCCTGAACAATGACTGGACTACCGCACGGCGAATTCATCGCAAATACTATCCGCTCATGCAGGCAAATTTCTTAGAGTCGAACCCATTGCCTGTGAAGGCAGTTTTAGCAATGATGGGAAAAGTGGAAGAGGTTTATCGGCTGCCTTTGCTTCCCATGTGTCGTGACGCGCGTTCGAAGCTGCATAGAGTTGTGGTCGAAGCGGGCCTTGTCAAATCCGCAGAACGATCTGCTCCCGAAGCCGTGGAATTCTATATGTACGAGAACTGGGCTGCGGGGCCGCACAAAGTTGTACTTCACCGCTCCAACTGCGGACAATGCAATCGCGGCAAAGGACATCCGCCGGGTTATCAGGCGAGCCACGCAAAATGGCATGGCCCTTATTCTTCGATCTCGCAAGCACGAGAGGTTTCGCATCAGCTGCCCGGAGTTTTAATCCGGAGCGATTGCAAGTGTGTTTAAAAGCGTTGTGCCTTCTTCAGACTTGGCGGTAGTGCCTCAATTTCAAAATAACCTGTCATCTCGACCGGAGTCGTGCGTTCGCGCAGCGAAGACACGGTGGAGTGGAGAGACCTGCTTTTCCCCATCCAACAGCAGGTCTCTCGACTCTGCAAGGCAAAGGGCTTTGCTTCGCTCGATATGACAACCTTGGGTTGTAGCTTTAAATTGCCAGTATTGACTCGGCACTATATTTGACAATCCAGCGGCGTTAATCTCCAATCGAACTTCTAATGGAATCTCTCAAAACTGCCATTGAACGCCTGGCTTCGGTCGCGGAAATCGAACGCAATACTGAAGCCCGTCAGATCTTCCTCGATTTTCGCGAAGAACTTACGCAAGGAAAGATTCGCGCCGCAGAAAAAGTTGGCGGCCGCTGGGTAACGAATGTTTGGGTGAAACAGGGAATTCTAGTGGGTTTTCGCCTGGGAGAACTCAGTAAAATGGGCGAGGACGCCAGCCTCTCATTCGTAGATAAAGATACGTTCCCTGCGCGGCGTTTTACGGTACGGGACCGTGTTCGGGTCGTCCCCGGCGGATCGTCCGTTCGACTAGGAGCTTACGTGGCTCCCACTGTGATCTGCATGCCGCCCATGTTTATCAACGTCGGAGCATACGTGGACGAGGGAACGCTGGTGGACTCGCACGCCTTGGTCGGATCCTGCGCACAGATTGGTAAGAGAGTACATCTGAGCGCGGCGGCCCAGATTGGTGGCGTGCTGGAGCCAATCAATTCCATCCCGGTGATCATCGAAGACGATGTTCTGGTGGGAGGGAACTGCGGCGTGTATGAAGGGACATGGGTGCGAAAGGGCGCGGTGCTGGGAGCGGGAACGATTCTCACACACTCCACACCGCTCTACGACGTTGTGCGCGGCGAGATCTACCGAGGCACAGCCGACGGACCTCTGGAAGTCCCAGAAAACGCAGTGGTGGTGCCGGGCTCGCGAGCGTTGAAAACAGGGAAGGCGGCGGAGTGGAACCTCGCCCTATACACACCTGTAATTGTGAAATACCGTGACGACAAAACTTCTACCAGCACGGAGCTGGAAGAGTGGCTGAGATAGCTGCCGGACGAGCTAGCCAACCAGAGGATTTAGCTGCGGACCCTGCTCCCGCTGCATTCGGCTGCGAACTTCCAAATGGCGGCTGCGAAAGTGCGCCCGCGCCCGTTCTCCCCACGCGCGCACAAAGTAATAGTTGAGGCCGGCCCCGATTACAGAGCTAAGAACTGGAATCAGGCGACCTGACCATTTCTCCACCACTTCGCGGCTGGCCTGCACCGCGATGCGCTGAATCACGCGCGGCACGAACTTGTTAATCACGCTTTTCTCCAGCAGATCGCGGCTGATATCTACCCCGGCGGCACTGGCGGCGGCGATCCACAGGTCCGCGGTTTCTTCGTCGGTGTTGTATTGAAATCCGTAAAGCAAACTAAGTTTTTGAACCGTTCGAAGGGTGATGCCGGTGAGAATTCCAAGATCTGGAACGATCGTGATGAACCCACCCAGTCCGAAACCCGCGCCCTCGGCTGCGGCCATTTTGCCGCTGCTGCGAATGACTTGCCCGGCGATGTCATCGAGCATGCCGAGGTCTACCGAATAAACTCCCTCGAAACTAGAGATGGGCACGCCATGGGCGGCGCGCAAGTGAAGAAGAAAGTTTGCCGGATCAACTTTCACCGTCTCATAGGCATGCTGAAGACCGCGACGCAAGCCGTCCTCGACCCGCCTTCGCAGCCACGACTTGCTAGTTTGTTCTGCCATTCAGATTGGATGCAGGCGGTATACGTGCCGACGCTCGGCGTCTAAGAACTTAAACTGTAAAGCTCGCCGACTTTCTACAAGTATCCTTTCACTTTTAGCAATTCGGCATTCAGGACGGCGGCGCCAGCCGCTCCGCGGATGGTGTTATGCGAGAGCAGGGTAAACTTCCAATCCAGGATACCGCAGGGACGAAGCCTCCCTACCGTCGTGGTCATTCCATTTCCAGCGTCGACATCTAAACGTGGCTGCGGACGATCGCTTCCCGTCAAATATTGGATCGCACTTTTTGGCGAAGTGGGAAGCGCCAAGCCGTCAGTAGCACCCCGAAATTCTTTCCATACCTGCACGACATCGTCCAATTTCGCCTTCTTCTTTAATTTCACGGAAACCGATTCCGTGTGACCATCCTCGACTGCGACACGATTGCACTGCGCACTCATGGCAAATTCGGCGGGAATGATTTTGGAGGTATCCGCACGCCCGAGAAGTTTGCGAGTTTCCTCTTCCATCTTCTCTTCCTCTTTCGCGATATAGGGGATGACGTTGCCCAATATGTCGAGCGACGCCACACCGGGGTAGCCAGCGCCGCTGACGGCCTGCATAGTGACCACACTGACCGCCTCGATTCCAAAGCGCTCGTGGAGAGGCGCCAAGGCTATGACTAATCCAATCGCACAGCAGTTAGGATTCGTCACTACAAAGCCACCCGACTGACGCCGCCAGCTCTGGCACTCGATCAACTTCAGATGCTCGGCATTGACCTCGGGAATCACCAACGGAACTTCTGGATGCATTCGCAGAGCGCTGGAGTTCGAGACCACCGCGCATCCCGCAGAAGCGAAACGCGGCTCCATTTCGGCTGCGATAGAGGCATCCAACGCCGCCAAAATGATCTTGGGAGCGCTCTCTGGAGTGGCTGGCGCGACGCGCATGGCGGCAACGCGTGCGGGCATAGCAGTCTTCAGCCGCCAGCGCGTGGCTTCTTGGTACGTCTTACCTTCAGATCGATCGGAGGCCGCGACCCAGGCTACTTCAAACCACGGATGGTCCTCCAGCAGCTGGATGAAGCGCTGCCCGACCACGCCGGTCGCTCCCAGAATTCCTACGGAAAGTTTCGATGACATAGCTTGATTAAAAGTTTACAACATCATCATCAGAAGGCAGGACGGCCTGACTGGAGGAGCTCAGGGTCGGGCAGCGATGTCGGTAGGGAACGATGAATAGTCGTTGAGCGGACCGAAGCGGCGCTTCTCGGCATACAAGCGCCAGCGGCGCCAGACGATGCGCAGGCTGGCCATGACTGGGATGGACAGATAAACGCCCAGCACGCCGGCAATTTCCGCACCCGCCAGAACTCCAAAAATAGCTGCCAGAGGATGCAATTCCATGCTCTTTCCCATGATGCGCGGCGAAATTACGTAGTCCTGAATGAGACGCCACGCGCCCAGGAAAATTACGAGCACAAGCCAATGTGAGTAGCTCATCAAGAGCGCAACACCGACGATTAAAACTGCGGCCACGAGTGGTCCGACGACGGGAATGAATTCCATCAGGCCGCCGGCAGTCCCGAGCACCAGCGCATAGGGCAGGCGCATCAACTCCATGAATAGGACGTAGACCACTAAGGACAACGCCGCCAGCGTCAACTGTGCCCGAATGAACTGCGCCAACATTTGGTTCAGGTCATCCAGCACCCCTTGGAGAAACTCGCGCTGCGGCCGGGTGTGAGCGAACGAGAGCGCGACCTCACTGAAGTTGCGTCCATCCTTGAGGAAAAATGCGGCGAGCACCGGCACGACGACGAGCAGCCACGACTGCTGCGCTACTTCCGCGATGCGGAGGCCTACTCTCTTACCGATATCCAAAAGATCATTGCGATGGCCGGCGAGAAAGACCTTGGCCTGCTGCGTGGTACGCAGACTCCAGCCGTGCTTGGCGCCGATTTGCTCGGCAATCTGTCCGGTGCCAACTTTTTCGAGCAACGCAGGCATGGATTCGCTCAGCTTCTGCGCCTCACGTGCAATCTGCGGCCCTACGAAAAAGAAGAAGGTTGACAGCAAAATAACTAGAAGAAGATAGATGACGGCGATGGACAGACCGCGTCCGTGCGTCCATTTTTCCACCCGCGATACTGCCGGATCCACAAGGTAGGCAAAGAAGACAGCAAAGAGAAATGCAACCAGAGTGTGATGTGCGACGTACAAAAATCCTAGAACGATTACGAAGAACATCACCGTCAGCAACACTCGAATTGTGCGCGCGTCAAACATCAGGATCAATCATATTCCTAGCCATCTTCACACGAATTGTTCGCTAATCTCGCAACACTTCGGTGTTCTCCGCCGGAACCAGCACCCGCACCAGCTTAAACTCGTCGTCGAGCCACAACGCCCAGTCTCCGTTTTCAGATTTCAGGTCCAGGTGATTCAACTCTCGATCGACTCCGCGGATGGCGATCTTCTCTTTAGCTACGAACACCAGACTGATCGGCATGGAGCTTCGTGCATGGGGATTTAAAGTTCCGAACTGCGTGTTCTGGCCCTGAGGGCACTGCACCTGCCCCTTGTTCTGGCGACATCCGGTGGCCAGGTATTTCCAGGCCAAAACTTCCCGTTGAACAAAGAAGTAATCGTCCAAAATGGTGGTCGAGACTGGCAACAGAAACGGCTGCTCTTGCGGTTTGTCTTCGGGCCGCATGCTGTAGTGCTCTATCAGGAAGGTATCGTTGGGCGTAACTGTCACCGTCGCTTTGGCCGGACTGGATTCCTTCCATTCATATTTCCGTAAATCTCCGGTCGGCCCCAGTTGCAGTTCCGAGGATTGCACCGCCTGATCGTTTGTCCCTTCGGTCTTAAACTCCGAAACCACATCACTGCCGGAAGCACTCTGCTGTATAGAGAAAGTTTCGGTGGCGACGCGGCGTCCATTCATGAAGATGCCAAAGGTTCCGGCGTCGACGCGCTGACCCGCCGCAGCCTCTTTGCCCTTGTCTTTATCCTTGTCCTTCGCTTGCGCCGTCAGCATGGAGATTACGATGCCGAATGCAAGAAGGAGTATGTGTTTTCTGAACTTCACGCTGCTGCTCCTTGAATAATTCATTTTGTTGGAACCAGTTTTGCTAACTCTCTGGCCAGGTCAGATGCAATGTCTTCGATACTTCGTCCAGTAGTATCGCTACGCAGCGTGGCTGACTCATAAAATTTGCGCCGTTTTTCATACAAGTCAGAAAATTGTTTGCTGTCGACTAACAGAGGCCGCTGGACCGCTTGCCGTTGGCAACGATTGAAAAATTCCTCGGCTGTCCCATCCAGGAAGACTGAGACGTAGCCAGACTGCTTGAGCAGTCGTGCGTTCTCAGGCGCGACAAAAGCCCCGCCTCCTAACGCGATGATCCGCGGCGGCCCATGCAATTCTTCGAGGATTTTGCGAAGGACGGCGTGCTCCAACCGCCGGAATTCGGACTCGCCCTTCTCACGAAAAATCTCTTCAATCGAACTTCCTTCACTTTGTTCAATGCAGTCATCCAAATCTTCAAAGGGCCACTTCATCTGAGCGCTTAAAGCCCGGCCCACGGAACTTTTCCCCGCACCCATGTGCCCGACGAGGAAAATCGCTCGAACGTCCATATTAGGCGTAATAGCGCGACGCTCCGGAGGTGAGCGCAATGTTTGCGCTCATGATTTACAGATCGGTTTTAGAGTCAGCGGCCGGCAAGCTAATCCTACCGGGCCGGAAGACGCCTGAATGTTTAACGCTTCTTGAGGTGGATTTTACCACTGAAGGAAAACAACTTAACCGAGGAAGCGGCCTCGCCCATCGTACCTGCAAAGGCACTCCCGGCTTTCATAAGGAAGGTCGTGTGCTTGGGGTGGAGAGAAAAATCATTCTCGACTTTACCCTGTTCGGAACGCGCGGTCACGTCGATAGAAGCATACGAGGGAGCTGTAGCTTCTATATCACCGGAGTGGCTGGTCAGGTTGTAATCCCCGCCCCCGCCGAAATCGCCGTCATAGCGTATCTTGCCGCTGTTGGAGTTTACTTGCACCAGGGGCCCATTGACGGAGTTCAACACTACATCGCCGCTCACAGAGGTGATTTCAATATGTCCGTCGCGAACGTTAGTCAGGGTGACAGGGCCATTGAGTGTCTTGATATGCACATGACCAGAGCTGATATCGCGCACATCGATATCTGAAGAACTTTCGAGCTGGATATCTCCGCGAAGTCTTTCTACGTGCAACTGGCCGCTGGTCGATCGCAGGGTAACGTTGGCGTCTACTGGAACCAGGACTTCGTACTCGACTCTGCCGGAATTAGAGTCGGCACCGGCAAGCAGATGGGAAGTCATGCCAACTCGATTTCCACTCTTCCCTTCATCAATCTCTACCTTGTCGGAATTAGTAAGAGCGGTGACGACCACTTCCTTGTCGGCCCCGGCTTTTACGAGGATGGGCCCATACTGATTATCAATCGTGACGCTGGCGTGACGGCTCACCTTGAATCGGTACTCTTTCTTGCCTCCAGTTGCGCTGGCGGACTTATCCGGAGCAGCGTTCTCTCCAGATGCGAAGGCCGAGCAAGCGATAAGAACCGGGACTATGGCAACTTTAGCGAAGCGTTGACTATTTTTCATAAAACCTCTCCCTGATGCCAAATGTTTCGGTTGCTTGCTCATTGCAACGGCCGATCCAATGCCATTTCATAGAGCATGGCTTTTTGTTCGTAGGCATTGATCACATACCGCTGCGCCGCTTCGTCGTTGGGGTTGCTTCTGGCCGCAGTTTCCGCATCTCGAATATAGGCATTCACATTTTCGAGATCGGTTCCGTAAGAATTTCTCATCGCCGGCGAACGTAGCGACACCTCTTGTAGCAATTCCTCGTCTTTGAACCTGGGGCTGTCATCGGACACTGCTGCAACGGTAGCCGGCTCATTTGGTTGAACGGAAGGGGACTGGGCGGTATTCGAATCCCGCTGATGCTTCAGGAAGCCTATGCTCAGCAGTAAAGCTGCCATCGCTGGCACCAGCCAGGCCAGTCGCCATCGGCTCGGCGATTCCAATTGCCTGGTGGATTCTGTGTGGGCATCGCGAATCAGGCCCTCCTGACGCAATGCGATTTCGATCCGATTCCATACCCTGGGATTCGGCTCATCAGATTCCTGCAGGAGCCGCGCCTCATGCGAAATGACTCTCAGATCCGAAACCAGAGTTGAGCAGGAAGAGCACTCCTTCAAATGCGCTTGCTTGTCGGTAAGGTTTTCCTGCTCGATGATTTCCGGCAGAAACCGTTCAAACTCTACACAGGTCATACTGCTATCTCCCCGATATCTTATAAACAGTTCCTCAGCGGCTATATGGCCTTTTCAGCTCTGCTCGTTTTGAGGAGTTCTCGTAATTTTAAACGTGCCTTGTGAAGCTGGGACTTGCTATTACCCACTGAACAGCCCACCAGTTCGGCAATTTCGTTATGCTCGTAACCTTCCACATCGTGAAGCACAAAAATTGTGCGATACCCCGGCGGCAGAGAATCAATGGATCGCTGCAATTCCAGGCGGTCGATCGATCCCGTCAGCCTGGTGTCAGGCCCGCCAAGCTCTTTCTTGGGAACGTCGTCTTCAAATTCCGCCGTTTCATCGAGCGGAACTACCGGAAGATTTTTCTTTCGCAGTTGCATCAAGACGACGTTGACTGCCATCCGGTGCAACCAGGTTGAAAACGCGGACTCGCCGCGAAAGGTCCCAATTTTGCGAAACAGTTGTAGAAAAGCTTCCTGGGTTAAGTCTTCCGCCGCAGCGGTGTTCGAAGTCATTCGCAAGCAGAGGGAATAAACCCGACGCCGATGCAGTTCATATAAGATCTGAAAGGCTTCAGCGTCCCCTTGCTTCGCACGCTCAATTGCGTCTGCCTCAGAAAGCTTTTCGCTTTGCCGTTTCCTAGCGTCCGTCAAGTCGCCTTTTCCGGCCGCATTTAATCTGATGCGGCGTAAATACCTTTTCGTTGTACAGCTTGCCTTCGCAAACGTCGTGGAACCTTAGTGCTCTAAGCGGTCAGAAGTGTCGGACCCGGGCAGAGCCACCGCCAGCGACCTACCCGTCTCAGCAGCCTAAGGGCGAAGCAAGCTTAACGTCAATCTCATTCCACATTGCTAGGCTAGCTCGAAGCCGTAGTGATGGTCTCGAGCCCATGACGGTGTGGCCCCTGTTCCCTGCGGCGCAGGAGGGCGGACAAGAAAACCCCTAAAAACCCTAACACCGAAAATATCCACATACCGAGTCTATATCCAGCCGGATTCGCGGCGCTCGCCCCGCTGTGGTCATTGGCCCAGCCCACCGCCAGATTGAACCCTGCCAGGCCAATGTTTTGAATCATGGTCATCACTCCGTACGCAGTACCGAGCTTTGACTGATCGACGATATACGCCACCGACGGCCACATCACAGCCGGAATGAGAGAAAAGGCAATCCCCATCATCCCCATGGTAACCAGCAACAGCACCGGCAATTGATGCGCTATCAAGGACAGATGTCCGTTGGCTGTGGAGGGCAAATAAACCGTAACGAAGCGGGTGCCCTGCATGTAAGCCATCATCAGATACACAGGAATTAGTAGCAGAGAGCCAAAGATCATCAGAAGGGCCCTCTTGCCGATCTTGTCTACGAACAGTCCAAACAGCGGGGTGCCGAACATTGTGAAGATTGTAAGCATGCCGACAAGATCACCGCCTGCTTCACGTGTAGTGTGATGAACGTCCATAAAAAACTTGTAAGCAAAAGTCTCAAACGGAAAAATGGCGGAATAAAAAACTATGCAAAGCGCAACGATCAGCCAATAGGACGTTCCGAAAGCTTTAATGTCGCTGAATACCACCTTGTCGGTTGAGGCTGCGGGACCGATCTGATATTTTTTCTCGCCCCAGCCTTCGAGCAGCCAGTAGGCTGCGGCACCCGTCACGCAGAAGGTTGCGAAAGCAACGGAAAGAAGTAAGGGCGAACGCCAGTTTGTGTAAGCGTAGCCCGCCCAGGACGGGGATTGCTGCGCCAACAATGATCCTGCTCTGGCGAGCATGAGATTAAGACCGAAGGCGAAACTCAGCTCCTTTCCTCGAAACCACTTGGCAACGGCAGTTGTCACCGCAACGATTAGAGATTCAGCCCCAAGGCCGAAGAGCAGTCTGCCGACCACCATAACCCACAGCATCGGAGACAAAACGGTCACAACCGCTCCCACCATGCACAGCGAGCCGAAAATAAAAATTGCTTTGCTGGTGCCGATGCGATCGACGATGTACCCGCCAATCACCACCATGAAAATATTCGGAATGCTGTAGATGGCCTGCAACAGCCCGATATTGGAATCGGAGAATCCAAGTTGCTTTGTGAGTAAATCCGCGACCGGAGCAATGCAGTCGTAGACATAATAATTTCCAAACATCGTCAGGCTGACAAAAAACAACACAATCCATCGGTAGGTGGCGGGAGGCTCAGGCCGAGTAGCTTGATGCATTAGGGTTTCCTGACGAAGGCTGGCATTTCTAGTGCGCCAGAAAGATATCAGATGACGCGCGTGTTTAACACAAGGTCGCCGTTGGTCCGCTCTGGATTCGACGGCGCCACAGAGTCTTTCCTTATCGAATTGGGTTAAACCCAGACGTTCGAGCGGCTTAGCACTGACTTAGGAACTAACCCAACCAAGCTGAGCAGGTATGCATCAAATTCTTAAACCAGTATTCCACGTTAAAGGATGATTCCGTCTGGGACGGGTCACGACCGAACAATTCACAGGAGAGTCCAATCATGAAGAAAAATATCTTATTTGCAATCATTGGGTTTCTTATCGCAGCTCCTTCGATGTTGGTGGCGCAATCGTCCTATAGGGAGAATCACGCGGAAATCGGAGTTTTCGCCGACTACCTGCGGTTTGATCCCACTCAACCGAAGATTAACTTTGTGGGCTTGGGTGCGCGCCTGGGTGTAAACGTTCATCCCAACATCCAACTGGAAGGCGAGATGAACTACGATTTTAAGCGCAGTTACCTCACTACCAGCAACAATAGCGGTACCGGTAGTTTGGTGACGACACACCTGCGTCCTCTCACGGGCCTGTTTGGACCAAAATTCCAAGCCGGATCGTCGGGCCCAGTGCGCATATTTGCCACAGGAAAGATCGGTTTTATTAATTTCACCAACACGACCGGAACTCCAACGGGTGGCACGGTAGGGAATGCGATCAGCAATGTTCCCTACGGCGATACCCACGTCGCTTTCTATCCGGGAGTTGGACTCGAGGGTTTTTTGGGACCGGTGGGATTGCGTCTTGACGTGGGAGACGAAATTTTCTTGAGCAACG
>JBDUDA010000063.1:0-12811 GCA_040003205.1 Acidobacteriaceae bacterium | reverse complement strand
CGGACCATCCTGAGACAATTCAATTTTATGAATGCAAGTATTCCGGTCTGCTCAGGTGCACTCCGCTAGCCCAAGCGCGTATCGATCACATCGATGAAAAGTTAATCGCGCAATTCACCTCGAAGATGATCCGCGACGGTTATGAGCGCAGCACGGTAAACCGGCATCTGGCCACGCTGAAGCGTGCCCTGCGACTGGCCGCAAGATGGCGAATCATCGATCGCGTGCCCACAATAGAGCTGCTCAGCAACGAGAATCAGCGGGAGTTCGTGCTCTCGCGTAACCAGCAAAGAGATTACTTCGAGGCGTGCCCCGAGTTCCTACGCAATTGGGCGAAGTTCGCCCTGGAAACAGGGATGCGGAGGAAAGAGCTTCGTTCAATGAAGTGGGAGGATATTTATGTCGAGCCTATCGGTAAGGCCAGACGCGGCTATGTTCGTGTGCGAGGTACAAAGTCCACAAATTCAAAAAGAAATCTCTCGCTAACGAAAACTGCCCAACTCATTCTTCTGAGCCAACGCCAAATCAGTCAGTGCGAATATGTCTTCGTAATGCACACGGACCACGCTAAGCCTGCTTCAATCTCAGGTGTGAACCATGCTCACGAAAGAGTGCGCAACATTCTCGGGCTGCCGGCGGAGTTTGTTCTACACTCCCTGCGCCATACTTTCGGGACGCGGCTAGGCGAAGCAGGTGCCGATGCCTTCACGATCATGCGGATTATGGGGCACTCTACGATAACGGTCTCTCAACGCTACGTTCATCCGACTCCGGAGACGATGGAGAACGCGTTTGTCGCGCTGGAATTCGCGACCTATCATTCAGACTTAAAAGCCGCGGAAGAAAGCGCGGGAGTCGCTACAGTTCCCGCTACAGTGGAGCTCGCAGTGAGTGGAGTGATACAGTAAATCCTTGCGCATCAACACGCCCGGGTGGCGAAACTGGCAGACGCACGGGACTTAAAATCCCGGGTCTCGAAAGAGACGTACCGGTTCAATTCCGGTCCCGGGCACCATGTTAAAAAATCTTTTTCTTTCGCTTTAATCAACCTTCAAAAGCAGCGGACAGGAGTGTCCGCTCTACACAAGTAGAAAAAGGCTAGGCACCCTTCCCCGTTTTTATTTCGTGGCTTGGGCTTTGGCTAGCACTGCTGCGGTGGCGGACGACATCGCATTGTAGTAGTTTACGAAGCGTTTGGGCTCGAGGGCGTTGTAGGGATTTAGATTGTGCGCCCAGCGGAATCCGATGGGTTGGTACATAAGTGCGGCCTCGATGTAGAAGGGTCCCGTTCCACTGCCGGTTGAGATCGAATAGCGCACTACGCTTCCTTTATCTGTGAAGTTTGGGTCTTGCGCGGCTTCGCCGACCACCGCGATATCTTTTTCGGCGGTTTGTTTATTGAAGCCGGAGGGTAGGAGGCGGTTATCTTTTAAGTATCCGACCGCGGAGAGCAGGCCTGTGGTCACGTGGCTGGCGGAGTTCCCTAAAATTGGCTCGTAGATTTCTACCTGGTCTTGGCTGGTGATCTCGCGGTAGTGCGGTTCGAAACGCAGCGGGTCGGCGTCGTTATCGTTGCCGGCAATTGACCCATCTTGATTCAGCGCTCCCGACTCAAAGACTTTTTCTCCCTCAGCATTGTTTTTTCGAATAGTTACGTGAAGCCACGCTCGACGTGAAGGATAAGCGGTTGGTAACTTGTGGCCACTCAGATTTTCTACCAACACTTCGAGGCGAAGTGCTGCGGGGTCGGACTCCACGTTTCGGATGGTCACGCGGGCGCTCTGTGACTTAAGAAAAGTTATCGTCCGCTCGGACGCGTTGGAGAGCTCATGCGGCAGAGCGGCCACGCTAAGGTCTCCGCGATAATTGTTGAGCATGCGTTGCATAAAGAAATTCGCCGCGACGAACTCATGGCGACGCAGGCCAGTGCGTGGCTGTCCGAAGACGGCGCTGATGGGCGCCGCATCATGAACCTCTGGCATATGGCATGACTGACAGGTGCTTCGATTTGGATAGTCGCTGTGTTGCCACTCCAGGAAAGGCATCTGCTCCGGAAAGGTGCCGAGTTCCTTTCCGTCTTTATCGAGAGCTTTGGTATAGAGCGTGTGGCAGGAGGCGCATAGTGCGGAATCGCGAATATGGGGAGCGGCGGTCGGCACGAAACCACCGGTGGAAGACTCCATGACGCGCATGTGGCCTGGATCTACCGTAAAGGGACCGTACTCGAGCCTGTTTTGATGAGGGGACTCTTTGGCTATGAGAAATTCACCGTTGAAAGTCTCACGAGTGCCCAACTTTTCTTTCTCAACCTGGTGGCAAACCGAGCAGGAAACGCCGTCCTCGGCTTCGTCATTCTTTTTGTTATCGGGATTAAAAGGCAGATGCGTGAAGATCTCAGCTTTCTTGCCTTCGGCCTTGGCCTCTAAATGCGTAATCGGCATATGACACGCTGAGCATTCGTTTTCGATTGCCGGCTTCGACTCAGGATGGTCAATGGATTCACGGCGCACACTCGCCTGCCAGTAGGGATCGCGCGAAGAGTTGGCCATGATGCTGGCGCGCCAGTCGAATCCGATGGAGACATCCTCGCCCGCGGCTGTCTTCATGCCGTTGTGACATCCGATGCAGCGATCGGAAGTGTGAAATTCCGACCTGGCGTTTGGATTCTCACCGGCGTGCAGCAAATTTTGCGAGAGGACCAGGGCAGCGAAGGCTAAGAACAAAAATAGATTGCGCGTCACCATCCTTCGGTCAACTTTCCATCCGCCCAATCCCATAGAACGTAGAACAACACCTGGGGAGACCGCTCTGTTGTGTTGTTGGCTGGGGCGCGCACGCCGATGTTGAAGCGGATATGTTGACGACGACTGACGGTAACCTGCATTTGAGGAACGATGTCCCAGTTGGTTTTCGAGCGGTCCACCAGATCTTTGTCGGCAACGAACTCGACCATCGGAGAGAATAGACGTCCGAGCAGGTGATCTCTGGCAAAGCTCTGGCCGATGGCAGTGCGCCAGAACAGTGTTTGCGGAGCGATGTCAGTATGGCGGGGAAGGTCGGCGCCCAGCTGAAACTGCACAAAAGTATTCGTCGGAAAAAGCTGATCGAAGGATGCGAATGTCTCGAACGTCGTTGTGCCGCTGCCGAATCCTCGGGTCCGACTACCGATCGGGAGGATCACGGAGCCTTGCAGACTGAGAATTGATCCCGTCCTGAGGCTGGAAAACATTTCTCGCTTCAATCCGAGAGTCATGTCGCCGACGCCCCCATGCCAGACATGATTTTGATCTTGAGCATTGACGGGCAGGTCCACTTCGATCTGGTTATGAACTCCAAAGCGCTGCTCGTGAATGATGTCCGTGGTAAAGCCCGGGGCTCCGCCTGCGTTCACCGCAGTGCTCAGAACCACCTCGTCTTCAGGGAACGCCTTCTCAGTGATCAGGGCGCGCGGGAGGTTCAGTTCTCCGCGTGCCCAATGCTTGTTGGTGCAGAATCCGCGCATGTAAGCGATCACATCGTTAATTTGTTCGGAGGTGAGCAAGTCTCCGAAAGCAGGCATAATCTGAGAGAATTTTCGGGAAGGGCCGCCATGCACGACTACAGCTTTCCAGGCGGAATTCGGCTCGGCAGTGGTCTGGTCACACTTGGTGAAATCTGGAAAAGTTTCCGGTTGCTCGAAGCCGGCGGTGATTTTGGGAGTTCCCCTGCCATCGTCGCCGTGGCAGGCGTTGCATCCACTTTTGAAAATTCGTTCGCCGTTATCTGGATTTGGAGGCGTTGTATATTTCAGGGTCTGCGCCCAAAGCGCGGAGGACGCCAGGAGGAAGATCGTAACAATAAAAATCGCTCCCCCTTTTCGGTTCATTATAGGATTTTAGCAGGGTGAATGAGACGACTTGTGGATCGCGCACTCTTTGTACGGCAATTGATTTAGATTTCTTGGTAATTCGGTGAGATCTGTCATTTCTACCGAGTCACGGAATTGAAAATTCGCTGGCGAGTGGAGAAAACTGCTTCTTCCTCGAAGGCGACACACAGCAGGTCTCTCGACTTCGCAAAGCGAATTCGCTTTGCTCCGCTCGAGATGACAGGTGATGGAGTGACAGGTCGTGGAGGGCTGGTTTTATGAAGGCTACAACAATTCTTAAACGGAAGCTGCCAGGGCCGCTTGCGGCTGTGAACCTCTCTGCTTTTTGAGTTCAAGCTGGAAATCATGGGAACTGAGGCCAGATCGCAGGAAGAGTCCGAGCAGTGGATCCTCGAGATGTTCTTTCGAATCTCGAGTGGCCAATTGTCCGCTGTTATCTATGCAGTCGGGTTCGACCATGAGTTCGGGAGAAGCTCCCGCGCTGTTGGTGAGAGCATGAATAAACTTCTCTACCTGGAATTTCTGGACCGACGTGCGCTGGGTGAATTCCACTCCCATTCCAAGTTCCGGATGCATGACGCGAACAATGCCCTCGACTCGCACTTCAAGATTCGAAACCCTCATAGAAAGGGTCAAGCGGGTACGCACAGGAAACGGTGACGTTAACTCGAGGTAGCATCCGTTGAGACTTAGGTCACTGAGTTTGCTAGCGGATGGAGGGTCATCGGATTCAAGTTCCCGGGAATGATCTCTGATCCAGTCATTGAGTTCGGCCTGGATTTCTGGGGCGAGCTCGACGAAACGAATTCCCTTTTGCACTCCGGAGTTTTCCCAGGCAACCTCCGCTTTTGATGCAACGGTGGTGCTCGTACCGGGAAGAACGAATTGAATGCGAAGGCCGGCGAAGTTTTCGGGCCGCTGCTTAAGTTGGACCGAGATGCCGCCTTCGCTCAAATCAGTGCTGGTGGTGTGGAGACAAACACCGGTCGAGGAAACTAAATCCACCGGGATCTGCACAGCGATTCGGGTATTGCGCCGGCGCTCGCGTTTCATGAGCGCCCGCACCGCCCGAAAAGTGGCCCGGGCACGATCGGGAGTAATCGGCTTCATTAGAGCAAAGTGAGAGCCCAAGTCAAACGAACCGCGCAATACGCTGCTTCCCTCACAGACGGCCACTGTGATTGCCCGCTGGTTTACCGGCGATGAGTGGACGCCTTTCAGGACGCTGGAGGCCTCTGCACGGTCATGGCAATCCACAATCACCGACTCAAATCTTTGCCGAGTCAATTTTCTGATAGCCAGATCGGGGTCTGCGCAGACATCAATTTCCACGTCCATGTCGTTGAGAACGCGGCGCAGAATCCGTACGACCTTCTCGTCGGAGCAGAAAATTAAAGATTGCAAATTCATAGGGTCCATATTGCCCGGTTGATGGAAAAAGCGTCCTTTTGACTCTAGGTTCAAGGTGGGGCCTAGTCAATGAGCCGGCAACAGCGAAAGTTACGGGGGTAATCTGAGAATCGGCATGAAAGTCACTGCTAAAACAGAGGCACCGGGGGTTCGGCAGGCCTGCGCCGGCTGCCCGCACAGCTTGAATCAAACGCCTAAGCTGCGTAACTAGTTTCACTTAGCAAAAACTCCATAAGTGGTAGGTTAGCAGGGAGGAATTGACAAATTGGTTCCGTCATGGGACTTTATAGCTCCTGAAAAATGGCTTTCAGTTGAATGGTCGTTTAAGGAATCTTCTGAGGTTTGGTTAGAATCTAAGCTTCAGGGTTCAATTAAGAGTAAGGAATTAATTCATGGCAAAACGTCGAGGAAATCCTAACTGGGGTAAGCCAGAGCCGATCGGTCCGGTGACACCCACGGTCACGGAGTTTGAGCAGGTGGTGAAGGAATACAAGCTATCCCCCGATCAATATTTGCGATCCACGCGGCTGCGCGAGTGGGCGCGGCGCAACAAGAACTCTAAATATATTCCCGAGCCCCTATTGGAAGCCTGGGGCTTCGAAATTGAGTCGACACTTTAATCGACTTTCGGTCGAAATAAGGTCGCCTGAGGGCGGCCTTTGATTTTTTGATTAGGATTCACAATCTATGAGACAACATCCGTCTTTCACCGACGTTCCAACTGCGATCGAAGAGATTCGCTCTGGGCGGATGATTGTTGTTGTGGACGACGAAGATCGCGAAAACGAAGGCGATTTGACGCTGGCGGCCGAGAAGGTAACTCCGGAAGCGATCAACTTCATGGCTACGCATGGGCGGGGATTAGTTTGTCTTGCCATGACGGAAGACCGGCTCGATCATCTGCGAATTGGGCCGATGAGCTTGGAAAACACCTCGAATTATGGAACTGCTTTCTGCGAGGCGATTGACGCACGCGAAGGGGTAACAACCGGTATTTCCGCTTTTGATCGCGCGCGCACGATCAACGTAGCAATCGATCCTGCGACTCGGCCCATTGACCTTGCGCGGCCCGGACATATTTTCCCTCTTCGCGCTCGCAAGGGCGGCGTGCTGGTGCGGGCGGGTCAGACGGAAGCCTCAGTGGACCTTGCTCGACTTGCGGGACTGGTCCCGGCCGGAGTGATTTGCGAAATCATGCGCGATGACGGGACCATGGCGCGCGTCCCGGACCTGATTGAATTTTGCCGCGCTCATGAATTGAAGATGCTGACCGTGGCGGAGCTCATCCGCTACCGCATGCAACATGAGCGTTATGTACATCGCGTGGGTGAGACCCTGCTGAATACTCCCTACGGGGAGTTTCGGCTCATTGCGTATGAGAGTGAAGTGGATGGCGGCGACTCTCATCTGGCGCTGGTGCGGGGGGAACTCGATTCGGGAGTTAAGCCGGTGCTGGTACGCATGCATTCGCATTGCGTGGCGGGCGACATATTTAAATCCCTTGGGTGCGAGTGTCACGCCGCACTCGATGGATCAATGCGGATCATCGCACGTGAGGGCGGAGGAGCGATCATCTATCTGCACCAGAGTGCCCGCGGATTTTCGGTGGAGAAGTCAGGTGAGCGAGACGTGCTCACGCTGCATCGTGAACGACATCTCCCAGCGCCCGAGACTGAACGCAAGACGCAACGCGAAATTGGAATCGGCGCGCAGATTCTTTCCGACCTGAAACTGGAACGGATACGACTGTTGACGAATCATCCACGGAAAGTAGCGGGACTGGAAGGTTTCGGAATTCAGATCGTCGAGCAGATTCCGATTGAGTTGGAGGCAAAAATATCCAGCAGAAAGTAGGCTTTTTGTAGTGCGCGGACCAATCAGAATGGCTTGCGAATTACGATCTCGCTATCATGGATGAAGAACTGCACGGAACATATTCCCGATCCACAAATTACCGGCAGCAGTCCGGCTATTTGTTTTCTGGTAATTAATCCCAGCGTCCCGCAGTGCGGGCAGGAGAGTACCGCCCAGTAGGGATCTTCTTTCTCTCCGACACGTCCCGCGTTTTCCAGCACGAAGATCGTTCCCGGCAACATCTGCTCGGGAATCCACTCACTCAAAACATCGAGTTCAGCGATCATTCGATTGTCCTCGCCCTTCTTTTAAAGCAACCATTACTGGTCACGACGCTTTTCTTCTCTTGCGTGCCAGGTGGATATTTGCCGGCACGCATGAGTTGCGTTTCTTGCCGCTGGCTACGATGGCTCGCACCTCACGCACGGTGTCGCTGAGACAGATGTCGAACATGGGCTGACGCGCATTCTTCAGAATGTCCACGATCTGCCGGGCGGAAGTTCTCAAATACAAATGAGAGCCGTCCGTAAGCAAGTGATATTCGGAAGCCTGACCAACGATTGCGGCCAGACGCTGGCCAAATTCCCGTTGCAGGAAGCGCATAACTTTGCGAACTCGTTGCAAGGAAAACCCCCGGCTGCGGAGTTCACAAATGACGGCAATCTCGGCGAGATCTTCCATCGAATAAAGACGGCGATGGCCTTGCCGGAGCGGCCTCACGATTCCGCGCTCGTCCCACCATTGCAATTGGCGGGCAGTGATGCCCGTGAGCGTTACAACTTCTTTGGATGTGAATATCTTTTGCATGAAGATGTTTTAAACAATTCCGCATGGAATTGTTTCAGACATTCTAGGCAGCAATTTTAAGGTGTCAATAACTGAATGGTTTCTGCGGAGTGACTAGGAGAGTTCCCGGCACGACACTTGGAACTTTTTAACGCTTTCCCGGGGTGCCCCGTTCTTTCGCGGTTTTCGCGCAAGGGCGGGTATTTCTGCCCTGTAAAACTACGACTCGCTGTAGTGGTGGATCCCTTTTCGCGGGCAGATGATTGACTGTTGGCAAACGGAAGCGGGTTCCTCGGCTTCGCTCGGAATGAGAGATTAAGAAAGCTATGTCATCCCGAGCGCAGTCGAAGGACCTGTTTCAGTTAGAAGTTCCCGCCACCGACGAATTGCACGATCTCTATGCGGTCTCCATCGGTGAGATGGGTGGCGTTCCAGCGGTCGCGAGGAGAGATCTGACGATTTAATTCAATCGCTACGCGATCCGCCTTCATGCCCAGGGTTTCTACTAAAGAAGAGAGGCTGAGCGACCCATCGAAAGTGCGATCTTCGCCATTAATAATGAGCTTCATAAAAGATGTATTTCTGGCTGGAAAATTGGAAGTTTAAGAATGCCAATTGGTTAGAATTCGAAAACCGCACGCCATCAAGCTTCCACTTTCCGCAGTTGAAATTTTCTGGTGGCAGTGCGTCCGGAATAACTGGCCTGGACCAACAGTGAAGAATTTGGAAGCGAAAGTTCATCCGCATCAATCTTCATCTCTGCCTCTCCCAGCGGTCCGGTGACAACCTGCAAGTAAAACGGCGCGGAGTCGGGACGCGCGAAACGAACTGTTAGCCGTGCGCCCGATACCGCCGTGCCGCTTTCGGTGACTCTTAGGCGCATTATCAACTGCTGTGCCACGTGGGCGCCGTCTGAATTTAACCATTGCAGATCCAATTCCTTGGCCGCAAGGGTTTCGGGGTCACGGTGATCCAGGATGCTTTCCAACTTGCCATCGCGAATGGAGTCGAGCACCATGCGGTGCTGGTCTCTGAGAATCTGCTCTTTTTGAAGATCGGTGAAGCTGCCGTCTAGCACTTTTTCTCTGTAGGAAGTCGCGCGTTTTCCGATACAGCGTCCGCGCACGAAGACTTGGGTCTGCAATAGGAGGTCTTGTTCGCGAGCCTCGCTTTGCACGTGATAAATCGTCTCGTCGTGCTTAACGTCGGTATTGAAGCCGAAGATCATGCGATTCCGTTTCGACTAGTCGCCAAAAATACTTCGTAGCTCGACCAGATTTTCAATTAAAGCGTCCTCGAAACCTTGACACTATTGCTCACGAAATCTAATCTAGAATGTTTACTTCACACTGTTGCGAATTATATAGACAGCTCTCCTATGCCCGACAATTATTTCGCCCGATATCTGCCTTTATTGATTCAATTCGCTCTCGCGAGTGGATTCGCGGGCGCCGTGGTGTTTCTTTCCTGGCTGATCGGCTATCGCCGCCCCACGCGGGCCAAGATGGAGCCCTACGAGTGCGGTATGACTCCGACAGGTGACGCGAGGGAACGTTTCTCAGTGAAATTTTACCTGGTGGCGATGTTGTTCATCTTGTTCGATGTGGAAGCCGTATTCCTTTATCCCTGGGCCGTTATCTTGCGAAGACTCAAAATGTTCGGCTTTTACGAGATGCTGGTTTACATCGTCATCGTTTTGGTCGGCTTCTTCTATGTATGGAAGAAAGGCGCGCTCGACTGGGGAGAAGAAATTGCCGGACGGCGGGGTAGAGTCTAGTGGCCCTCGCCCCTGCTATCACCGAGCTCGAGCAACTGAAGGGACATCCTGCCATTGCGAAATTGTTGGCATGGAATTCAGCTTCAGTTGAGGGCGCGAAATTTGATCGCGAAGAGCTTTCGATTTACGTTGAGCGCTCGCTCATTCGCGAAGCGTGCGTGCTGCTGCGGGATAATCCAGACTGTCCGTTCAATTATCTGTCCGATGTCACGTGCGTGGATTGGTATCCGTCCGAGCCGCGCTTCGAAGTGATCTATCAGTTGCTCTCGATTGCGAAAAAAGAACGCGTGCGCCTTAAGGTGCGACTGTCCGGTGGAAGCCCTGCCGTCGAATCCATTACGCCGGTCTGGCCTGGAGCGAATTATTTTGAGCGCGAAGTGTTTGACCTGTTCGGTATTCGCTTCAATGGGCATCCGTATATGCGGCGTTTGCTGATGCCGGAAGACTGGGAAGGTAATCCGCTGCGCAAAGATTATCCCGTGGAGGGTTTCCGCTAGCCATGGGCCACCTCAGTCCTACACCCGCGCTCGAGCCCGGCCAAGACCGGACGATGATCCTCAACATGGGTCCGCAGCACCCTTCGACCCATGGCGTCCTGCGTCTGATTCTCGAAATTGATGGCGAGACCGTCGTGCGCATGATGCCGGATATTGGCTTTCTTCACACCGGCATTGAGAAAACCTGCGAGGCAAAGTTTTATCAGCAGGTGGTGCCGCTCACTGACCGGATTGACTATCTGTGTCCGATGACCAACAACCTTTGCTACGTGCTGGCGGTGGAGAAGCTGCTCGGACTCGAGATTCCCCCGAAAGCGCAATGGTTGCGGGTGATGATGAACGAGTTGACGCGCATCAACTCGCATCTGGTGTGGTTGGGCACGCACGCCATGGATATAGGCGCGATGACCGTTTTTCTTTATTGCTTCCGCGAGCGCGAAGATATTTTGCGTCTGTTCGAAGCAGTCAGCGGCCAACGCATGATGACTTCGTATTTCCGCATCGGCGGAGTTTCCCTGGAACCGCCGCTGGATTTCTTTGATCGCGTGCGCGCTTTCGCGAAGCGCTTCCCTTCGAAGGTGGATGAGTACGAAAATCTGCTGACGGGAAATCCGATCTGGGTGATGCGTACTAAAGGCGTGGCGCAAATTTCCGCCGAAGATGCGCTTGCGATGGGCGCGAGTGGTCCGACTCTGCGCGGCAGTGGAGTGGACATTGATCTGCGCCGCGACATGCCATATTCCGGTTACGAAAATTTCAAGTTCAATGTGCCGGTGGCAAAAGAAGGAGACGTCTTCGCACGCTACATGTGTCGCGTGAAAGAGCTGCGTGAGTCCATCAAAATCGTGCAGCAGGCAGTGGATGGAATGCCGGAAGGTCCGATTAAAGCGAATGCACCGAAAGTAGTGCTACCGGATCGCGAGAAGATGAAGACCGAGATGGAGGCCCTCATCTATCACTTTAAGATTATTACGGAAGGCTTTGCAGTACCGGCAGGTGAGGTGTACCAGGCTGTCGAGTCTCCGCGTGGAGAAATGGGATATTACATCGTGAGTGATGGCACCGCGAAGCCATATCGCGTCCACATGCGGTCCGCATGTCTGGCCAATATGCAGACGCTGCCTAAGATGTGCGAAGGACGGTTGCTGGCGGATGTAGTTGCCGCGATTGGAAGCATTGATATCGTGTTGGGAGAAATTGATCGTTAACGTCGAAACAGATCTCAAGAAGACAAGTAACACGTAAGCAATGAATTTTTCTGAAGAATTCGAGCGGCGGTTCGCGGATATGCTGACGCATTATCCGACGAAACGTTCCGTGCTGGTTCCGACCTTGTTGTTCGCCCAGGACGAAATTGGATTTCTGAGCGACGAGGTGATCCACGAGATTGCAAAGCGCCTTGATCTGACTGATCTCGAAGTGAATAACGTAATAAGTTATTACTCCATGCTGACGACGAAACCTCGCGGCAAATTCAATGTGCAGGTTTGCACCAACATTGCCTGCATGCTGAGGGGCGGCGAAGAGTTGCTGGAACATTGCAAGCAGAAGCTGGGCGTGGGGCATAAAGGCATCACCTCCGACGGAATTTTTTCGCTGGAGGAAGTAGAGTGCATCGGAGCGTGCAGTTGGGCCCCGGCGGTGCAGGTTAATTATGACTTCCACGAGAATCTGACTCCCGAAAAGTTGGATGGCATCCTGCAACGCTACGAAGAGAAGAGCACTCACTAGAAATTAGAAATTTCCATGGCAGATTTAGTTTCACATCCCGACGAAGTAAAAATCGTGTCGAAGCGTTTTGGCCAGGGCGCGACCAATATTGATCGCTATCTTGAGCTCGATGGCTACAAAGCCGTGCAAAAAGCGCTGGCCATGGAGCCGGACGCGATCATCAACGAAGTGAAGAATTCTGGATTGCGCGGTCGCGGCGGCGCGGGATTCAGCACGGGGTTAAAGTGGTCGTTCGTCCCCAAGCAGTCGGTGAAGCCGAAGTACATTTTATGCAACGGCGACGAAAGCGAACCCGGCACCTGCAAAGACCGCCTGATCTTCGAGCATGATCCGCATGCGGTGATCGAAGGCGTGATGATTGCCGGCCTTGCCGTCGGTTCCGAAATTGGTTACATCTACATTCGCGGCGAGTATCGCTATCTTTCGCAGATCATGTTCAAGGCGCTGGCCGATGCTTACGCGAAGGGATTTCTGGGAAAAAACATTTTTGGCAGCGGAAAGAATTTCGACATCTATTGGCACGGAGGCGCTGGGGCTTACGAAGTTGGAGAAGAATCGGCGTTGATGGAATCGCTCGAAGGCAAGCGGGGCATTCCGCGGATCCGGCCTCCCTTCCCTGCCGTGGTTGGGCTGTGGGGCGGTCCCACCGTCATTAATAATGCTGAGACGCTTGCGGCCGTCCCTCACATTCTTCTGGGGGGCGCAGAAAAATTTGCGGCTTTGGGTCCGGCCAAGAATGGCGGGACGAGGTTGTTTTGTCTGGCGGGCAATGTGGAACGTCCGGGAGTGTACGAGCTTCCCATGGGATACAACCTGAAGAAGATGATTTATGAGGTTGGCGGTGGAATCCCCAACGGGCGCAAGCTGAAAGCGGTCGTGCCGGGTGGA
>JBDUDA010000062.1:0-12824 GCA_040003205.1 Acidobacteriaceae bacterium | reverse complement strand
CGCGCATATACCAGCGTGTTGGCGGTACCCAGGTCAATGGCAAGATCGCTGGAAAAAATACTGAACAGCGATCTCAGGTTGTGCATGCGGCCGGCAGTGGAGTGAAATCCGTTTGATGACATACGGCAAGTTTCTCTCTGTAATTTTTCTTTAAACTTGTTTTTTTAACTTGCCCGGGCTTGCCCGGTACAAGATGTTATCGGCACCGATCTTCAGATAATTCTATGAGATATTCCGGTTTTCTTGGCGAACGAAGGGTCTTGCACCTTGGGAGCATGCTCGGCCAGGTAATCTCGCCTCATTGGATAACGACCTTTTTCTGCTGTGTATTCACTCCGCCCTTGGCGTTCTGCGCGGTGACCGTGATTACGCTCTCCCCAGGCGGTAGTGGAGGCGTGAAGTAATGAAATACTCCGTCGTCCGTGCCCACCAGCGGCACTTCCCTGCCATTGACCATCACCCGGGCTCCAATCTCAGTTTTCCCAGTCAATTCAATAACGTGGCCATGCTGGACGAAAGGCTCAAGATTGAGTGGGATTGCAGCGCTATCCTTACCTCGGGGGATGATCGTGAAACGATTTTTCTCACTCTCGGGAGATTCTTTACCCAGCGCACCATACGATTGCACCATCCAGTAATAAGCACCTTCTGCCAAACCCGAAACCATAACGTCGGCGGTATTTACTTTACGGTCAACAATACTCGAAGAAAAATAAGGATTCCGTGAAATTCGCAGGTGATAACTCGTGGCATTTGCCATAGGCGTCCAGGAGAATTCAACCGGTTTCGACTGGGACGATGAGAAGATCGGCATCATGTTTGCCGGTGAAATCGGAGTTGGCGGGCCAATCTCCTTGACTCTTTCCATGTGCGGTGCAGCCGTCTGGAAACTGACCTTTTCCCAATCTGCCAGACGCACAACTTCTCCATTACGAGTGATTTCGCCTTCACCTTTTTTGATCAGAATTTCGTGCTGATCGCTTTTCGGATCGTTGCTCACTCGCGCCGCGCTGTCTGGCGCCAAAGAGGCTGTCGCACCCGCCACGATCACCTGGGATTTCGATCCTTGCACGAATGTCGCTGTCGCCAGATCCACGGTCCCGGTACTAACCGCGACCGACACATTCGTCTGCTGCTGATCGTTGGCTGAATTCTCTTCAATGACAATCAGCGAATCCTGCTTTACGGTGTAATTGGTTCCGTCGTTGAAGACGATCTTCGCCATTCCTTCCGAACCCGTCTGCACGATATCGCCTTTTTCCAGAGGCACGTTATAGGCGGCGGTGATCCAACTGCTGCTGGCGGACTTTTTTATTCGCACCGTGCCGTCCAGGGCGGTGATGTGCGCCTGCTGCGAACTCATTACGCTGGATTTGCTGGAGCCCCCCGCGCCCGCTACCCGCTCCAACAGATTACTGGCGAGATTGCTCGTCGCCTTGATGGCGTTTTGCGAGAACTGCGGAAACACAAATCGAACACTACCCAGGAAAATAACGATCACCGCCAATACCGACAGCACTACACTGCGGTAAGTGACGGTTTTCCATGCAATCTGTATTGCTGGCTTGCGATTTGACGACACAACAGCCCCTAAATAGTTAAGAAAATATCGTGTATTTCGGACATTACCACAAGGGTAACTGCCTGATCGCCAGGTAATCACCTTGGGTCATTACCTTGGTGCGCATGGACCGTCGCCCTATCAATATCTTGCTGAGACTTAAGATCGGCAATTTGCAGCATTCGCACTAGCTTGCCGGGTTTCGCCTCCGGCCTGTAGCATGGAAGGTTAACTATTCTTCTCCATGCCTTTAGGAGGCTTTATGGCAACCGATACGTTGGCGACCCCCGCTATTTTAGGAAGCGGCAACGCAACCAAGGTCTACAAGAATTTCGTGGACGGCGAGTGGGTAGAGTCGTCCACCGGACAAACTTTTGAAAATCGCAATCCCGCGGACAATCGCGAAGTCGTTGGAATATTCCAGAAGTCCGGAAAATCTGACGTCGAATCCGCAGTCGAAGCTGCGAAGCAGGCCTTCCGCAAATGGCGTTTAGTGCCAGCCCCTCGACGCGCCGAGATCGTTTTCAAAGCCGCCGAAATGCTCATCGAACGCAAAGAGGAATCTTCCCGCGACATGACGCGCGAGATGGGCAAAGTTCTGAAAGAGACGCGAGGAGACGTGCAGGAAGCCATTGACTGCGCCTATTACATGGCAGGAGAAGGCCGCCGCCTGTTTGGTCCAACGACACCCTCCGAACTGCCAAATAAATTTGCTATGGCCGTGCGCCAGCCGATTGGCGTTTGCGGAATGATTACCCCCTGGAATTTCCCCATGGCGATTCCTTCATGGAAGCTTCTGCCGGCAATCGTATGCGGCAACACCTGCGTAATTAAACCTGCGCAAGACACTCCGCTCTCGACCTACAACCTGGTTCGCGTCCTGAGTGATGCTGGTCTGCCCAGGGGCGTGATCAACATCGTCGGAGGATTCGGGCCGGAAGCGGGCGCGCCCCTGATGGAGCATGCCGAAGTGCGCGCAATTTCATTCACTGGGTCTTCCGCTGTAGGACGCACCGTCGGAACAACGTCAGCTCAAAGTTTCAAGCATTGTTCGCTCGAACTGGGCGGGAAAAATCCGATGATCGTGCTGGACGATGCGAATCTTGATCTTGCCGTCGAAGGCGGCCTCTGGGGAGCGTTCGGTACCACCGGACAGCGCTGCACGGCCACCAGCCGCATCATTGTTCAGAAGGGCGTTTACGAGGATTTTGTGAGCGCTTACGTCGCACGAGCCAAAAAGCTGCGCATTGGCAACGGCCTGGACGAAGCCGTGGACATGGGTCCGGCGATCAACGAACGCCAACTAACAGGCAATCTTAAATATGTCGAGATTGGAAAATCGGAAGGCGCGAAATTGAAGTGCGGCGGCAATCGCCTCGATCAAGGCGATCACAAGAACGGGTGGTTCATGGAACCTACCGTCTTCGTTGACGTTGATCCGAAGATGCGAATTGCGCAGGAAGAAATTTTTGGTCCGGTCGTCTCGATTATTTCTTGCGACGATATGGAAGACGCTATTCGAATCGCCAACGATATTGAGTACGGACTTTCGTCCTCCATCTACACCAAGGACGTGAACAAGGCGTTCTCCGCGGTGCGAGACCTTGACGCCGGAATCACCTACATCAACGCGCCCACAATCGGAGCCGAAGTCCATCTTCCCTTTGGCGGTGTAAAAGCCACCGGAAATGGCCATCGCGAAGGCGGCATCGGGGCCATTGATTTCTACACCGAGTGGAAAGCGGTTTACGTGGATTATTCCGATCGCTTGCAGCGCGCCCAAATTGATCGTCCGGAGTAGAGCGGTGCTTGTGTTTTAGGACGGCCACGAAGTAACGGAAATTGGCTCACGATAAAATGCCACTCACTCAAAGTCGAGAGATCGCAGCCGCGCGCCGGCTGGACAATGTTCGCTACGCGATCCGAGATCTCGCCTGCATCGCAGACGATGTGATCAAGAGCGGCCACACGGTTTTGCCGCTGAATGTCGGGGACCCTCTCAACTTCGATTTTGAAACTCCCGCTCATCTGATCGAAGCTGTTTACAAGGCGATGAGGGATGGCAAAAACGGATACGCGCCGTCTCCTGGAATTCCGAGTGCCCTGACCGCCATCCGTCACGAAGCCGAGCGCAAAGGAATTACTACCGTTCAGGACGTATTCGTGACCAATGGCGTGAGTGAGACCGTTGACCTCTGCCTCACGGCGCTGCTCAATCCGGGCGACAATATTCTTACTCCCTGCCCCGACTATCCACTTTACTCAGCGGTGCTGGCAAAATTGGGAATCGAGCTGAATCCGTATTTTCTGAACGAAGACGACGGGTGGCAGCCTGAACTCGAAGACATCGAGAAAAAGATCACTTCGCGCACGCGCGCGATCGTGTTGATTAATCCCAATAACCCCACGGGGTCAGTTTGCTCGCGGCAGATGCTGGAGCGCATTGCGGATCTGGCCCGCCGCCACAATCTTCTGATTTTTGCCGATGAAATTTACGATAAGTTAATTATCGATGACGACGAGGGTGACAGCAGTGACCAAATTTCTCTTGCCGCGTTAGCTCCCGATGTCCCGGTCGTTACTTTCGGAGGACTTTCAAAAAGCTACCTGGCCCCCGGCTGGCGCATCGGTTGGGGAATCATCAGCGGGGACCCGGCGCAGGTCAATCCTTACATTGAAGGCATTCACCGTCTGTTGCGTTCCCGGCTCTGCGCCAACCATCCGGAGCAATACGCGATCCAGCCGGCGCTTGACGGATCGCAGGATCATTTGATTGAAGTGAGAAAAAAGCTTCGCATCAGGCGCGATCTCACAGTAAAAACCTGCAATTCAATACCACGTATGAGTTGCGTGCCTCCGCGCGGCGCTTTCTACGCTTTCCCGCGATTAGATATTCCAGAAGGCGATGACGTATTCGTAAAAGAACTTCTGCTGCAAAAGCAGGTTTTGGTTGTTCATGGCTCCGGATTCGGTCAGAAACCCGGCAGCAAACATTTCCGCATCGTATTCCTTCCCAATGAAGCGTTTCTGACTAAGGCCTATGCCTCGATTGCCGAATTTATGAAGGAACGCTACAGCTAGTTTCCTCGGTAGCAGACCACTATTGTGATTGACATCCACTGCCATATCTTGCCCGACGTAGACGACGGCCCAAAATCATGGGAGTCCGCCACTGAGATGTGCCGAATGGCTTTAGCGGACGGCATTGAGCACATGGTTGCCACTCCACATTCCAACGAACGTTACCATTACGATCGCGAATATTTGAGTCGGCTGCTGAACGACTTGCGGGAACGAATTGGAGAAAATCCCAAACTCAGCCTGGGATGCGACTTCCACATGTCGTACGAGAATTTGCAGTCTGCCCTGTCTGATCCCGACCGCTACTGCATCGAGGGAACGCACTATATGCTGGCCGAGTTCAGCAACTACGGCGTGCCTCCGCAACTCGATCAGTCTCTGACGCAGTTGCGAACACTGGGCATCACGCCCATCATCACTCATCCGGAAAGAAATCCGATCCTCCAGCAGAATTTACAGCGCGTGCTGGGATGGATCGAATTGGGATGCGCGGTGCAGATTACGGCGTCTACGCTCACCGGCTTCTGGGGAGCTCAAGCTTCCCAAGCTGCGGACTGGTTACTTAAAAATAACGCTGTGCATGTAGTCGCAACCGATGCGCACGACACCAAGCGCCGGGTACCCATTTTGTCTGCGGCCCGCGCGTCTATCGCTGAAACTTTCGGAAGCGATATTGCACGTGCGCTGGTGGAAGAAAATCCGCGGGCTATTATCCGCGACAAACCATTGCCATATTTTTGGACTTGCTAGAGGGGCGTCGCAGCCTGCGGAGGACTTATTTCAAGTGAAATTTTTCGTTGGCGGGATTTTCTGACACCGCTGAAGGTGAGACCGATGCACTTCGAGGCGAGGCCGGCTGACTGGTCATCGCGCTTTCCGGGTTCAGCAGGTGCTCCTGATCGGGGCCAAGGCCGAGCTTGATCAGCGCTCTGGCGTCGGGAGTCGTCTTACTCTGCCACCCGTGATCCGCCTGGTAGCGTTTCATCGCCTTCTGAGTCGCATCGTCCCACGTGCCGGACGGGCTTCCGTTTAAATAGTGCTCGCGAATCAATGCGCTCTGAATTTCATTGGTACGCCGCCCGTCGATGTTGGCTTGTCCGCGAGGGCGCTTGCCATGCGACCTCAGAAACGAGATTCTGTGCTTCGAGCTGTGAGGCTTTTTGGAACCAGGCTGCGCATTCGAGCTAACGGAAACCTTGACCGATGCACCCTTTGGCTTGGCAGCCTCTGCAAACAACAAAGGGCCCGCGCACAGTGAAACGACCAGCACAACAACTGTGTTCATCCGGCAAATTTCTGACCTGCTCAAAAACGCACCTCAAAAGTTAGCTTTGGATCAGTGCTCCACTCGCGAGTAAGAGTCGCCTGATCGCTGTGCTGACGCTGAAGCCATGATCTCTTGAACCATGCTTCAACGCCAGCGCTGTTATGAGTGCAATACGTTACGGAAGTGTACCCGCCAGAAAGATCGTGCCATCTTTACGGCCAGCGCCCCTTTGGCGAACCAGGAATACGACATCCTGCCCGCTCTTGAGCGACGTCTGCACCTGGGTGAAGTCATTCTCGCTGTTCACGGCCTGCTTATTGATTTCGAGGATGACGTCCCCGCGCGTGAACCCGATATCGTCCGCAAACGACCCGGGCTTAACTTCCTGCACAATCACGCCCTTGCCTGACTGGATATCTAACCGATCCGCCATCTCCGAAGTGATGCCGCGCACGCTTAATCCAAGACGGCTTTCCTTGGGCGTAGCCTGCTCGCTGTTGTCTTCTTCATCCCCAAGACGGGAGGCAAAGAGTTTCGAACGATCCGCAACCGTAACCGAAATCTCCTGCTTCTTACCGTTGCGCATGATGCCCAGATTGGCTTTGCTGCCGGGCTTGCGGCTGGCGATATCCGAGACCAATTCGTCGCCGTTTTTCACCGGCTTACCATCCACGGAAGTAATTGTGTCGCCCACTTTCAGGCCGGCTTGATCGGCAGGACTTCCGGAAACCACGTTCGATACCGTGACTCCGGAATTGACGCCGTAAACTCTGGCGATCGCGGGATTCTCCTGCGCGGCAAACTCTATGCCAATGGATCCGCGCGAAACCCGGTGGCCGGGACCGATCAGCTGGTTATAAACCTGCACAATCGTGTTCGATGGCATGGCGAATCCGACGCCCGCATAGGCGTTCGTGTCAGTCAAGATCGCGGTATTAATGCCTATTACTTCTCCCGCCATGTTGACCAGCGGACCGCCTGAGTTGCCTGGATTAATGGCCGCATCAGTCTGGATAAAAGACTGAAACTGGCGGTTAGGGACGATATTGCGGCCCTTGGCGGAAACAATTCCCGCCGTAACCGTTTCCTGTAGGCCAAACGGGCTGCCAATCGCCAAAACCCAATCGCCAACCTGCATGCTGTCGGAGTTGCCGAGTTTAGCCGTTGGCAATTGACGATTTACCTCAATCTTAATTACCGCAAGGTCGGTCTCCTGATCGGTGCCGATCACTTTTGCGTCGTGGAGAACTCCAGGGGCGTCATCCTGCAATTTCACGCGAATGCGGTCCGCTTTCTCGACCACGTGGCGGTTGGTCAGGATAAATCCCTTGGGATCGACCAGCACTCCGGAGCCCAGCGAATGCTCGCGCACCGGACCACCTCCTGCGCCGCCGTTACCGCCCTGTCCTCCTTGACCGCCCTGACCGCCAAAAAAGCGGTCAAAGAAATCGTCGAATGGATTCTGCTCGTCCGGCTGTTCTGGATTTCCGCCCCTGCGCCGAGGTGAAGCCTTAATTGTAGATTCAGTATTAATGTTGACGACGCTGGGCTCGAGTTGTTTCGAAATCTGGGAGAACTGGTTCGAAAGCTGCTGGGGCGAAGGCACACTGAGCGGGGTAGCGTCGGAGGTTTTTCTCCCCTCTTGGCCCTTGACTCCGTAAGAAATCACCGTGCCAATCAAAATACCTAGCGAAAGCGTGACCAAAATGGTGAGAGTGGACGCCAACCGGTTAGCCTTGAGACGCGTCCAAAACGCGCTAGCGCGTTGCTCCATGGGAACTTCCTCCAGTAACTAAAATTGCAATGTCTATAATTCCTTGCCTACATTATACCTTCGAAGTTAACCAGCCGGAACGACCCAGCCAGTCTCCGTCGCAGGTCCGATCCCGCGAAATCGCGATACTTTCTTCAATGGTTAGATGCAGGACTGACCATTTGGTCAACATGCGATCACAACACAAAAAATCGATGGTGGAATCCCTGGCGTGAAAGTTCGCTAGTCCTGGCGTTTAGGAGGCGCTCCGGCGTCCTGTGGAAAAGATTTAAATGCCACTTGTCGCGAGCTGGTGGAACTCTTCTTAGTGCTATCGCTGGTGAACTCCGCTAGAGCGCCTTTGATCAGGTAGTAGCCTTCGTCCCCAACGTTCTTTCCCGGTCCGCGATCAATGGTTCCTTTGAATTCGTACCAGGTGCCGTGGACTGTTTCGGTGGCGAAAGTAATAGTGTTTCCGTCGAGGGTTCCGTGCTTTATGAATTGATCCAGAAATGCGCCGCGATCACTGTCGGTATTGCCGTAGCGGGAAACGAATCCGCTAACGCTTTTCTGCTTCTGACTATTTTCAGCGGAATCTTCAATGGTGAGTTGTACAAATTCGCCATCCTGCAAAAATGTGTACATCCCCGAATAACTCGAACCAGCGCTTTGTTCGCCAGAATTAACCGTGGCAGTGGGCTGAGTTTCGCCGGCAACTGAATCAGGCGTCGAGCTTTGAGAAAAGCCGAGCACGCTCCAGAACAGGAGAGTGCATGAAAGTTTACAAAGATTTTTCATCGGACACCTAAATCTACAGGCATATTAGATCACGGAAAAGGCCCTCACGAGGGCTGGAAGGGCCGCGAGCACGTCTATAATGAATGGCAATTCCCGTTTTTTTGCCCAGCGAATCCATTTGAATCAATGACAAACCCTCCAGCCGCCTCGAAATCAGGCTTTCCTTTCATCAAGTCACTCTCGCCTGTTCCGCGGCTTCTGATCGAACTGGAACCGGCACATAAAGTTTTCGTCGGAAATTTGAGAGATTTCTTGTTGCCGGACAAGGGTACGACCGTTTCAGCGTCGTCGCCTCCCGGAATTTTTTGGGCGGATGTTTTCGTAGTCGCGCGCACGCCCTGGAAAAGCTTTGGACAGTCCTTATTCGCACACGCTCTCGTAGCCGCCATTTTTCTGACAGCCTTCAAATTTGCGCCGCCTCCCCACGTTTTGGAACGCACTCCATTCGATCACTCCAGAGTTATCTATTTCAGCCCGTCTGAATATCTGCCTCCGCTCGATACTCTCGTACCAGATTCTCCGACGCCTCAAGCTGAAAATGGATCGCCGCGGAAATCGCCGCAAACCATCATTTCAGTCCCCCCGGAATCGGACAATCGCGCACAGACCGTGGTCACTGCTCCCGCCGTGCGCTCGTCCAATCCATTGCCGCTACCAAACATGGTTTCATGGGCTGCCGAGAACCCCGTGATACCCGCAGCCTTGACTGAAAGAGAAATTACCGGATTGAAGGCGCAGCCACAGAAACCCCCAGTCATGACGGCGGTGGTTGCCCCCGCGCCCCAAATGAACGCAGCTCCCCGACAAATGACATCAGGACTGGCGGATGCCGTGGTAGTTGCGCCTCAGCCCACGATGGAGTCTGATTCATCCCGAAATCTCGGGCAGAGCCCAGCAGTGGCTGCGGATGTCGTCGAACCCTCTCCGCAATTGAACACGCTCGAGCATTCGCAGTATTCCCGACCGTCCCCGTCCGACTCAAATAGCGCGGTTGCGCCTCCCCCGTCGCTCTCCGCAACCCCGTCACGCGACCAAAGCAGAAATCTCATAGCGCTCAACGCCACTCCGGTGGCCCCCACGGATGCTCAAATTACTCCAGGAAACCGACGAGGCTCTTTCGCGGCAACGCCGCAGGGAGATTCCGCCGCCTCTGGCGCACCCGCCGCAGAGGTCAGAGAAAAATCCGCTGGTTCGTCAACCGACACCAATCGCCGTGACATTCCTTCCGGGCTTCTAATCGGCGCTGAATCGAAGGCAGTCGCCTCCAAGCCCGTTGCCAATGATTCAGCTTCATCCGCGAGCGAAAAATCTGTCATCGCTAAGGCCATTCCACAGCGGGTAACCGCGTTACCGACAGAAACTCTTTCGCCCAGGTCCGCGAACGATGCCACTCAAGCTGAGCGAACCATTTTTGGAGCGCGCAAGTTTTACTCCATGACGCTGAACATGCCAAATCTCAATTCAGCGGGAGGAAGCTGGGTAATCCGATTTGCGGAACTGAAACAAAACCAGCAGGTAGGCCCCTTGGTGGCGCCGGTTGCCCTACAAGAAGTGGATCCAGGTTATCCAGCAGAACTGATTCGACACAACATCGCGGGAACGGTAACTCTCTACGCTGTCATCCATCGCGATGGGTCTGTGGGAGAAGTGCGTATCCTCGTGAGCGCCGACGATCGCCTGGACGAATATGCCCGTAATGCGCTACTGCGCTGGCGATTTGCTCCTGCTACAAAAAACGGAAGCGCGATCGACCTCGAAGCTGTTGTTATGATTCCCTTCAAGCCGGCCAGAACGAAATCGGCCTTTTAGGCAGGCGTCTTCACAACTAAAATCGGACATTTACTTATCGCCTTCAGTGAGCGCCAGCACGGTCAGCAGAATCCGTCGCAGGCCAAATTCTCTGCCAGTGCAGTCGAACCATTCTTGTAGGGTATGGGCTCCGCCCCCCGTGCCCCCCGCCCCAATCGCGATTGCTTCCCTTCCCATGGAGAGCGGAATGTTGGCATCCGTCGAAGCACGCTGAATCTGCGCTGTGTTGCCTAGGTGCGAATCCACCGCACGAATAATTTGCAGAATCCGCGAATCGGACGCTAGTTCGCCCGCCGGGCGGTTGCCGATGGAAACGATTTCCACGCTCAATCCCGAGGAACGTGTTTGCGGATTCCCCGGCTTGGCCGCATCAAGGTTCTCTTCTTCCACCGCTGCCGCAATCGAACCTCGCAGCATGGATTCCAACCGCTCCATTTCGGCCATCGAGGTTGAGCGAACATCCACTCGCATGCTGGCGGATTCGGGAATGGAGTTGACCGATGTACCTCCTCGAATGACGCCAACATTAAATGTCGTCTTTGGCGACGAAGGAACCGGCGTTTGGATGAACAACTTGATGGCCTTGGCAAGCGCGAAGATAGGATTCGGCGCGCCGAAATCGCTCCACGAATGTCCCCCCGGACCCCGCACGATTACTTCGAAACGAAGGCTTCCGAGGGCTTCGGAAACAATGGTATCGGTGCCAGCGCCGTCGAGCACCACACTGCGTCCGATTGAGTCGCTCCAGCGGGAATCGGAGAAGATGTGCCGCATTCCGCGCAAATCTCCTTCGCCTTCTTCGCCAACATTACCGACGAAAAGAATAGGGGAGGGGGGCTCGATTTTGCACGCCCGCATCGCCGCTGCGATTGCCAGCAGGGCAGTCACTCCGGCGGCGTTATCCGATACGCTTGGCCCATATAGACGGGTCCCCTGCTGCCTTACATTGAGAGGGGTGCCCGCCGGAAAGACCGTATCTAGATGCGCGCTCACCGATGTGTAATGAGTCCCTGCGGAGGGCAGACTTCCTATGCGGCCAAAAACATTGCCCACTTCATCGCTGTGTACATCGTCGAGCGAGAGTTCCTGAAAGCGGGATTCGATCCAACGCGAACGGGCGCTCTCCCCGAACGGGGGGGCCGGAATGGCTGCCAGATCCAACTGCCAACGAACGAATTGCGCCTCATGCGCGCGAATCCAGGCCAGCGCCGCCCTGACCTCGGGAAGCGACGCTAACTGCGCGATATCCGGCTGCGCATCAATCTTATCGAACATTAAGGGTCGCGAACTTTGAGTCATCGCCTAGACTGTTAATTTTACATGCGATAGAGCGGGTAGCCGTGAATGATTCACCTTGGCACCTCGGCCGCCCCGCGTGCATCTAAACGTTTGTGCTCAGAACACGATCATGACTATTTGGGGAGACCATTGAAAAAAATCGCTACCCGAATGTTTTCTGTTCGACGCTACGTGACGGCGTCCCTTCTCCTTTGCGGACTGCTTTCATTGCCTGCGATGGCAGACGAAGGTCCGCTCAACACGGCCCAACCCAAAGGCGTTACTTCTGACCAGGTCATCCAGCAGTTTGCCGCAAAAGAAAAACAGTTTCAGGAAGCGCGCGAGCAGTATACCTATCGCCAAAGCGTGATTGTACGAACGCTGGAGGGCGACACGATTGACGGTGAATACAAGCAGGTCTTCGACGTCACCTTCGACAACCAGGGACACAAGGTTAAGAATGTGGTCTTCGCCCCGCAATCCTCGCTCGAACGCATCATGATGACGGAGCAGGATGTGGACGACATCGAAAATCGTTTACCCTTCGTGCTGACCAGCGACGACATCGGCGACTACGACATTCTCTACGTCGGACAGCAGCAGCAAGATGAATTACATTGCTACGTTTTCGATGTTGCCCCGAAAAAGATTGAAGGCAAGAGGCGTTACTTTCAAGGGCGCATCTGGGTGGACGATAAAGATCTACAGATCGTAAAGACTTACGGAAAAAGTGTTCCCGACATCCGCAAAAAGAAAGACAACGAAAATCTTTTCCCGAAGTTCACCACTTATCGCGAGCAGATTGACGGGAAATACTGGTTCCCCACTTACACCTTCGCGGAAGACACTCTGAAGTTTTCAGCCGGGGACGTAAAAGTGCGCGAGATCGTGAAATACTCCGACTACCACTACTTCGGATCGAAATCGAAGATCACCTACAACGGACAGGAAGTATCGAAAGATCCCGGCGCGAAGGACGGGACGGCGCCGAGTAGCGACCCCACAACCTCCGGTACCAAGGCGCCGGAGCAATCGCCCAAATAATCACTGTCATGTTGAGCGACTGAGTCGTTCACGAAGTGAACGACGAGGGAGTCGAAACATCCCTATCCCCGCAAACCCGAGCGGTCTTTAGTCGTACCGTTCGGGATCGAGTGTCACCTACGGGCACGGCTGAAAGCCGTGCTCTTCCCTCTACCCACTGTCATGTTGAGCGAGTGAGTCGTTCACGAAGTGAACGACGAGGGAGTCGAAACATCCCTATGCCCGCATGGGTG
>JBDUDA010000061.1:0-12852 GCA_040003205.1 Acidobacteriaceae bacterium | reverse complement strand
GGCGATGAAGTTCTCCGTCGAGATCGGGCCCTTGTCATCAATGGGTCGGCCGAGCGAGTCCACAACGCGGCCTATCATTCCGTCGCCCACGGGGACACTCATGATGCGTCCGGTGCGCTTGACGGGGTCGCCTTCTTTAATTTCGGTGTAATCGCCCAGCAGCACCACGCCGACCTGATCTTCTTCCAGGTTCATGGCGATGCCCGCGAGGTCGTGCGGAAAAGACAACAGTTCGCCGGCCATCACTTTGTCGAGGCCATGGACGCGGGCGATACCGTCGCCGAGCGTGATGACGGTGCCGACTTCGTCCACTGCAATCTTGGATTCGTAGTTCTCGATCTGTTGGCGGATTAACTGCGTAATTTCGTTAGCTTTAATTTGTGCCATAAAATTCGGTTCTTACCTTTAGCTTGCCGCTAATTGTTCACGAATGGTTTCCAACTGGCCTTCGACCGAGCCGTCGTAAATTGTGCTGCCAACTCTAATGATCGCGCCCCCCAAAAGAGAGGGATTCTGAGAATATTTCGCACGGACTTTTTTCCCTGTCAGCTTCTCAACTTTAGATTCCAGCGCAGTTTTCTCGGAATCGTTCAAGTCGCGCGCGCTGGTGATTTCCGCTTGAATAAATCCCAACCGCTGGTCGAGTTCCTTGCTGAATTCATCCACGATAGGCCGCAGAAAATTGATCCGGTGATGATCTATCAGTACCGCAAGAAAATTTCTAACCGGCTTCGAAATTCCGTCATGCTGCACAATCGCGTCCAGTACGCCGCGCTTTTGTTCGGCTGAAATCGAGGGCGTCTCCCAAACCTGCCGCAATTCTTTGCTTTCGGCCACTAGACCCGCGATGGACTGCACTTCCTGAAGCGTCTTTGCTGGATCCAGATGGCTGCTGAAGACGACATCCGCGAACGCCCGCGCGTAGGTGTTTGTGACAGTCGCCATGCTTACTGACGGACCTTTCCTTGCCCTTGCGAAGCGTCGCGCCCGCTATCGGCAGAAAGTCTTTGCGCGAACCCGTCAATCAGGTTGTGATCGGTCGCATCGTCCACCCGTATCTGTTTTCTGGCAAGTGCAACCGCCAAATCAGCGGCGTAGGCTTTCAGTTCCCGGCGAACATTTTTAGTCGCGGCCGCAATCTCCTGGGTCGCAGACTCGACAATCTTTTTCGCGTCTTCCTCAGCAGCCGCTTTGATGCGTGCTTCTTCAGCTAAAGCCTCTTTATCGGCGGATAATTGCATCTGCTGAATTTCGCCGCCGAGCTTGGAAAGGCGGGCTTCGATATCGGCGAGCCTGCGGTTTGCATCTTCACTCGCGGTCCGTGCCTCAGCCATGGCTTTTTGAATCGAGGACGACCGATCGCGAAATACTCCCGGCAATTTCCTCTTCAAAGCAAATACTACCGCGCCCGCTATGATCGCGAAGTTCAATAACACACTTAAAAGGTACGCATGCTCGAGACTAAGTCCAGTCATCCGAGCCAGCAATTTTACTGACGGAGATTGCTTGAACTGCGCGTTTTCGTCCTCGCCTGCCGCTTCCCGCGAATGCTCTGCGAGCTGGCCTCCAGCTTCCTGCGGAGCGTCTTCCGTCTGCATGTTGGAGGCTGCGAGAACGCTGGACGAAGTAATAAGTCGCGCGTTCGTCTTGGGAGCTAACGACATCGCCATCCACATCAAAGTTAGAGCCAGCAGGAAAATCAGAAGACGAGTAACGATCTTGCGGACAAACTTCTCTCGTGCAGTTCTCATGGCCCCCCGGTTCATCCTTGGCCGCCGAGAGAAGAAGTTGTCAAGGGCCCGCTGGACGGGCGCAAAACAGTTCGGATGATTTCCTGGGCAAGACCGGAGCTTTCAGCCTCAAGCGTCTTCCGCGCCTCAACTTTGTCCGCTTCGATGGCTGCGCGTGCTTCCTTCACCTGCGCCTGAGATCTGGAGCGCGCCTCATTCAACGCGGCGGTGCGTGCCTGTAGGGCTATCTGGCGGCGTGCTTCCTGCGCTTTAAAAACGGACGCGCGCGCTTCCCGCAATTTCTGTTCGTATTCCGCAGTCCTGGTCTCGGCGGCGGCGATGTCGCCGCGAGCTTTGTCAATCGCTCCCTGCGTCTTGTCATGGCGTTCCGCCAGTACCTGCAAAAGCGGCTTATGCACCAGGTTGGTGTACAGCGCGTAAAGCAAAATAATGAAGGCAATGGTCGGCACTGATCCGAGCAGTAATCCGCCTACTTGTCTGAGCGTCTCATCCATATGTGTTTGCTGGTTGCAGCTCGGTCTAAACGGCTAGAAGACCAATAAACTTAACATCTTAGAATATCACTGTCAACCTCGAGAGGGACCTCGGGGCAGTAGGTTTTCCGAAACTTTTCCCGATGTTGCGGGCAGGATCGACTCCCGAATTTGAACCGAAAGAAGCAGGTAGCGGCTCAATTCAAAAGCTACAACTCAAGGTTGTCATCTCGAGCGAAGCAAAGCCGTTTGGTTTTGCGGAGTCGAGAGACCCTATTAAAAAAGAAGGGGGAAAAGCAGGTCTATCCACTCCGCGGTGTCTTCGCTGCGCGAAGCCACGACTCCGGTCGAGATGACAGGTTATTTTGAAATTGAGCCACTGCCAAGAAGCCATTTAACTTGACTTCTGACTTCGTGGGACTAGCATTAGAGGTATCACCTCCGATCCAATCCGGATCGAATAGGCCGACGGCATGGAAAGTCACCGCTTCCTAGCCATCGGCCTATTTAATTGGCAAAAACACAAGTCCCGTCAGACTATCCACTTTTTCACTTTCCGGACCACGGATTCCGGAGCTTCCACTTCCAGTTCCACCAATCCGTCTTTGTAACTCCGAGAATAAATCCGTGATCGTCCTTCGAGCAGAGCCAACATCTTCCCTTCATTTTGCGGTATGCGCAAAATGATCCGGCTCAAAGCATCTTCTGACAGCATGTCATCAATACGTTCCAACAGCGTAGTAATGCCGACACCTTTTGCCGCCGAAATGTGCACGCTCCCTTGGTCGTCGCGCAGACTCTCGCGCTGTGTGGGAGAAAGCAAGTCAATCTTATTCATCACCCGTAGCCGGGGCTTGTCCGCGACCTCGAGTTCCTTGAGCACACGATCCACTTGCGCATCCTGTTCGACGGAGAGCGGACTGCTGGCGTCGGAAACCTGTATGACCAGCGCCGCCCGTTGCACTTCTTCCAGCGTGGCGCGAAATGCCGTCACCAGGGTATGCGGAAGGTTGCGGATAAACCCTACCGTGTCAGATAGCAATACCTGACGCTTGGATGGCAACCTTACGGAGCGAATGGTGGGGTCGAGAGTGGCAAACATTCTGGAGGATTCCAGCACTGACGCCTTGGTCAGGACGTTAAATAAAGTAGATTTTCCTGCGTTGGTATAGCCCACCAGCGCGATGGTAGCGACCGGAAGCGACTCGCCGCGCCTTTGCCGCTGCTGGGTGCGGACGCGGCGCACGTTTTCAATCTGCTCTTTGACGTGGCGGATGCGCCGGTAAATTTTACGGCGATCGGTTTCAAGCTGAGTTTCGCCGGGACCTCGGGTGCCGATTCCGCCGCCAAGCTGCGACATCTCAATTCCGCGCCCCCCCAGGCGAGGGAGCATGTAGTTTAGTTGCGCCAATTCCACCTGCATCTGGCCTTCACGCGTGCGCGCGTGCTTCGCGAAAATGTCGAGGATCAGCTGCGTGCGATCAATAACCCTGATGTTCACAACTTTTTCGATATTCCGTTGTTGCGAGGCAGTGAGGTCGTGATCAAAAAGCAGCAAATCCGCAGATGCGGAAGCTGCCGCGCCCGCGATTTCTTCCAGCTTGCCTTTGCCGATGAGCGTGGCCGGATCAGGTTTGTCGCGATGCTGGAGAAACTCTCCCACTACCTCGGCGCCCGCGCTGCCGGCCAGCGAGCGAAGTTCGTCCAATGATTCTTCGGCGCTGAATTCGGGGATTGTCGGAGCCTTTGAGCTGGCAGACGGGCTGCTGGCGTTGTCCCGCGCCGCCGCTGCTCCGCTGGTGAGGGAAGTCTTGGCTGCTTTGGCGCGCGGGCGCTCACGCCAGTGCATTCCAATTAAAAACGCACGTTCCCGGGGAGCGGCCTCGTTGGATTTCGAGCGCGCCCCGCCGTTCCGCGACGAAATTCTGGAACCAGATGCACGCAATGGGACTGAAACCTATCCTTCCGTGCCAGAAGCGCTCGCTGCTTGTGTCACTTCCGCGTCGGGCACTGGAGCGCTGATGGAAGCCACTTTCTCGGGTTGTGGGTGAGAAGACTTGCCCATGGCCACTGTTGAAATCGCATGCTTGAAAATTAGCTGTTCTTGGTTATTGGTCTCAAGAATCACTGAATACTTATCAAACGAGCGAATGCGCCCGGTGAGTTTAACTCCGCTCAAAAGATAAATCGTGATGTTGTTCCTCTCCTTGCGAGCGGTATTCAGGAATGTCTCTTGTATGTTCTGTGCCAGCTTATTTTCCATGACCGGTCTCCTTGACCAGATCGTCAGGTCCACTCTCAAACGAGCCGGGAAGACACTTCCCAAAACCAGAAAGCGGAGAAACGACCTTGTCCATTCGTACGATAAGGCCTCGCCACTCACTTTTCAACTTCGGCGCACTCGATAGTGCATTTTCGTTGTAGAATCGGGCGCTTCTCGAAAAATGTCGGAGAGTCAATGCCAACTCCAGTATTTCATCCCGCAACCTTCACCCCTATTTTCAGTCTGCCTGACGACCTGCAAAGCAACGCGCTGATGGTGCTGCGCTTCGTCCATTTTGTCGCGGGAATTTTGTGGATCGGCCTGCTGTATTTCTTCAATCTGGTGAATGTGCCTTTCATGAAAGAAATAGATCCGGCAACAAAAGGGAAAGTGCTTCCCCTGCTGCTGACTCGCGCCCTCTTCTGGTTCCGCTGGGCCGCCGTGGCCACCGTTCTCGCTGGATTGGCTTATTGGGGCACGGTTGTGGCCTCCGATGCAAAAAATGCCGGAGCGTCTTCTGGAATGGCAATGGCGAGCTTCTTTGCGATCTGGACCGCCGTCTGGGCCATTCTCTACGCCCTGCTCATCCCCGGAAAAGGGATATTGAATAAGGGTCTGGTCCTGGCCCCCATCGTGGCGGTCGTCGTCATCGCTGCGTCGTGGATTTTTCTCCACCTGAACAATCATGGATGGGAAAGTAACCGAATGCTTTCCATTGGAATCGGCGGCGGCTTGGGGTGGGTGATGCTACTGAATGTGTGGGGGGTGATCTGGCGCATACAGAAGCGCATGATTCAGTGGACAAGAGAAAGCGCGACCAGCGGAACTCCAATGCCGGAAAAGTCCGCGCGCATGGCCCGAATGGCGTTCCTGTCCTCGCGCATGAATGCTTTTCTTTCATTGCCGCTTATGTTTTTCATGGGGGCAGCCAGTCACTACCCCATGTTCGGAAAATGAAGTTCTTTCAGGAGGGGAACAGCAGGTCCCTCCACTCCCCGGTGATCCGCTGCGCGAATCACCGCCTCGGTCGGGATGACAGGGGTTAGGTATAGGAGTTGTCATCCCGAGCGCGGTCGAGGGACCTCCTTTTCTCGCACCGCGTGGATCCCAATGATTAGTTCTTCCTCAGAACCCCTCTCCGATAACGCAGCTTTTCGGCAGGCAATCTCATCCTTCAATCGCGCGCATTTCTTCGAAGCCCACGAATTGTTTGAAGATTTATGGCGATCTGCGCCGGGAGAGCAAAAGCTTTTCTTCCAGGGGTTAGTGCAGATGTCCGTCGCCTTCCACCACCATAGCCAGGGCAATCTCATGGGCGCGGAGTCTGTGTTGAAACGCGCGCTGCGCAATCTGTCCGGCTATCCGGAACATTTTGGCGGAATCGAATTGACTCGCCTGCGACAAAGTCTGCAAGAATGCGTGCAAGCCTTCACAGAAAACACCCCGCCACCCTCCCTCCCACAGCTGAAAGTTACTAAGACCAGTAAGAATGTTTGACGTATTTTTCCGGAAATCATGAAATCTAAATGCTGGACAGGGCGCAGGCGGAATAGCTGGTAAAATCGCAGCGCGTGACGGCATCCAACAACGCGGCCAAAAGATCGCCGGAAGTCTCAGCCCGCAAGTCCGCAAATGTGAAAGTGAACGAAGTCCCGCTTCTTGACCTGCATCGCCAATATCAAAACATCCGCGAGGAAGTGCTGACGGCGATCGAGCGCGTCTGCGCCTCACAAAAATTCGTACTCGGAGCGGAAACCGAAGCCCTCGAACGAGAGATTGCAGCCCTCACCGGAGCGGTGGACGGAGTTGCGTGCGCCTCAGGGACGGACGCGCTCTGGCTGGCACTTCTTGGGTCCGGGGTGGTGCCGGGCGATTCCGTCATCACAACTGCTTTCAGTTTTTTCGCTTCCGCGAGCGCCATCGTGCGTGCTGGAGCGCGTCCTATCTTCGTTGACGTTGACCCCGACACTCTCAACATAGCCGCTGTGCGAATTCGCGACAGACTTAGCCACGGAGGTTCTCACAAAATTCGCGCGCTGCTGCCCGTGCATCTTTACGGCCAGTGCGCCGACATGGACGCACTACAAGCCATCGCGGACGAATTTCACCTACAGATCGTTGAAGATGCTGCGCAGGCCATCGGCGCGGCTTGGGGAAGTCGTCATGCGGGGTCAATGGGACGCGCCGCCGCATTCAGTTTTTATCCAACCAAAAATTTAAGCGCCTACGGCGATGCTGGGCTTGTTACTACGAACGATCCCGAACTTGCAGCGCATCTGCGCAGGCTGCGGAATCACGGCAGCTCCCGACGCTACCATCACGAAGAATTTGGATGGAACTCCCGCCTCGACGAAATTCAGGCTGCCATTCTCCGCGTAAAGTTGACCCATCTCGAAGAATGGAACCGCAAGCGCCGGGAACATGCCGATCTCTATGACCGATTGCTGTCCGAGTCTGGGTTGTTAGGGCAGGGAAGTAAGTCGCCGATCAGGCCGGTGAAAATCTCCGCGCAGGCACGCTCGGTATCTCACCAATATGTGGTGCGGGCCACGCGACGGGATGAACTTAGAAAATTTCTCGCAGACCGCAAGATTGGAACAGAAATTTATTATCCTGTGCCGCTCCATTTGCAGCCCAGTTTTTCCTATCTCGGTTATCGAGAGGGAGATCTGCCGGAATCTGAACGAGCGGCCCACGAAGTTCTCGCGCTTCCAATGTTTCCTGAATTGCTGGCGGAGGAGCAGCGCTGGGTGGTGGAGAGCATTGCGCAGTTTTATTCGTAGGCTTAAGAGTGATGCCCGTGAGCTCGTTGCTGCGGAGCTTCTTTCTGTTCGCCCGGTGCGAGAACACGCCGCACAATGGGCGTATTGAGCTTGTACTTTCGGTCCGTAATGTTGCCGGCATCGTCTTTGACGTGCACCACGAAAACCGGAAGCGTCCCCTCTTTGTCGAAACTTTCCTGCGAAACCCTGACTGGCAGAATGCCATTTAACTTGCGCTCGCGATAGGCGGTTTCATAGCGGTGCCGCCGGACGTTCCAGGTAAAGACCCGCACTTGATCGAAGTCGAAGGGCATGCCATCTTTCGGCTGAGTGAACAGTACGAGATATTGCGAGATTTTCTTGTCTCCATCGCTTACCTGATTGAGCACAAATGACGCCACCATGCGCTGGCCCTCGGCATATTGAGCAATCTCGATGGGCACATCCAGATCCACCATTCTCGAAAGAATCCAACCGACGTGCTGTTGAGAGTCCCGCACCAGCCACCAGTCTTCTAAAGGAGCAGCTGCGGTTTTGGCAGATTTGGTCGCGCCCGGTTTTGCGGATGCAGCACCTGTTGTCTTTTCAGCGGAAGCGCGCCTCAGTAAGGAGAGTTTTGAACCTTCACTCAACTGGTAAAGGTGATCGGTATCCCTGCCGGGAGTGACATGAAGATTGCTTTCGTTGTGAGTGATGCCTGCGGCCTGCACGGGAGATTTTTGCTCGTCACGCGCCAATTTCTGGAATTGCTCATAAACATCCTGGGTGACCAGATTGCGTTGCTCCACCCAGCCCTCACTTCCGCTCGACGTCCGAACTCGGGCGAAGCGCCGCTCCCGCTCCAACACCTCGACCCGCTCGCCATTCTTAACCACACCACTCTTTTCGTACACTGCCGCGAGGTGGTCACGAAGCACAGCTTGAGCAGAGGAAACATAGGCAAACTCCTGCTCTCCGTGACGGCCACGCTTGCATCCAGATAAGAGCAGCGCAACCGCGAACAAGCATGCCGATGCAACAAACCACGCAAACTTTGGGGGTCGTTTTCGCAAGCCACAAACACTATAGCGCAGGATCTCGGAGCAGAATTCGAAGGAAGGTTAACCGATTCATTACCTGCGAGAGAGCGATTCCCAGAAGGGAAATCCTCGCTGATAAAAAATCTTTTTACGGATTGACTGTCAAACCAGTCTGCCCCGTGATGTTTCCAGACGTCGCACTCACGGTGGTTATCTGAGCCGATGTAACGGAGGGCGCTGCCGTGAAGAGTCCGGCGCTGTTGATCGTGCCCGCGCTGGAATTCGACGAATTCCATTGCGCGCTCGATGTAATGTCGTGGGCTACGCCGTCCGATGTCGTAGCAATGGCAGTGAATTGGACCGTCGTGCCCTGGAGCGTGCTGCTATTGGTTGGAGTGACCGCGATGCGAGTGATGTTCCCGAGCGAAACGGTCAGCGTGGTAGTGCCCGTCACCGTTCCGGAGGCGGCGCTGAGTTGTGCTGTTCCTACCGAGAGCGCGGTCACTAAACCGGTCGTGCTAACGCTGGCCACGGTTGCATCTGAGCTGCTCCAAAACAAATTGGAACTCAGCGTCTTCGTGGTGCCATCATTGTAAGTTCCAGTCGCCGCCATCTGCAGTGTGTTCCCCTGCTGAATCGTGGGCGTGGGCGGCCCAATGGTCACTGACGTGAGCGTTGGATTCACGAAAAACCCTTTGCATCCGGCGCCGGAAGCCACGACCAGGAGCATCGCAAAAACTGCCAACATCTTAAGATTGCGCGAATTATTTGGCATAAGGAGAAGTCCGCAGGTGAGCTTTAAACCATCGCCTGTGTGCCACGTACGAAGATTGTAGCAGACGATATTCGCCTCGTTGTGGCCACCAGTACATCGCCAGCCGTTCATCTTTCGCTGCGGTTGCTCTGTCATCCCGACTGACGAATTGATTCGCGGAAAGCGAATCAGCAGAGAGTGGAGGGACCTGCTTTTCCTTAGCTAAAAACGTGCCTCATGCACCTTCAGCGACTTCTCGGTCGCCGCTTTCTCTTCATCGGCGTGGATATCGCCATCTTCATCGGCGTAGAACGAACGATGCTGGGGATCGAGCTGCTTGGGCGTCATAGTAAGTTGATAACCGTCTTTGCGCTGGCGAAAAGTGACAGTGTAATCTCCGCGATCTGTCTGGGTCATGCGTTTGGTGAAAGAGCCGGTATGCACAAGTTCGTTCAATGACTTGGCATACTTACCATTTTTCTTGTCGTACTGTTTTTGAGCGCGAGTTACGGTGCGCATGTATCCCAGCGCCTTAGCTTCGGAGTCGGAGCGCGCCGGATCACCCTTGAATTTCGGTTGATAAGCTGTCTGTGCCGAAAGCGTTAAGCCTAAAGCCATTACCGCCGCCAAAATCCAACCGCATCCCAGGGATGATTTCGTCATTTTTCCTCATTCCTTACAATGATTTCCATATCAGCCATTGTATGTTACTCCCGTAATTGCCAAACCGTTACTTTGCTTGGGATATGCCTCCGCTGCCGTTATGCTAGCGACATCTTTCGAGTAAGGAACCGCATGAAAGCTGCAATGGCAAGAAAACCGCTCATCCGTATTGCCGTAGTGGAAAGTGATCCACTGCGGTTTGTGGGATTTCGCGCCCTGTTTGATTCTGAGTCTGATTTCGAACTGGTATCAGCCTCGCTCCCCGAAATTGGCACGCTGGAGAACATTGATCTGGTTCTGCTCGGCAATCGCAGCGGCCAAAACCTGTTCGATACCATGGCCAGCCTTAAGGCGACCCGGCCAGATCTTCGCATCATCGTTACCGGCTCGGGCGTGGACGACGAGACCATCCTCAAAGCTATCGCCGCGGGCGCAAAGGGTTACGTAGACGAAGCTGCTTCACCAGCCGAATTCGTGCAAGCGATCCGGATTGTCAGTAAAGGCTCGGTGTGGGCGCCGCGGCACGTGCTCTCCATGTTTATTGAACGCGTCAGCTCTTCGCCCGGACGCATCTTTCCAGCGGGCCGCGTAACTTTCACCGACCGCGAAAAGGAAGTATTGGAAATGCTGGTCGTAGGCCGTTCGAATAAAGAAATTGGCTCCGCACTCGGCATTGAGGAACGTACGGTAAAGGCCCACGTCGCGAAGTTGATGCGCAAAGTCGGCGTGCAAAATCGCATTGCTCTCTCGGTGCATGCCATCACGCATTCGCTGGTCATCGCAAAATAGAGGCGCTTTGCCGGCAAACACGTAGCAGGGTCGCTCGTGAATCGCCAGACCCCAGATTCGCGTCTGAATAACCCCGCCAATTGTTAATCCGGCTGAATAGTCACGCTGGTTACTTAAGGACAGTGTCCATCGTAATCTTGCCGGTATTTTGCCTTCGACGCATACTCCATTCACCTACCACAGAACCTGGGAGATGGGGTTGGGAGCGGAGATTTAGGGTCACCGCTGCCAGCCCCACATTTTTTTGCTAGCTCGTTTTTACATTCCCGCCAATCTTGTCATATCCAGAAGTTGAATCACCTGCAACGAGACTGATGAGTTCTCGGGTCATGGATGTCATCGAATCATGACTGTCATCCCGAGCGAAGTCGCGGGACCTGCTGTTTTACCCTCATATCAACCAGGCGTCCAAGGCACGAAAATTCCTGCAACGTAAGCAGTTGGATACCCGGACCCGCTTTTCATGCAGCAAACTCGATCTTCCCCTTAGACTTAGGTCGTCCTCAATTTCAAAACATTAGAAAGCTGGAAAAATGAAAAGATTTCTGCTGCTGTGCGTGGTTGCCGCGATGTGTACGGCCGGTTTTGCCAAAGAGAATGACGAAGAAAGTAACAGCTCGCAAGACCGGATCAGCGCTGCTGCCGCCGTTCTCAACGAAATTCAAGGCACCCCCGACCGTGGAATTCCCGACGATGTGTTGGGTGCTGCGGAGTGTGTCGCAGTAGTGCCTTCGATGTTCAAGGGCGGTTTCATCGTGGGTGCTCGCTTTGGGCGTGGAGTCGCGAGCTGCCGTTTAGCGAAAGGTTGGAGCTCGCCGGCATTTTTCAGTATCCAGGGTGGAAGTTTCGGGTTTCAAGTGGGGGGGCAGGCGGTTGACCTGGTAATGCTGGTTATGAACCACCAGGGAATGGCCAATTTGTTATCGAGCAAGTTTAAGTTGGGAGCGGACGCCAGCGTTGCCGCCGGGCCCATCGGCCGCCATGCTGCTGCCGATACCGATTGGAAGCTGCGAGCCCAGGTGCTCAGCTACTCGCGCGCACGTGGCGCGTTCGCTGGAGTTGAGCTAAACGGCGCGGCCATTCGCCAGGATCGCGACGCTACTCGATTATTTTATGGACGCAGTATTCCCTTCGAGACTTCGTTGACCACCGTGGACTCCTCGCAATCCGCGTATCCGTTTTTACAGACCCTGTCGAAATGGGCAAAATCGGCCAGCCGGTAGAGGGATGCACGGGGCGACGCGCGTCGCTCCGTGTTTTTCCTCTCTTCCTGCACTCGATTCCAATCTTCCCATGCATCCAATTTGACAGTGCATTTTCCCAATGCTACCGTCCGTTTTCCCTTAAGATGCGGCAACGACTCGAGTACGCGCTGGCGTGGTTGATCGTCAAGAGTATCGGCGCGTTGCCCCGTTCACTCGCACGCGCGGCTGCGATTACTCTCGCCTGGAAAATCTATTTTCTTCACATGCGCCTGCGGCGTGTTGGCATGCGAAATCTCGAACTGGCGTACCCAGAAAAAAATGAACGGGAACGGGCCCGAATCCTGCGTGGCGTTTTTACTTCCCTCGGACGCCAGTTAGCGGAGATTTGTCTCTTCCCGAAGTACACGCGTGAAAATGTAAGCGACGTCGTGGTCTATGACGGATTCGAGAATTTCGAGCACGCGCTGGCTCGCGCTAAGGGAGTCTTGTTTCTCACCGCGCACATCGGTGGATGGGAACTCTCGGCCTTCGCTCATTCCTTGTACGGGCATCCCCTCAAAGTAGTGATGCGTTCGCTTGACAATCCATATCTCGATCGCTTGACCCGCCAATACCGGACCGCCCACGGCAATGCCATGCTGGACAAAGACGAATTTGGACGCGCGTTGCTCTTCGCCATGAAGGCCGGCGAGACCGTTGGAATTTTGATGGATACAAACATGACGCCGCCGCAGGGAGTATTCGTGGATTTCTTCGGAATTAAAGCCTGCACCGCAAGCGGGCTGGCCAAGATTGCATTGCACACGGAAGCTGCGGTAGTTCCGGGCTTCACTTTTTGGGACGCCGAATTGAAGAAGTATCGGCTACGGTTCGATCCAGCGCTGCAACTCTCCCGCACCGGAGATGATGTCGTGGATGTTGTGGCTAACACTGCGCTGTTTACGAAAGTCATCGAAAGTTACGTGCGCCGCTATCCCGACCAATGGCTATGGGTGCATCGCCGATGGAAGACGCGTCCGGCAGGAGAACCGGGACTGTATTGAAGTGTTTAGCTTGCGAAGGCTGGCGAAGACTCTATTTCATGTGAGACCGCAACGGAAAATTCGAACTTGATTCTCATGCCTTGCCTGATTCAATCCTCGTCCTATCCGCACTCTGTCATCTCGAGCGAGC
>JBDUDA010000060.1:0-12952 GCA_040003205.1 Acidobacteriaceae bacterium | reverse complement strand
AGCGCTGCGCCACCTGGCAGCGTGCATCGCTGCAAGCCTTGTTTTGCCCAAGCTTTTCTTGCTGTAAGCCTGCATTGCTGTAAGCCTGTCTTTAATGCAAAGTCGGCATTGCTGCAAACCTTTCCTGCTGTAAGCCTGTCTTTGCTGCAAGCCTGTCTTTGCTGCAAGCCTGCATTTGCTGTAAGCCTCATTGCTGCACCTTTAGAGCGTTGAGCGCCCGGAAGAGCCGGAACTGACCCATGCAGCGTAAATTCTGAAGCCGATGCGGAAGCACCCTGGGACACAAGCCCAGATTCCGCGCTAGAGCTTTGGAGTGGCACAGGCATTGGCCGCTCCTTAGAGCTTTGGAGTGGCGCAGGCGTTAGCCGCGCTCTTTAGAGCTTTTGGTGGCGCAGCGCTTTAGCGCTGCGATAAACCTCCTCGTGTTATGACGGCTTTAGCCGCTGAGGTATGCGTCCCACTCGACTAACGCTGTCCCCACTTTAACTTGGTTCGCAACACGTCAAAAAATGTTCCTTTGAAGTGCAGCAGTTTAACGCCGTGCAGCGACTTCCTGCAAAGAATGCGGTCGTCATCCAACATTGGCATGCCGATCTGCCCGTCAATACTGAGGTAAGCTTCATCTTCTCCGGTCTTCACTACGATCTCAACTTCCGCGCTATCGCGAACCACGAGAGGACGGTGGGTCAGCGAGTGGTCCGACACGGCGGTAATCACGAACGCATCCACGGACGGCATCAGAATCGGGCCCCCGGCAGCGAGAGAGTATGCGGTCGAGCCCGTAGGAGAAGCCACAATCATGCTGTCGGCCCGGTATCGCGAGACGAAGACTTTATCAATGTAAACATCGCAGTGGTTCAGGCGCGCAATGGTGCCCTTGCCCACCACTACATCGTTCAACGCGTCGTACTCCGCGATGCGGGTCTCTTTACGAATGACTTCGCAATGCACCATGGCGCGCGATTCCACGTGGCATCGATTTTCCTCTATGGCAGTTAGCGTGGAATAAAGTTCTTCGAGCGGAACTTCGGTTAGAAATCCGAGCGAGCCCAAATTTATTCCCAGCACTGGTATTCCAGCCTTCGCTACTGCACGACCGGCAGAAATCAAAGTGCCGTCCCCCCCCAGCACCACCACAAACTTTAAAGCCTCCAACGCCATGTCGTCGCGCGCCACAAACTCGACGCCGGGAGCGTGCGGCGCAGTCTCGCGATCTGCGATCACGCGATACTGGTGCAGGCGAAACCATTCCACGAGCTCCGGCACGATGCCCGCCAATTCTGTCTTGTCTGGTTTAGAGATGATGCCCACGGCCTTCTGCGCGCCGGCGGGAGCTTTCGCTTTATCCATAGGGAAATCGAATTGTACAGAAATTCAGAGTAAGAACTTCAGGGAAGATTTTAGTGGAATTTTGGCAGGGGCGGTGCGCTTCTCAGAAAATCGCGTGCAGGAGGAACTCGCGGTTCCCTTCCGCGCCCAGAATCGGGGATTCAATTACATCAATATCCTGCCCACCCAGTACCGCCACCGCGTTACGAACTTTGTCCACCGCTAAGTTATGGGCTTCGGGATCGCGCACGATTCCGCCTTTGCCAACCAGTTCGCGCCCAACTTCAAATTGCGGCTTCACGAGAACCACTAAGCCGCGTGAGAGTGGCATGCTCACTGTATCTCTAAAAGCAGCCGCGATCACCGCGGGAAGCACCAAAGTTGCCGAGATAAACGAAACGTCCATCACAATCAGATCCACGCTCTCGCCAACTTGCTCCGCCGTCAGGTAACGGGCGTTGGTGTCCTCAAGCAACCGCACGCGAGGATCCTGGCGGAGGCGGAAATCAATCTGCCCGCGGCCCGTATCGACTGCGAGCACGCTGAGAGCGCCATGTTGCAGCAGACAGTCGGTAAATCCGCCAGTGGAAGTTCCTACGTCCACACAGACTTTTTTGCTGACCTTGATTTTCCAATGCACGATCGCGTGCTCCAGTTTCAAACCACCGCGACTCACATATTTCAAATCTTCCCCGAGCAGGCGAATTTCATCTTCCGCATTCACACCAGTTCCGGATTTCTCAACTTTTTGTCCGTTCACCAGCACTTTCCCCGCGATGATTAAGGCTTGCGCGCGCTCGCGTGAGGAAGTCAGCTGGCGTTGCAACAATAGTTTGTCGAGCCTGATTTTTTCTTGCTTCATTAGAAAAATAAAATACAAAAGTAATCCTCTGCGCCGCACCCTGCCCAGTGCAATGTGTTAAACCAACTCTCGCTGAATTACTTACGCGGATACTTCCCACCTTTTCCACAGCATTATGCACCAGTGTGTTGAAAACCTTTGGCCATTGAGTAAAACTTTTGGCGCAATAAAAAAGCCGCCAACCATTTGGCGGCTTCATGAAAACGATTTGAGAAATCTACCCGGTGACTTCTTCCAGCAATTTCTGATCGATATCGAAATTCGAGTGCACGCCCTGGACATCATCCTGATCTTCCAGCGCCTCCATCAGGCGAATCATGGTAGTGGCGGCCGAGCCTTCGAGCTTGATGTAGTTTTGCGGAATCATGGTCACGCTGGATGACACCGGTTCGATTTTCGCTGTCTTAACCGCTTCCAGTACGCTTTCATAGGAGGAAGGCTCTGTGGTGATCTCCCAATTTTCGCCATCGTCGTTAAGGTCTTCCGCGCCCGCGTCCAGCACGATGGTCATGAGATCGTCTTCTTTTGCCGCCGCCTTCGCAATCAGGATGCTTCCCTTCTTGTGAAACATCCACGAGACTGCGCCGGCTTCGGCCATGTTGCCGCCATTCTTTCCGAAGGCGTGGCGGATTTCGCTTACAGTGCGATTACGATTGTCGGAACTGATGTCCACCAGAACGGCTGCACCGCCGGGTCCGTAGCCCTCCAGCGAAAATTCTTCGTAGGAAACTCCGGGTAGCTCGCCCGTGCCGCGCTGAATCGCCCGCTTAATATTATCCTGTGGCATGTTCTCAGCTTTAGCTGCTGCGATCGCCCCGCGCAGGCGTGGATTAGCGTCGGGATCACCGCCGCCATTTTTCGCAGCTATGGTGATTTCCTTGATCAGGCGCGTGAAAATCTTGCCACGTTTGGCGTCGAGCGCGCCCTTCTTGTGTTTGATTGTCGCCCATTTTGAATGTCCGGACATGGGAATACCTCGTGTTCAATAAACCTGAATTGCGCAGGATTCGCCCGTAGAGGAGATCACTGGCTTACCTCAAAATTGCCTCGAAACCGGTCAGGCGAAGAGGAATTATAGCATGGGCATTGCTCACCGAGGGTGCCTCATCCTTGCGCTTTTGCAAGGGTGGGATGCTCACATTTCAGAATTACTTGGTCGAGGTTCTGGTAACTTCGGCAGTCTGAGTATTCATCGCAACTCGCCGCGCTCGATACGCATAAGCCACAGCCAGCAAAGGCGCCGCCAGCAAGACTCCCCAAAAAGGTATGAGAAGGCCAAGCAGCAGTGGCGTCAAAATAGAAGCCCAGATGGGCACGCGTACTGTCCGCTTCATGATGTAGGGCTGTAGAAAAAATCCGTCGATGATGACGACGACAGCGTAAAGAATCAGGACGTAGAGCGGATGCTCCCAATCCGCCCATCTCAGAGTCGCCGCCATCACCGGGCCGATCAACCCTAAGACCGGACCGATGTGTGGCACGAATTGCAGAATCGCGGCGAGTAACGCCCATAGCGGGGCCCATGGCACTCGAGCAATGTAGAGGCCGATCAGCCAGAGCACACCAACTGCGAATGAATCTTTTAGTTGGGCGATGAACCAGGCCTTCAACGCGCCGCCGGTGATACGCAGGTGATCGGAAATATTCATGAGCCTTCAATCTCATCGAGATGGTCGCAGAATCCCACCCTTGCAAATTCGCAAGGATGGGGCACCCGGACCCTGGCCTCGAGTGCCATGATAAACTTCAGATTGCTCCCAAAAACTTTTCTCCTGGAGCCACCCGCATGAAGTTCGGTGTCATCATTTTTCCCGGATCGAATTGCGATCACGACGCCTATTGGACCCTTCAGCAAGTTTCCAAACAGGCAGTCACTTTTTTATGGCACGAATCGCACGACCTGCAAAACTGTGATGCCATCGTCGTCCCAGGAGGCTTCGCCTACGGCGACTATCTTCGCACCGGGGCCATTGCGAAATTTTCTCCAGTGATGAAGTCCGTCCGTAAATTCGCCGACGGCGGCGGACTAGTGCTCGGCATCTGCAACGGATTTCAGATACTCTGCGAGTCCGGATTGCTGCCGGGCGCGCTGCTGCGCAATGCCAGCCTTAAATATATCTGCAAGCAGGTCCACGTTCGTGTTGAAAATGCCGATACTCCGTTCAGCAATTCCTGCCGCGCAGGCGAAGTTTTGACGATCCCGATCGGACATATGGAAGGTAATTACTTCTGCGATGACTCCACATTAAGCGAACTGCAAGACGACAATAGAATCGTGTTTCGCTACGCGACGCCTGAAGGCGAAGTCACCGCTGCCGCAAATCCAAATGGGTCGCTGGATAATATCGCCGGCATTTGCAGCGCCGGACGCAACGTCCTGGGAATGATGCCCCATCCCGAACGAGCAAGCGAACCCGAACTCGGCGGCACCCAAGGCTTAAAAATCTTTGATTCGCTGGTAGGAGCGATGGCAGCAAAGTAGTCTCCCTGTCATCTTCCTCACTCCCAAACTTTGCAATTCCGTTACTGTCATCTTGAGCGCCTTTACCTCACTGTCATCTTGAGCGCAGCAAGGTTCACTCGCTTGCGAGCGAACTTGCGGGGCGAAAGATCCCTATCCTCTGCCGAAATTAGGTCCTTCGCCCCGCCTTTACAAACAATTACAACTTCCCATTCCCCACTTGCGGTTAAAATCGTAATTCGACCACAGTCATGCAATCTCCAATTCGCAGGAAAGCTGGTATGTCCATCTGATGTTTATCCGCCAATGCAAGTTCATGCTGGCACTGATTTTCTTTTCCGTTGTACCTCTGGAAGCGCAAAATATCCCGCGAATTGACGTCTTCGGCGGATACTCATATCTCCGCTTCGACAGCGCGCCCTTGGGATTCACTGGCCGCTCGAATCTCAATGGCTGGAATGCCTCTGTGAGCGCGCCAAATATATATCGTTATCTGGGCATCACGGCCGATGCCAGCGGACACTCAGGCTCGGAACTGACCGTCTACAATTTTTTAGCAGGACCACAGCTTTCGGTGAACCGTGGTGAAAACAGATTTTACGTCCACGTGTTATTCGGCAAGACGAGAGAGCGCTTCGCTCTTCAGGGAGTTTCGAGGCCGGGCTTTAGCACTCTCGCGCGTGCCTACGCTCTGGGAGGCGGATATGACTGGAACCTTAATCGCCGTTTCGATTTTCGAGTCATTCAAGCGGATTATATCCATGCCAGCGCTTTCGGAAGCAAGCAGAACAATTTGCGGCTTTCCACCGGAGTAGTTTTTAAATTCGGCGGTAAATAGCGAACATGAGTGCGTCCGATACATACACATAAATTCTGTTATGAGGGGACTGATGATTCTAAAGAAAACTTGGTGGATGGAGAAAACGTCCCTATTCGCGATTGCCTTCGCAATGGCATCCTTTTTAAGTTGCGGATCCTCCTCCAACCGAGAAACCGCATTTGTTGCGCTTCCTACCACCAATGACATCGCCGTTTTTCACATCAATAACGCCAGTGATTTTAAAGCCGTGCTTGGCTCGCCTTTCCCAGGCGGAACTTCTCCAGTTTCTTTGCGGGTAAATCCCTCCAAGAAATTTCTCTACGCAGCCAATCAGGGAGAAAATAATATTTCGCTCTTCAAAATCGACGACAACACCAATGGTCTCTCGGAAGTGACCCCACGCACGGCAACTGGGGTATTTCCCGTCTCGCTCGATATGGATTCCGGTGGCACCCTATTGTTTGCCGCCAATGAAGCGTCGAATTCAGTCTCGGTGTTCAGCATCAACTCTGGGAGCGGAGCCCTCTCTCCAGTCGCCGGATCGCCCTTCGCCACCGGACAGAATCCCACCAGCCTCCTAGTTTCTCCCACCGGGAAATTTTTGTTCGTGCTGTGTCCAAATTCGTCGGCCCTGTATGTGTATGCGATCTCTTCGGGCTCGTTGCAAGCGGTAGCCGGCTCTCCTTTTGTGTTGGGCGCCACGCCCTTTTCTTTTGCCATAGATCCGGCGGAGCATTTTGTTTACGTCACCAACTCCGCCGCCGACACGGTGTCAGCATCTTCGATTGATCCAGTCAGCGGTGCGCTAATCGCTATTCCCCAGGCGACCATTGCAACTGGCACGACGCCAGTGGCTGTGGTAATTCATTCTTCGGGGAAGTTTCTCTATGTTGCCAACGAAGGAAAGGGTAACGTGTCTCAATACACGATTGATTCGACTACGGGAATTCCAACCCTGATTGCCGGCACTCTGCCTGCGACTGGCACTGGGCCGCGATGGATGGTGAACGATCCTACCGGAAAGTACATCTTGGTCGGCAACGAAACCAGTGGCAGCATGACCGAGTTCAAGGTTGATCTAACCGCCGGCACGCTGTCCACGACTCAGACGATATCCACCGGCGTCCCCCCATCCAGCGTAGTGATTACGAAATAGAATCTGCGGGAATTCGAGCACCGCATTTCCATGATTAATTTCGGAATAGTCGGCTTCGGCCTGCATGCAGTCAAAAGATTGATGCCAGGTTTTTCGCTGGCGACCAATTGCAAAGTTGTCGCCTTATCGCGGCGCGACCTGGGCAAAGCACAGGCCTCCGCAAAACAGTTTGGTATTCCGCTGGCGTTCGATTCCGCCGAGGCCTTGTGCCGGGCCCCCGAAGTGGACGCTGTCCTCGTTACCACCCCGAACGCCATGCACTTACAGGATGTACTCACCGCCGTCCGCTGCGGCAAGCCGGTATTGTGCGAAAAGCCCATGGGGATGAACGCTGCTGAATGCGAGCAGATGGTGAAAGCGGCGCGCCAGGCCAACCTGCTCTTGGGAGTTGCGCAGGTTTTTCGCTTCGAAGCGAGTACAGCGAGGTTGCGGGACCGCATCGCCGCCGGACAGATTGGAAAGCCCATTTTCGCGCGCGCGGAATTTTCTTTCACCGCCGCCGAGAACCATCCTCGAACGTGGATCAACGATCCCACGGTTGCCGGTGGAGGTCCCATCGCCGATGTCGGAGTGCATGCGATTGATGCGCTGCGCTTCATTCTTCAGGACGAAGTCGTGCGCGTGGGCGCTCAGGCGGTGTTGGATGAGCGTTTCGGAGGGATGGAATCCGCCGCTGTCATCAGCCTGGAGTTTTCACGCGGGACTTTGGGGACTGTGCTGGTGTCGTTTCGCGCAGAGTACCGCACGCCACTGGAATTTGTTGGCGAGACTGGCGTTCTGTTTGCCAACAATGGGCTCACGGTGGATCGTCCCATTGAACTGCAACTTTTTCGCGATGGAAACCTCGTAGAGAAAGAATCAATCTTCAATCGGCTTGCTTATGCGCGGCAAGTGGACGCGTTTGCGACCGCCATCATGCACAAGATCGAATTCCCGGTTCCCGGCGAGGAGGGCGTTAAGAATCAGCAGATTTTGGACGCAGCTTACTTGAGCATAACGACTGGAAGAACGGAAAATATCGCGTGAAGACCGGGAAACGTGTTAATAATAGCTTATAGAGAGTTGCGGTGGTTTACTGATTTCTAAGAGATATTCACGGTTTTAGCCACTCAGAAGTCAGGTTTGACCTCCCTGCCCGCCCTTAGGCCTCGGAAACACCAAGAAACCGAAAGATCTACGACCATCGTTTCCCTGAGATAGGCCCCGGCACTCGCTGAAATATTTACAATTTGAGTGGGCGTTCTTTTGCCCGCTCAATCATGAAGCGCAATGCCTATCTTGTAGTCCTGGTCGCTGCACTGTTGGTGCCCATGGGCGCCGCGGCTCAGGGCGGGGGAGAAGTCTCGCTCGGTGACCTGGCTCGTTCTTTGCGCAAGAGCAAAGCGCCGCCGCCACAGCAGAGCATTATTGATAACGACAACTTTGCCAAGGCCATGAAAGAGGTAGAAGCACAGCGGCTAAAGAATAAGGCGGCCGCGGTCGTAGCCATCCCGGTTCCCGAACCTGTTGAAGAAGTCTCCAAGAAGTTCAAAGTGTCTTCGCCGGACGGAAGCTGCAACTTGTCGTTCAGCGCCAATGTGAGCTCGCAAGCCAACGCGCCGTTCGCATCACAGGACCTTCCCCAGGAAGAAATCAGCAAGATTGATGGCCCAGCCCGCATTGAAGGCGGCGAGCTTCAGATTTCCGTCCACAACGGTACTGAATGGGAAATCAAGGAAATCACCGTTGGACTGACGCTGGTGCGGACTTCCGAGGACAAAACTGTACACTTCGGAGGCGCGCGCCTGATCACCGCCGCCGAGCAAACGTCGACGCCACAGGAAAAGCCCGCCGATGTGACGCTTCTTTATCACTTGAAGGGCGATGCTGCGCCGTTAGCAAACGTGCAGTTTCGCGGAGCCTTAAGCGGAAGCGTGGATCCGGACCAGGAGTGGCACTGGGCAATACTGCAAGCTAAGGGAATCCCTCCGGAGAAAGAAACCGCCCCGGCGTTGCCGCAGGATTCGAAAATTATTGATTGAAGACGTGCCTTACCTCAGCCTTCGAATGACTATAGGGATCCTTCCTTGGCAGCCCTTCGCGACGCGAAGGGCTGCGCTGCGTCAGGAGGACAACGGAGGCTTAGGACGTGGAGTTTGCACAACATCACTCCCGACAAAAAACCCTATGTCGCGAGCGACCGCCGATTGATTCTTACAAGAGACCAGAGACTCGAAGACGCGACACCGGATCGCCGAACGTGACCGGCTCCCGTTTGAATACCCAGCGAGCCACTGCGAATCCCATAGCGACGTAGCAGAGATGAAAGATTTTCATTGACCCATCCCATGAGCAACGATGCCTTCGCGCCAGGGGGATAGGCCGAAACCGCACCAAGTACACTCTCAACTTAGCAAGCGGCCTCCAACGGGTCAATGAACCAGCGGTGCCATATGGATAGCACCTAAGTAATACTCGCTGGCGCTTCTCTCCTGCGACCTGGCGGCCCAGATTCAAATAGGGGAGGTTCGGCGACAGGATGATTATTCTGTAGCTTGGCCTGCTGCTGGTCCGCGGTAAGAATTTCCGATCTCAGCTGGCTTTGAAACTCGCCGGTAGCCTTCTTGAATGCAGCTAGCGCCTGACCAACTTGCTTACCCACATGAACAAGCTTTTTGGGGCCGAAGACTACCAGCCCCAAAAGCACGACAAAGATTATTTCCGAAAAGCTCATGCGCTTTCCTAACTCTTTTCAGACGCGGAACTGGTCGCAGCAGGTTTTTCGACAGCCGGAACATCGGCAGGATTCATCGCTGCTTTGAAGCCGCGAAGTCCTTCTCCCAATCCCTTGCCGAGTTCAGGAAGTTTCTTGGGACCAAAAATAAGTAGCGCGATTCCAGCAATTACCAGCAAATGCATTGGTTGAAACAAGCCTTCGAACATTGATTCCCTCCGGGTTCTCGAATGAAAGAAAAACCAGCGAGGAGAATTATCCCCCTCGCCAGCTTTAAACAACTACTTGATGGTGCCGTTCATACCTTGGGGATAGAATCCGCCGGAGTGAGCGCCGCCACCGTACACGATGTGCAAGACTTCACTGGTTGTCCGGGGAATCGACAGCGCATTGGAGTCAACACAGAAAGGCTTGCTTTGGGTGGGTGGGACATCTTTGCCATCTACTGCCGGGCTGTTGACGCCGTTCCAAACGCAGAGCAATCTTACTGCGCCAGAGTGCTGGGCTTCGGTATCCATGATGCGGGCTGCCGCGTCCAGATAGGCCTTGCTGCTGATGAGGGGCGCAGCTCCCAAGTAAGCGCTGACGCCGACATCTTCAAACTGACGTCCGAGTTTGAGGAAATCATTGACGCCTGCAAACCCATAGCCAAGGGCGTCGAGATTGATGGCGGGCTTCTTGACTGCCGCCGCTCCCAACGCAGTACGCAGGTACTTGACGTGTGCAACTTCATCAATGCGGAGATTGCTTGCGACGAAGGCGGAGTTAGCGCCAGCGAAATTCACCATGTTGCCACCGGTCGTGGGACCAGTTGTATCCGCCGCCGAGATAACTCCGGAGCGAACCAGCGTGGTTCCGTAGGTCGCCATAAGATAAAACTCAGCTTCCAGGTATTCAAGGTTCAAGGCGAAGTTAACGATGTCAGCATCGGTGATGGTAGCGGCATTGAGCTTTCCCAAGCTGCCACCCATCATGGTCATTGCAGCCACGCCCAAACCGGTGGCACCCGCGCGCTTCATGAATTTTCTGCGATCAACTGGACTGTCAACAATACGTTCTAAAAGCTCTTTCTTAGACATGGGTCTCCTCATATATTTTGAATTTTTGAAACCAATTGCTGGGAATTACCCCGTCCAAAGCTGGTGATTGGCCAAAGCAAGCGCAAAAACTTGCAACTACGCGGGAGCCAGAAGGGACAACTGCCGACTCACCTCTTCTGGTGCGGCTTTTGTCACGTAGGTTGCCCAAAAATGTTATTTGTTTTTTAGCAAATCCAAACTGCCGAATGGTGCGTACTTATCAATAGTTCCAACTGTTTTGCTGACGAACAAATTGGTTCTTTAGCGTCCAGGGGGAGTGGCCGGGGACAAACGTGAAGGGACAAACTCATCCTCCAAAGCTGATGAGCAGGCTTTTGTCTCCGGCAAATTAATTTACCTCTCGGCGCAAAATGCGTCTGTCGGTGTCTAAAAGAACGTAAGGGAAGGAGAAACCTTATGTTCGAAGACAGCCTCATTGAATCCGCTGGAAAGCTTAAGACCCGACGCAGCACGACCACCAGCATTTCTTTCCTTCTTCAACTGGGCTTGATGGTCGTCCTGGTGCTGATTCCGCTGTTGTTTACTGAAGCCTTACCCAAGTCACAATTGGTGACTCCCCTGGTGATGCCACCATCTGCGACGCGCATAGCTCCGTCCCCGCCAAGAGCCGCAAGGCAAATCCAGAGCAATATTGTGCGAGGACAATTGCGCCTCCCGAGCAGAATTCCCACCAGTGTTCGGATGATTGAAGAGGTAGCAGCCCCAACCACGGCCGTCGGCGTCACTTACGGCGCTGCGGATGGACAGCCGCACGGAGTGCTCTACAGTCTCTTGAATTCACCGGCGGCAGTGGTCGTCCCAAAACCTTCTAATCCGAAGCGAATCGTTGTTTCGCGCGGTGTGATTCAGGGGATGTTGATTCATAAAGTGCAGCCCGTGTACCCGTCACTCGCACGCCAGGCCCGCATCGAAGGATCGGTGACGCTCCAGGCCGGGATCGGCCGGGACGGTTCCATTCAGAATCTCCGCTTGATCAGTGGACATCCCATGCTGTCTCCCGCGGCGATGGATGCCGTAAAGCAGTGGAAATACAAATCCTACATTTTGAATGGTGAGGCCGTCGATGTGGAGACCACGATCACTGTGAATTTCACTCTGGCAGGAGGGTGATTGACGCTGCCGAGCAGTGCCACCCATTCGCACGAAAGTCGTCTTTTAGGCACGTCCGCCGGGAAGCAAACTATGCATTGTTCGCCAATTCAGTTTCGCCGGCACTCCAGTCCCTTAGAATGAATTCATATGCGCGCCCGCTTTGCGATAGTCATTTCTGTCAGCGTCCTTCTTCTTATATTTGTGGTGTGGCGTTTCAGATTGACGAGAAGTGGAGCTGAGCCTGCTCACCCGGAGAATTTGGTAGAGACGCCGCTGCCATCTGGCACAAATCCCGAGACTGCTCCCTCTGCCTCTACGACCATCTTTGCGCATAACTTAATGCTGCGGAAGGGACCTGAGTTTCGCATTTATGTGCGTTGGCTGAGGGGAAAGATGCTCCGCACGCGACGGGACCGCAATCCAAACTTTGACGATCCTGATTCGTTCGTGATCGACATCAAGAGTGGCGTGGTGCGCGCGAACATCGGAGATATTGGCAAGTTTCTGAATGCAGGAGGCGTCGCCAATTCGCCATTAAAAAACATCACCCTTTTGGCGGACGGCGACTTCATAAAACTTCAAGGAACTTTGCATAAACTTATTTCGCTGCCGGTCGAAGTGCTCGGCAGCGTTACTGCAACCGCTGACAACCGGATACAGGTGCATGTCACAAAAATCTCGGTTCTCAAGATTCCATTCAAAGGGCTTTTGGGTGGATTACACATTAGCGTTTCAGATCTGTTTCATCCCGAAGGCATACCTGGAGTGGAAGTTTCCGGCAACGACATTTATTTCGATACTCTCAAATTGCTTCCGCCTCCGCACATTCGTGGACAATTGAGCAAAGTGCGGGTCGTAACTCCTGACATCGAGGAAGTCTTTGGAAATGCCGAAGATGACGTGGCCCGCGTCGAGCAATGGAGGAATTTTCTGCGTCTCGACGACGGCACCATCGATTTCGGGAAACTTACCATGCATCAGGTAGATCTGATCATGGTGGACCTCTCAAACGATGCCTGGTTTGATTTAGATCTCAACAATTATCAGAATCAATTGGTGAATGGATATACGCGCATGACTCCGGAAGCCGGACTGCAAATCTTCATGCCGGATCTCGAGACGCTTCCGAAAAATAGCGGGAAACGGAACAATGGCATGGAATGGCTAAAGCACCGAAGCGTTCCGCCTCCGTCAGACGTTACTTCGAAATAGCACGGTCAGTTCTATCGATTTTTGCCGCAGTCTGCATCAGCTCAACGATCATCGCAAACAGCTGATTCCGGGCCTCAACTCTCACGCCGGCACGAGTGATATAACGAATCACAATGTCGACACCAGACGGCGCCGGCCTGAGATTGACCGAAGGCATGGCGCTAAACTGTGGGGCTCCCTGTTCGTGCGTCACCCTCTTCCATTCCG
>JBDUDA010000271.1:0-3832 GCA_040003205.1 Acidobacteriaceae bacterium | reverse complement strand
GTGCTGCAATTTGGTAAATAGTTTGTCCGTCCAATAGAACGGCGAAGGAACTGATTGGCTGCGGGGAAACGGCATCGGCAACTACTTGAACGTCGGACGAGACATTGCCTCCAGAAGCCGGAGAGGAAATTAAAACTCCAGCTTGCGGCAACGCTGCGACCGTCACGACAGTAGTTGCATTCGCAGTGAGGCCGGCGTTATCGGTGGCAGTTGCCAGGACCGTGTATGGGCCAGGAGTGGCGAAAGTATGGGTCGCCGTGGGGCCACTCACAACTGTACCGTCGCCAAAATCGATCCTCGAGGAAGTAATGCTGCCATCGGAATCGGTAGAACCGGCGGTGGAAGCAGTGACCATGAGTGGGGCGACCCCGGAAGCGGGTGAGACTGACAGCGCGGCTACGGGAGGCACGTCGACGGGATTGAAGCCGACTGGCGGAGACATCTTATTCTGGATCGAAGGTTTTCCCACCGCCTCAACGTACAAAGTGTAGCTTCCCGCATTCAGGCCGTATGGTAAAAGATTTAGCGCATGAGTGCCGGCGGGAAGACTAGCGAGCGACATCAGATTCTGACCATCCCTCGAAATAAATACGGTGTAGTGGTCGACCGTGGTTTCGTCCACTTGCAAGGCTCCGTACCTTTGAACGGCTCGTGGGTTTGGAGGGATCGTCCAACTCAGAGTCTGTCCGGAAACGGTGGGTTCGACGGAGAGGCAGTTGTCGATCCCAGTCTCAATCTCGGTACCTTCCTCATAATCGTTCCACGTCACCACCTGCATCGCATCTAGCTGATTGCTGCTGGAATAGAAGCGCCCGATTTCGGCGAAGCCAGCCAGCCAGGTCTGGCCGCATTGCTGATGTATAAATCGATTGGTACCCCAGCTCGCCAGCGAATCGTTGAAGCCTTTGTAAACCGAGCCAACAGCAAACTGTGTGGGAGAACCCAAAGCGGCGGTGTAGAAGTCATCCAGATACGAAAGCCCGACGTCATACGGATTGCTTCTATTCACCGACAGCCAGTTAAATGCGCCGTCGCTCTGCGTCGCGGCGAATGAGGACCGGTTCCGCGAGATGAACAACGGATTCAGTGGAACGGAGGCGCGCACTTTGTTCCAATCCACGTAGTACTTGTTCACGTCGAAGAAGAATACGACCGGACGCCCGCCGATTCTCATGTAAGCGGGCGAGAATTCGAAAGTATTGGCGGCATAGATGAGATCGCTGATGATCTGCTGAGTGACGTCGCATCCAGACTGCCTCGCGGCACTGGCAAGGGCCCCGTTATCCTCCTGAATGGCAAACTCAAAAGCTCCCTGACGAGTCTCCGCTTCTGTTTTGAGATACAGCGCCGTCTGATTGCTGCGCGTGGAATTGGGCCCGTACCAGTCAAGTACAGCGCCTTGCACTCCGCGACTAAGCATATCGCTTACTTGCCGCTTTACCTGCGCCGGGTCGTCGGAGTTGTATCCCACCGACATGTGTTTGGGCTGACCAAACCACGGCTGAAGGTGGGCATAAATCCTGGTATTCGATCCGGGATAGAGCAAGGTTCGGACAGAGACTTTGCTTACATTGCCGGCTGCGGCGTTGCCATCGTTTTGCGACAGGAATCCGCTCGCCGCACTGGTGTTGTTTCCAGTTTCAGCAGCTAGCGTGGTGGTGGGAACGATTGTGATTTGCGCGTGACACAGGACGGCCGTCAGCAAAGCAAAAATCAATCGCACGAGAAAATAAAGGCTGCTGCGCATAATACGGCTAGGAAGTTGAAAGGTTGAGGATATCCAGCGCCTGAAAAGCTGTCAACGCAGTGGAGAAAATGGTAGTGGATCAATTTCAAAATAATCTGTCATCTCGACCGGAGTCGTGGCTTCGCGCAGCGAAGGCACCCCGCAGTGGAGAGACCTGCTTTTCCCCCGTCGGTAGCAGATCTCTCGATTCCGCAAAGCCAAACGGCTTTGCTTCGCTCGAGATGACGACCCTAGGGTTGTAACTTTGAACTGGGCAATTGACTGCATGAAGTTTCAATGACCAGATGCCGCCGTTCCGAGCCAAAGCACGCGAGCCTCATGAGACGAATGTCCGCCCAGAGGAACCCTCCGAACCAGAGAGGGAAAGAAGGGAACCAGTTCAGTAATAGTGGGAATCTTTCTCTTATTTCTCCCTTGATTCCGAAGGCTCTGTATTCTGGAAGAGTCGAAGTGGGACTAACTATTCGAATTAGGCAAGAAAGCGGGTTCCCGACCGCGCGCGGGGTGACAGATTTGTTTAGGCTTTTGATTCCAAGCGCACACGAGGAATTCCCACATCCGCGGCTGCGAATGCGGCGAAGCAGAGAGCCAGAACGGAGTGCTCCAAAGAACCTCCAAAGTATTGCCAAAAAGCGGCGTTTGGCCCGGGATAGTTGGAGGAGAACAGCAGGCTGAGCATATAGACGAATCCGCAAAGGCTGGCAGCGCGCACTAGGATCCCGAGCAGTAGAGAAAACCCGATTGCCAGCTCCCCATAAGCAACTAAAAGAGCTAATGCTCTGGCGTGCGGTAGGACGAAGTTTTTTAGAACGGGAATCATGAATGGATAGGATCCGTTCTGCAAAAATTGATTGATCCAAAATTGGAAGCCGCCGTGGGTAAACTGGTCGCCGACCACTTTGTACTCCGCAAGAATGAGGAATAGGACGCCGATGGAGACGCGGAGTCCGGTGAATGCTCTTGCGCTGGAGATTTTCATGCGATGGAAGGCGGAACGTTAACATCAAGCGCGAGCTGGACGCAACCAGCGGCGTGCAATGCGAAAAAGCAGGTCCCTCCACTACGCTTCGCTCCGGTCGGGATGACAGAGTTATCTAGCGGAGAGCGGAAGGTAGAGAGCTGAGGGCTGAGAGCGGAGAGCGGAGAGCTGTCTTACATCGATTGGCCGATTAATTCGGTCGCCAGTTCGAGCAACTGTCGTGGATCACCGGCTTTCTGTATGGTGGCATCCGCTATGATGTGAGCTTCTTGCGGCAAAGAAGCGTGACCTGACAGCATGAGAATCGGTACTTGAGGGTTCAACAGCTTCATCTCGCGGGCAAGCTCGAGGCCATTCATCCCCGTCATTGAATAGTCGATTACGGCCAGCTCTATTTTTTCGGATCGAAACACTTCGAGAGCGCTTTCGCCAGAACCTGCGGTCAGAACCGCGTATCCCGCGGATTCGAATACCAGCTTGCGAATCGCGAGGGGCGTTTCTTCGTCGTCGACGCAGAGAATTGTCAGTGGTTCTGCCATGGTTATGGTCGGGAAAATTGGTTGCTCAGTCTCCGCCCCTGCCGCCGGGGCTCAGCAATTCCAGCAAGATGCGGGGATTAAGCGGCTTGGCGAGCAATTCGAATTCGTATCCGTATTGGCGAGCGCTGTCGAGCAAGGTTGCGGTCGCCGCTTGTCCGCTGAGAAGGATGATTCGCGCCGTGGGGCATAACTCGCGGACAGCTATCCCAAGATCGACGCCAGTTCTTCCGGGCATGATCACATCGCTGATCACGATATCAGGCGGCGCGGCCATGGCCTTGTCCAGCGCTTCTTCACAGTCGTAAGCGACAGAGGTACGGAATCCATTCTCGTTCAGAATTTCCGCCAGCGTATCGGCGATCAGGCGCTCATCATCCACGATCAGAACCTTCGGGATTTTTTTGGGGACTGGTTCAGAGAGTCTCGACGGGAAGAGCCCGCTGCCATCTCCCGAAAAATCGCTTGCAAGAAAGAACGCGGTGGGCGGCGAAATGAGTGCGCGAAGCATTTATGACTAAAGGCCTTTCTACCCCGACTACCAGACTGCGAAACTGCTATTAGGCACCC
>JBDUDA010000059.1:0-12968 GCA_040003205.1 Acidobacteriaceae bacterium | reverse complement strand
GAGCCTTCCACGCGGCCGTCAATATAAAGCGACTCGGAGCCCGTGACCTCGCCTTTGATCACCAGCGACTTGCCAATTGTTGCCTGGTCCGCCGTGCTGGCGGCCACTGGACGATTTGGTGTTGCCGCAGGAGTTTCACTCACAGAGGTCGCGGTCGGCGTGGACATGGCAGGACGTTCCGGCTCGTTCGGCCGGCTAGGGGTTGTCGTAGGCTGATTTGTAGGCTTCCACATGTCGCAAATAATCCTTTCATGGATAATGAGCTAAGGTTCTAACACGCTGTTGGTGACCAGATGGGATTCTACTCCGCTTATTCGGCTGCGTGTAGTAAAAATCGTGTACCGCGCCAGAAATAGAAAGTTCCTGAAGGCCTGTGGAAAACTCCATCGTTCCTTTTAGGGACACAACGGTGTGTGAAGAATCCATGAGCGACAGCAAGTTTCCCGATTCGGTGATTCTTAAGAAGATCGAGCGACAGCCCAAACGTTCGGCTAGCTTCAAGCAATTAGTGCGCGAGCTCGGATTGCATGGCGGCGAACGCCATGCCCTGTCCGCCCGTCTGCAACATTTGATGACCTCGGGACAACTGGTGCTCGCGGATTCTGATCGTTATGCGATTCCGCAAAACGCATCTTCGAAGAATGCCGTCGTTGGAAGGTTAAGCATGCATCGAGACGGCTTCGGTTTTGTGATTCCCGAGCCGAGTTCGCTCGACGAGCGTCTGAAGGGACGACTCTCGGGCGACATCTTTATCCCGCCCCCGGCAGTGGGATCGGCCATGCACGGGGATCGTGTGGCGGTCGAAATCGCTGCAATTCGTCCGGACGGACGGGCCGAAGGACGAATTATTCAGCTTATAAATCGCGCCCATTCCACGATTGTGGGGAAATTTCACCATGGTCCGCGGCTAAATCACGTCACGCCGATTGACCAGAAAATTAAGTCGGACATCGTGATTCCAGCGGGAATGGAGAGACCGGACAGGGATGTAGCTGGAGGAGGCGCGGCGAGTGTCGATCGGGTCCTGGGCAACGAGACTACCCATCATGAGGCATGGGACAACCTCGAAAACGTAGCGGTTGACGTCGAGATTACCGATTGGCCAACCGCCACCTCGGGACCGCGTGGGCGGGTCGTCGAAATTCTCGGATCGGAAGAGGACTTCGGCGTCGACGTGGAGATCATGATCCGCAAGTTCCACCTGCCGCATCGGTTTCCGTCCAAAGTTCTCGACGAGGCCAGGGCGACGAGCCCAGACATTTCAGCGGAGGAGATACAAAAGCGCCGTGATTTTCGCAACCTTCCAATCGTGACGATCGATGGGGAAACCGCGCGCGACTTCGATGATGCGGTGCTGGTGCGGAAGTTGGACAACGGTAACTTTGAATTGCAGGTTCACATTGCCGACGTTTCACATTACGTCACTCCCAATTCCCCTCTCGACCAGGAAGCCCGGCTGCGGGGCACCAGCGTTTACTTTCCTGACCGCGCCGTCCCCATGTTGCCGCTGGAACTTTCCACCAACATTTGTAGCCTGCGTCCGAATGAAGATCGCTTAGTGCTGTCATGCGTCATGGAGATGGATCATCAGGGCGAGATTCTCCATTACGAATTGTGCGAGGGAATCATTCGCTCCGTGGAGCGCATGACCTACACCAGCGTGAACGCGGTCATCGAGGGCGACGCGTCCAGCCGCGAACGCTATGCGGCGCAGGTGGCCTCTTTCGAATTGATGCGCGATCTTGCGCTCATCCTGAATCGTAAGCGGGAGCGCCGCGGCTCCATTGACTTCGACCTTCCAGAACCGGTGATTGAATTCGACGAGCTTGGGCTGATGAAGAGCATTTCTCGCTCCGAACGCAATATCGCGCATCGCCTGATTGAAGAGTTCATGCTCTCGGCAAACGAAAGTGTCGCTGGATATCTGGAGAGCAAGCGCGTCGCGTCGCTCTATCGCATCCACGAAAAGCCCGAGGCCAAGCGCGTGTACGATTTTGAAGTTCTGGCGGCGACTTTCGGATACTCCCTTGGAGTAGGCCCGTTGCCAATTCAGCGTGTGCAATTCAAAAGCGACCGGAGGGAAGTTCGCGGCACGGGCAAGCGCACCAAAGATTTGGAAATTCCGAAAGAAGTTCATGTCACGCCCCGCATGTACCAGAAGCTCGCAAACAAGATCGCGGGCAAACCGGAAGAGAGAATTCTTTCCTATTTAATGTTGCGTTCGCTGAAGCAGGCTCGGTATTCGGAAGAAAACGAAGGACACTTCGCACTCGCCACTCCCAGCTATACGCATTTCACCTCGCCCATCCGGCGTTATCCGGATCTGATTGTTCACCGCATCTTGAAACGGGTTTTGCAGGAGTCGCCCGAAAAGCGCGAAGGCTACGTCGCGCTGGGAGTTTTTCCGAACGTATCTTCTCTCCCGGCGAAGAATCAGCACGATCGCGACCATTCGGCGCCTTCTCCATGGTCCAAACGCCGCGACCATAAGGCGCACCGGGAGTCCCTCGAGCCTCTGGGAGGTCCAATTTCAGTGGATGAGCTTCAAGAGATTGCGGAAGAATCGAGCCAATCCGAACGGCGCGCAGATGAGGCCGAACGCGAGCTGATGGAATGGAAAAAAGTAAAGTTCATGCAGGACCGCGTGGGCGAAGACTTTGATGCGCTCATCATCAGCGTAACCAAATTCGGGTTTTTCGTGGAACTACTGGACCTTTTCATTGAGGGCTTAGTCCCGCTCGCCAGCCTCACTGACGACCGCTATCTCTATCACGAAACCACCAGAGAAATCATCGGACAGCATGGCCGCAAGATTTACAGCATGGGACAAAAAATACGCGTGCTTCTGGACCGGATTGATCCGGTAGAAAAAAAATTGCAATTCGCGGTTTACGAGATGCCGGTCGCGCGTCCGGCAAAACGCAAGCGAAAATAGTGTAACCCGGGAAAATGCCCATCGCTGGACGAAGCTCAAAGGCGATAGGGATGTTTCGACTCCCGCCATCGCCTGCGGCGATTGCGGTCCGCTCAACATGACAGGTCCTCGGGTCTTGCCTTAGGAAGCACGTCGCGTTGGATGCGAACTTTTTATCCTGCCCGATAAACGATGCGTCCAGCGACAATCGTCGCGAGCACCTTCCCCGTGAACTGCCATCCATCAAATGGGGTATTCCGCGAAAGAGAGCGCGACTTAGCCCCCACAAACGTCCACACCTTCTTCGGATCGAAAATAGTCACGTCCGCATGACTTCCGGCCACCAACGTACCGCGACTCGTGAGGTCTATTACCCGCGCCGGACCTGCCGTGAACAGTTCCACAATTCGCGGCAGAGGAATTTTCCGTTTGCTCAGAAGTTCAGTCAGCGCAAGTCCGACTGCGGTTTCAAGGCCATTGATACCGAAGGCGGCGCGCTCGAATTCCACCGTCTTCTCGTGGACAGCGTGAGGAGCGTGGTCAGTTGCGATGGCATCCACTGTGCCGTCGGCGAGGGCGATCATCAGCGCCTCGCGATCTTCGGCAGAACGCAGCGGGGGATTCATTTTGAAGTTCGTGTCGTACTCGCCCACGGCCTCATCGGTGAGCGCAAAGTGATGGGGAGTGACTTCGCAGGTTGCGCGCACCTTATCGCGCTTGGCGCGCCGCACCGCCTTCAGAGCGTCGGCAGTGGAGAGATGCGCGACATGCAGACGTGATCCGGTGAATTGCTGCGCGAGCTGTATATCGCGCTCCACGATGGAAGCTTCCGCGGCAGCTTTCATTCCTCGCAATCCCAGACGGAAAGAAGTAGCGCCTTCGTTCATCGAGCAATGCTCCGTCATGCGCGTGTCTTCCGCATGCTGAATGACGGGCAATCCGATTTCGGCCGCAACTCGCAGGGTCTCGCGCATGATGGCATCGCTAAGAATGGGTCTGCCGTCGTCGGTGATAGCGACTGCCCCAGCTCGTTGCAGCGCGCGAAAGTCAGTGAGTACAGCGCCTTTGCTGGCCTGGGTCGCGGCAGCGATGGGGAAAACGTTGACCACGGCCCCACGCTCGGGTTGTTGCATCCAGGTCACCCACTCGGGAGAATCAGCCACTGGCGCGGTGTTGGGCATGCAGCAGACGGAAGTGAATCCCCCCGCTGCCGCTGCGGCAGTGCCGGTGGCGATGGTTTCTTTGTAACTCTGTCCGGGCTCGCGCAAATGGACGTGCAAATCAATAAAACCCGGAGCAACAATTGATCCCTTGGCGTCGAATGTCTCATCCGAGCCGCCGTGAATCTTTCCAGTGGGCGCGACTTCGACCACTCGACCATCCCGCAAGAGCACATCCATCGGGGCATCGATGCCCGCCGCGGGGTCAATGAGGCGTCCATTCTTAATCAGCAGCGATTTGGATTTGTTCTGTGCCATTTTCTAGTTCTGACTATCTCGCTTTTCCTAATGCGTTCGCCAAAATCGCCATACGCATCGCCACTCCATTGCGGACTTCATCCACAATGACGGATTGCGCACCGTCCGCAACTTCAGATGTAAGTTCAAGTCCGCGAATAATCGGCCCGGGATGCATCAGCAACGCATCGGGCTTGGCGAGTTTCAGGCGCGCCGCCGTCATCTGATACTTCGCCACGTAGTTAAGCAGGCTGATCTTCATGCCCGCCAGGCGTTCTTTCTGCACCCGCAGCAGCATGACTGCGTCCACGCCGCGAATCGCATCTTCGAGCGAGCTCACGATCTCCACGCCTCTCGCCAATGTACGAGCGACATCCGGCGCCAGCTCACGCGGACCACATAAATTGATGCGCGCGCCGAATTTTCCTAACAGATGGATAAGCGAGCGGGCAACACGGCTGTGATAAATGTCTCCGATAATTGCGAAGCGAAGCCCCGTCAGCTTTTTACCGTGACGAAGAAGAGTTAAAGCATCGAGCAGTGCCTGCGAGGGATGCTCGTGCATTCCATCCCCTGCATTAATCACGGGGATATCGAGATGCTTCGCCATCAGCAGCGGCGCGCCCGCGTGAGGATGGCGGAGCACAATTACATCGGCGCCAACGGCACGAAGAGTGTAGGCAGTATCGAGTAGCGATTCGCCTTTTTCGATGCTCGATCCGCTGGAACTTACCAGGGTTGTGATCGCCTCCATGGATTTGGCTGCGATTTCAAATGAGCAGCGGGTGCGGGTGGAGGCCTCGTAAAACAAAAGTACCACCCGCTTGCCACGCAGCAGGGGCCGCGCTTTCTGCGGGTTCATCCGCCGCGCGAGATTGAGCAGTCGCGTGATCTCGGCCGCGCTCATGTGCTCAATATCCAGCAGGGAGCCGTGAGCGGCTTTGATTTTTGTCTGATTCGCTGGCGTTACCGGCATTCAACGTTCCAAATCACAAGAAAAGGCGAGGCGGGCGCGATCAAGATTCCTTTTCCACGAGCAGCACTTTATCCAGGTTGTCCACCTCGCGCAATTTGACTTCAATAATTTCTCGCTGCGTGGTTTGCACCTTGCGGCCTACGAATGTGGCTTCCAGCGGCAACTCGCGATGTCCGCGATCAATTAGGACGCAGAGTTGAACTTTGAGTGGCCGGCCTTGATCGAACAGGGCGTCGAGGGCGGCACGAATGGTGCGTCCCGTGTAGAGGACGTCGTCAACCAGCACGATGTTTTTGCCGGTGATGGAGAATCCGATATCGGCTTTTTGAACGACTGGCTTCGCTCCCACGGTCGAGAGGTCGTCGCGATAGAGCGTGATGTCGAGAGTGCCCACTGGCAGCGGAGCTTTTTCTATGCGCTGGATAATTTCCGCCAGACGCTGCGCGATCGGGACGCCACGCCGCCGGATGCCGACGAGCCCAAGGTCGGCGGACCCGTTGTTCTTTTCTATAATTTCGTGCGCAAGACGTACCAATGTCCGCTCAATTTCCGAGGCGGACATGAGTTGCGCTTTTTCGCGCAGGGCGACTTGGCCAGCATTAGGGCGTGGATTCATGAATCGCTGCATCATACTTGGACGACGCGGTGCGGAGCAAGGCGCGGCTTAAATGATAGGAAATGTTTCGGTTGCCTCGTCGAGAAGAAGCAGGTCCCTCGACTGCGCTCGGGATGACAATAATTTTCAACCAAGAAGGAAACAAAAAGTTGTCATTCCGAGCGAAGTCGAGGAACCTGCTGGTCAAGCTGGTGCGCCGTCGCGCGACATATCAATATTATTTGTCGCGCAAGGGATCTTGCCGTTACAGACTGTCTTTGCGTTTCAGCACGGCTGCTCCGATCAGGCCGCCTAGTCCAGATAAGACCAGGAAGGCGGCTAGAGCCATTACCAGTCCAATTACCAGCATTACCGTGAAGCCTTGGGAAGTCTTATAGAAATCCATGACCTGTTGTAGTTGCGCATCGGCGCCCGCCGGCGAGTGCTGCTGTAGCACGTCCAGCAGTTTTTTATGGAAGTCGCCGCCGGCATGGAAAGTAGAGGTTCCCAAGCCGAGGAAGGCTACGGAAAAGGCGTACCCCAGAATTCCGCTGAACGCACCCAGCTTGAATCCAGTTCCCAAACTCAAATTCGGCGAAGGATTTTTGCGGCGATAAAATAACACTGACAGAAATCCACCGACCAGGATGCCCAGTCCAACCGGAGCGCCAAAGGGAATTATGGTGAGTCCGGCGGCAAGCAATACCGCGACAGCTGCCGCGCTCCAAGCGCGGGGCAAGTCTATCGATCCAGCTTTCTGAAAAGAAGTTTTGTAAGCGGCTCGGAAATGAGTATCTGGATAAGTGGCTGGAACAGAGGCTTGGGAGAACTCACCCGAAGCCTCATCATGATCGTCGCCCGCTACACTGACCGGCTCGGCTTCGGCTATTGCAACACGAATTTGCGGCCCATTGCATTGACTACAGAACGGGCGTCCATCTTCTACGCTTGCGCCACACTGATGACAAACATGCTCCACTTAGTTCGACGTTACAGCAGGACGATCTTTGGGCGCAAGCGCGAGAGGAGGACGAGCAAGACGTTAAATAGATCCTTCCTCACCGCGCAGACGAATGAATACCAACCCGAAATCAGAACCCTGTCCATTAGGCTTTATTGAAACCAGGTGCTGGTTATCTTCCGTGCCCACCTTCAGTTCGATGCTGCTCCCCTGATTCTTGCCTTCGCATTTCACTTCTTTTGAGTGGTGAGAATCTTTATTGGCATTGATATGAACGTCGCCTACGTCGTCTTCGTCGTCATCATCTTTTTTGTCGGAGTGACATTCGACGACGTTACCAAATTTTTTCAATTGGTCCTGATAATAAGAGACGAGCTTCGCGGGAGGGTCATCAGAATGGAACTCAATGGCGACAATTTTCACGCCAAACATGCCCGTTGAAATATTCACATCGGCACGGTCATGGTCGCCGCCCTCCTTCTTTTCCTTCAGGCGCGCTCCCGGATAAACCGGCAGCCCGGTGTCGCGGGCGTCGACATCTTTACCAACATGAATTCCGCCGACAGGGGTCTCGATGTCAACTTTCTTCTCTTCGCCCTCGCCGTTTTTCTTCACGTTGATGCTACAAGCTGACGTGGCGAGAAATAACACAAACATCGCTGCCATCGCAGATGGGCGCGCGCAGAAAGCGAGTGGTGATTTCTTAGGGATTTTGTATAGGCTGAACATATGGATGATCTCCTGATGCAACGTGGTCCGGTTGGTCTTTGCCGGCGCCCCGAACTGCAATGTTGGGGATGCTCACGGGCAAGCGGCCATGAAAGGGGATTTCCCCGAACAAAGCCTTTACGACGCTGATCTCCGAAATGCCCGCGTTCGAGAACGCGCAAATATAATTTTGGACGGCAGGAAAATCCTGCGCCAGATATGGATTTCCCATGGCGAGTACGACAGTCCTTTCAGCGGCGCGGTCGAGTATCTGCTGCAAAAGTATTCCGTTCGCGTCAGACAGCGCGACCGAATTTTTAAGTCCGCTACCGGACTTCAGCGCTTTGCCTGCGGTCGGGACCACGTATACGGCGGCCACGACTGCCTTCGCCTGGTCTACGGATTTCAAAACTTCGTCCGCCATGGCGCCGGCAATTCGAGGATCGACATAAATGACGTGCGCGTCGTGTACGCGATCACGAATCTGGCGTTCGAACACTCGTCCCACATCGGTGCGAACGTCCTCTGAAAAGATAACGGTCACCAGTCCGTTGTGCGTCTCTTCTAATGTGGTGTACGGAAGACCGGACTGAATAGTTCCCTGCTTTTTCAGCGGCAAAAACTTGCCATAGTCGCGGACGAGAGTGATGGCATCGTCGGATATCTGCTGTCCCAGGGAAAGATTTTCAGGCTTGCCGATCAGAGTGGGTAGAGCGTTCAAGTCGACCGTTCGCGACTTCTGGAGTTTGAGGGCAGCTTTGGCATTCAGAATTTTCAGGACCGAGGCATCGAGCCTGTCCTGCGAAATTTCTCCGCTGCGAATGGCCGCCAGCATGGAATTGTAGGAAGCGTTCAAGTCCGCAGGAATAAGCAGTAAATCGTTTCCAGCCTTGAATGCCTCGACGGCGGCGCGTCCGATGTCGTTTGCGTAAAGACGTGTAAGCGCGGCCATGTCGAGGGCATCGCTCACGATTATGCCTTTGAATCCGAGTTGGTTGCGAAGTAGGCCGGTCACCACTGCGGCGGAAGTTGTGGCAACCCGGTTAGGATCAGGCTCGAGCGAGGGGACCGAAACATGCGCCACCATGACGGCGTCAACTCCCGCTTCGATCGCTTTGCGAAAGGGTGGAAGCTCGACCGCCTCCAGCCTGGCAGCATCGCCCGTGACTCGCGACAGGCTGAGATGCGAATCGGTGGCGGTGTCGCCGTGGCCGGGAAAATGTTTGGCGGTCGTCATCATGCCATTGGCGCGAGCCCCGCGAATGTAGGCGGTGACGAAATCCCCCACCTGCTGCGGATCTTCTCCGAATGACCGCGTATTGATGATGGGATTCGCAGGGTTAGAGTTCACGTCCGCGTCGGGGAAAAAATTCCAATGAACTCCTATGGCGCGGGACTCTTGCGCCGAGATTCGTCCAAAGGCTTCGGCATATTCCGGCTTGCCGGTTGCTCCGAATGCCATGGCGTGAGGAAAAGTTGTGGCGCCGTAGAGACGCATGGAAAGTCCCCGCTCGAAATCGGCGGCGATGAGAAGAGGCAGTTTGGAATCCTGTTGCAGACGATTCAGCAAAACAGCGGCTTCGTAAGGCTGATTTCGATATAGGAACGGCGGGTCCCAACGCACGGTCATCGCGAAGGATCCAACGTGATATTTCTGCATGTTGTCGCGCAGTTGCAAATATTCGGGGCTGGCACTGTTCAGGAATTCGGCGCGCACCCAGATCATGAAGAGCTGTCCGACTTTTTCTTCAGGAGTGAGGTGGCGTAAAGTTTTGCGCGCCCACTTTTCTCCCGCGCGATCGAGGTGGATAGACGGCGGTTGATCCTTGGCGAAGGCAATCGGGGAAAGAGTCAGGAGTACGAGGGTGAGGAAGAGTCTCCGCATGCGGAGAAGATAGCAGAGTGCGAAGGAGATGGATTCCACAGAAAAATTCCGGAGAGCCACGCTTGTGTCTCCATCCCCTTACATGGCGAAGATATTGCGTGGTTAATTCATCAGCGATGCTGCCACCAGATCGATCGCTTTTCTCTGTAACTCCGATTCATCTCCAAACGCGGTCATCCACTTCACATCCGGCTCGCGGCGAAACCAGGTCATCTGGCGTTTGGCATAGTTGCGGTGGGCTTGTTGGGCAGATTGGATCGCATCAGGAAGATCAATTTCTCCGCGGATGAACTGTACCGCCTGCCGGTAGCCTAATGACTTCATCGGTCCGGCGTCGTCGCCATATTTTTGCAACAAGGCCCGCGTTTCTTCGATAAGGCCCAAGTCAAACATTCTCTTAGCGCGCAGGTTGATGCGTTCGTAAAGCAAGCCCCGCTCAGGATTCAGACCCATTCGCAGAATGCGAAATCCAGTCAGCGGATGGCTGCCTTGTTTCCACATTTCCGTCATCTGATTGCGGGTTGCCAGGCAAACCTCGATGGCGCGAATCAGCTTAGGCGTGTCATTGCAATGAATCTGCGCTGCCGCTGCGGGGTCGAGGCGTTGCAGTATGCCGTGCAAGTGGCCCGGTGCTTTTGAGTTCGCACGCGACCGTAGTCTTTCGCGAAGTTTCTCCGAACGCTGGGGACCGGGAAACAATCCGTCGAGCAGCGCACGAAGATAAAGGCCTGTTCCGCCCACCACGATTGGCAGATTTCCGCGAGTCTTGATTTCCTGCAAGGTCACGCGCGCTATGCGTGCATATTCTCCGGCGGTGATGTAGGCGTTGGGGGGCACAACGTCCAGCAGATGGTGGGGGGCACGCAAGCGTTCGGCAGCGGTCGGTTTGGCGGTGCCGATTTCGAACTCGCGATACATCGCGACTGAATCGCAGTTGACGATTTCTCCCTGATACTTCTCTGCCAGCGTCAGTGACAGGGTAGTCTTGCCGCTTGCTGTCGGCCCCAGAATGACTACGAGGAGAGGGTCCGGCGCTATCAGCGGGCGCTCCAGGCGAGGTGCGGCCAGTAGCGGATGAGAATGAAAATCAGGGCGCAAACCGCTATTACCAGCAATCCGATGGACTCGAGTTTCAGGATCGGCAGGTTCTTCGGCACGGGGATATTGTAGCTGGCAGTCACCAGCGACGGCGCGTTGGGAAGGAGTCTCTGATAGTTCCGTCAGTCCGACCGAAGTGGAGGGACCTGCTTTTAATCGGCCACGGCAGGTGTCGCGGACGAGGGCTAAGACGAACGCTTATTGCAGGTCAGCGTTATCGGGGTTGTAGAAGAAGTGGAAACGCAAGGCCAAGTACTGGCCGGTGAATTTTGCGGGTAGTGGCGGGAACGGGTTGGAAGCGGTGATTCCACCGTAGGCTGCGCGGTCTAGCGCGACATCTCCGGAACTGCTCACGTATTGCAGGCCGGCGACCCGTCCGTCTTTGGTGATGGCAAATTCAATTGAGACTTTGCCCTTTTTCATGAGCGGCGCGCGCGCAGACTCCGGAATAATTCGATACCAGTTCTCTTTGACGTCATGCAGCACGCGCTGGAGATAGGGGCCAAAGTCCACGCCCATGGTGTCGCTGAGGACGTCGAGTTGGCCGACGGCTTTGGTGGCCTTGCGTCCCTGGCCGAGTCCGAACTCGCCGTTGTCGCCTGCGTATCCGCCGCGGTGGGCCGCGGCTGCTTCGGTGGCTTGTTCAATTGCGCTGCCAGCCGACATGGTCCCGCTACCAAAAGTCTTCGGCGGCGACACGGGCGGAGTCTCCAGCTTTGCAGTCTGATTGTCACGGGGAGGAGTTGGAGGCTGTGCGTCCGCTTGTTTCTCCTGCGGGGCCGGAGCATTTTGCGGTTGCGGCGCAGGGGCCGGCTGAGCGGCGGGCGCGCTCGGCCCCCGACGCCCGGGCCGCGAACTGTCCAGTATCTTCTTCAGTTCCTTGCGATCCAATTGCGGAGTGCGCGAGGTGGCGATGCGGTCTTTATCGGAGATAACGTTGGTCTCTTTACGCTTGGTAATTTTCTGCGCGTCCGGTGGCAGCTCGAGATAAGTCATGTCCTTCTGCTTCAGCACGTCGCTGGGAGTCGCAACCACCACGGCACGTTTGGGCAGATATTTTTCAAGGCGCTCAAGATTGACGATGATGATAAGAAGAATTAAGTGGATGACAACCGAAATCCAGAATGCCTCGCGCTTGCGCGAGCGCGCCAGATCATCCTGTAACTGTATGAGCAATGCGGGGACGGCGTGTAGTTCGCGATACGCCGACTCCCAGTGCTGTACCTCGTACAGATCAAGCTGCTCAGGCTCAGGCGGCGCCTGAGGCGTCGGAGTCAGTGGCGGGATTTGCGTAAGTGACATTAAGCCGTTGGCTTTAACTCATTAGACACAACAGACCTGGCTTTAGTTGCTGGACGGTGTGACCGGTTAAAGGCGATGACTCCATTTTCGCATCTTTAGGGCGCATACGGGAAAGCCTGAAGGTGCAAAGACTTAAGAAACGCATCCGGGTGGTCAATGAAAGATTACAGGGGAGAGGACGGGGATAACGTGAAGAAGTGTAAAGAGAGACCTGCTGCTCCGGACGATGCAGACCGAAGCAGGTCACTCCACTTCAGTCGTGATGACAACTTCATGATGGTAATTGGAAGGGCCGAGCCAGCACCTCGTTCTGTCATCTCGAGCGTAGCAAAGCGATTTTCGCTTTGCGCAGTCGAGAGATCTGCTGCGGCTTTGGTGGGTTTGATGGTAAAGCGGTCCCTCCACTTCGAGGACAGGTTTGCGGCATATCTGCTTCGCGTCAGCTTGCTTTACGAGGGGAAGGCGCGTTTGCTGCTTTGTCTTCTTGCTGCTGCGCTTCGCTATCGAGCGAGGTGTGCCAGCGTTGGACCTGGCTTTGGGCCTCATCTTTAGCGATCCCATATCGCTCTTGAATTCGTCCGATCAATGACGCCTTTTTGCCTGAAATCACATTCAAATCATCGTCGGTCAATTTGCGCCAGCGCGATTTCAATGCGCCCTTAAACTGTTTCCATCTTCCTTCGATCCGATCCCAGTTCATTGCGCCCTCCTGCATTGCGGGATAGAAAACAGTGTGTTGGCCAGCAAACTGTTAACTAGTTAAGATAAACCAGGTTTGCTGGCTGGGGCAATGCAGGCTTCGCATGACATTGAAAACAAAGGATGGGTGGGATTAGTTCTCGAAGTAAGAGTCGATCCAGGCCTTGATTTTCAGGCGGCGCGGATCTTGCACGTCGAAACGCACGCCAAAGGTGTTATCGGCGCGATTTCGCCAGCTGACATTACCCTTAAGGGAAATTCTCGGCAGGGTCATCAAGGCAAAAGAAACTTCCACGGCTTGATTGGAGGCGATTTCTTCTCTGCTTTTAAGCGACATTCCACCGGAGCTGAGTTCCAGACTGCTCGCCGTGAA
>JBDUDA010000270.1:0-3841 GCA_040003205.1 Acidobacteriaceae bacterium | reverse complement strand
CGGGCACAAAAGCTCGGGCTCCAGTCATTATTATTTCCGCTTCGGGCGGGGCGCGCATGATGGAAGGCGTGATCAGCCTGATGCAACTGGCAAAAATTTCCGCAGCGCTGGCGCGACTGGACGAAGCTAAGGTCCCCTACATTTCTTTGCTTACCGATCCCACAACGGGGGGAGTGACCGCATCGTTCGCGATGCTGGGAGATTTGAATATTGCGGAGCCCGGCGCGCTGATTGGATTTGCGGGTCCTCGAGTTATCGAGCAGACCATTCGGCAGAAACTTCCGCAGGGATTTCAGCGCAGCGAATTCTTGCTGGAGCATGGAATGCTGGACGCCGTTGTGCATCGTAAAGAGATGAAAAACTATATTTCCCGCGCTCTGGACTTCATGGCTGTGGCCGCCTGAGCAGATATTTGTCCCTTCCATTTAATTAAAAACAATTTGCATGCTGTGGGTGCGTCCGCAGCCCACACCGGGAGAAAGCAGGCCCCTCGACTGCGCTCGGGATGACAACTCTCAAAATTGTTCATAAGCTGTCATCCCGAGCAGAGTCGAGGAAGCTGCTTTTGACTCGTGCGGGTGCGAGCCCTTCGCAGCACGGTGACAATCGGGTCCCTCGACTGCGCTCGGGATGACACTTTCTAAAAATGGTTTCATAGCTTGTCATACCGAGCAGAGTCGAGGAACCTGCTTTTGACTTGTATCGGCTGCGCTCGAGATGACGAAAAGCTGAAACATTCCAAAAGAGGCCATGAGGCCTGATAATTAAGAGACGCCATGGTTAGCGCCTCCTACGACGAAGCTGTGACCAGCATGTACGCACTCGGATACGAGCTTGCGCAGACGCCCTCGCAGAAGTTCGATCTCGCGCATATGCGTGTACTGCTTGAGGCCCTGGACCATCCGGAGAAGCAGTTTCCTTCCGTCCTGATTGCCGGGACGAATGGGAAAGGGTCTACAGCGGCCACTCTGGCGGCGATCCTGGAAGCGTCGGGTTTGCGCACCGGACTCTACACTTCGCCACATTTAGTCCGGATCAATGAGCGAATTCGCATTAGCGACAATAAAGAAAGAAGCCGTGGCGAGATCGGCGATGCGGACTTCGCTTCGCTCCACCACTCGGTCGAGCAGGTGGCGAGCGGGTTGGTCGAACGAGGCAAATTGCCGTGGCATCCGAGTTTTTTTGAGATGCTGACGGCGATCGCGTTCCTGTACTTCGCGCAACAGAAAGTGGATATAGCAGCGCTAGAAGTCGGCATGGGCGGCCGTCTGGACGCGACCAATGTGGTCGAGCCATTGGTCAGCGTCATTACCGACATCGCGCTGGATCACCAGAGATTTCTTGGCGACACGATTACTGAGATTGCGCGCGAAAAAGCCGGCATCATTCGACGAGCGGGCGTGGTCGTTACTTTGCCGCAACAGCCGCAGGCGAACGACGTAATCGGAAATGCGATTCTGGATGCTGGAGCGAGGGGCGTAAACGCCGTCCCCTACGTGCCGCCAGTCAGCCCCGGCAGTCCCGAATACGTGCAGAGAGATCTGGTTGGCGACCGTATGATTTCCCGGTATCCCCTGCAGGTGATGGGAAAAGAAATCGTCATTGAGACGCCGCTAGTTGGACGACACCAACTGCGCAACGTTGCGCTAGCGATCGCGACGGCGGAACAGTTGGCCGCCCAGGGATTCCCCGTCACTGCGGAATCCATCGAGCGAGGAATCAGGCAGACGCGATGGTCCGGGCGATTTCAGATATTTCACGGCCCCGTGCTGGAAGATGGTACACCGCAGGAGTGCATTCTCGATGTCGCACACAATCCGGCGGGTGCGTGGACGCTGCGATCCACGCTTTCGGCTTGCTATAACCAAGAAGAACGTCCGCTAACCTTTATCTTCGGAGCGATGCGCGACAAAGCGATCGGCGAGATGGCCGAGATACTTTTCCCCCTCGCTGATCGGGTGATCGCAACTCACGTGGATAATCCCCGGGCCGCAACTCCAGAGGAGATTCGGGTGGCGGCCGGACGCGTCGCCGTGAATATTGAGCAGGCTGGAAACGTGTCTGCTGCCATCAAGCTCGCAGGAAAAGGCTCGCGCACGAACTCAGTTACGGTAATTACGGGATCCATCTACGTGGTGGGAGAAGCGATGCGCGTACTGGGTTTGAAGATTTGAGGGGCCTCGGAGCATCCAATTTATTCGGCGCGCAAATTACCAGATGCCTTTGAACACACCTTCGGCGGAAGTCAAAGACCACTCGGTGGTTGAGGCCGAGATGCGTCCGCGACGCTCTGCGGCTGCGGAAACCGGGCTGCGCCACGGTTTATTGAGCCGTCTGCGCGCATATTTCATTTTTAATCCGCTGATTTATATGTACACGGTGGTCCTAGGGATTATTTCCATCCCAGTGTCGCTGCTCGGCGAAAAAGAAACCGTCCTTCATGGATTTGCGCGCTTCTGGTCGCAATTAATCATGAAGACAATCGCATCGCCCGTGAAAGTAACCGGTCTCGATAAGATTGACGCATCCAAGCCCCATGTTTTTGCGGTAAATCACGCGTCGGCGATGGATATTCCGGTTCTCTATGTCTACTTGCCATTTCAGTTCCGAATTCTTTTCAAGAAAGAATTGCTGGCTTATCCAATTGTAGGTTGGCATCTCCGACGATCCGGTCAGGTATGCATTAATCAGCAGAATGCTGGAGGGTCGATTGGAAGCATTCGTTCGGCTTTGAAAAGTTTGAAAAAAGGCATGCCACTGGTGATTTTCCCCGAGGGAGGCCGCACGCCCGACGGTGAAATCAAACCATTTCTGCCGGGGGCATTTTTTCTGGCGATACGATCGCAAGTGGATGTTGTGCCCGTGGCGCTGGTTGGTACCTACGAGTTGCTGCCGATGAATACTTTCCATGTTAAGTCGCAGCCGCTGGAAATGCGTGTAGGTGCGCCCATCTCTACCCAGGGCCTTCGCATGGAAGATTTGGACATGCTTTCAGCCAAGGTGCAGAGTGCGGTCGAGAACCTGTACTACGCTGAAAGTCCCTCCGACTACCTTCGAAAAAGAAGCAATACGCTTTCCTAACGCCAACCTTCCCGAACAAACTTCGTCTAACCTTCTGGCGCCAACGTTTCCGACGGTGATAACCTCTGCGCTCGGGTTGTCCAGCTGATCGGCTTCAAGGAGCAAAACCATGAGACTGCTAATTCTCCCGTGCATATTTATTTCACTGATGGTTCAGGCGCAATCTGCGCCCAAGCCCACTGCGGCGGACGCGGAAAAGTTTATGGCGCAGGCAGAGGCCCGCCTGGGAGAACTCTCCGTCAAAGTGAATCAAGCAGGGTGGGTGCAGGAGAATTTCATCACGGATGACACCGAAGCTTTGTCTGCGAGTGCTCAGGAAGAGTTCACCGCCGTTACGACAGAGCTCATTGATCAGGCCAAGCGCTTTGATGGCCTCGCGCTCTCGCCCGAGTTAACGCGGAAATTCAAACTGCTTCGCTTATCTCTCACGGCTCCGGCCCCTCATGATCCGAAATTGCTCCGCGAGATGACTCAGGTTGCGACCTCACTCGACGCTGATTACGGCAAAGGCAAATACTGCCGCAAGCCCGACGATTGTCTCGACATCACTGCCATTGAGCGAATCATGGGAAGCAGCCGGGATCCCAAAGAATTGCGCGATGTGTGGCTCGGATGGCACGCGATCGCTCCGCCCATGCGCGAACGGTACGCGCGCTTTGTGGAGCTATCGAACCAGGGCGCCCGCGAAATCGGCTTCAAAGATACCGGAGCCTTGTGGCGCGCGGGCTACGACATGACACCGGAAGAGTTCAGCTCCGAA
>JBDUDA010000058.1:0-13126 GCA_040003205.1 Acidobacteriaceae bacterium | reverse complement strand
AACGGAGGCGGGCTTCGGCGGACACACAATTGAAGATGAGCGAGCCAAAAAAAAACGGCGCGGAATCATCTTCCGCGCCACCGCTACTTAGGTACTTTGTCTTTTACGGCAGTTTGAAATTCACCGTAATTTGAGTCTGGATCGAGACCGGCTCGCCGTTCAAGTAGTACGGCTTGTACTTCCACTGCCTTACTGCATCCATGGCCGCCCGGGTGAGCAGTGGGTCCCCACTGATCGGCTTAACACTAGCGATGTCGCCGGTCTTCCCGATGCTGGCTTGTAATTGCACGGCGCCCTGCACGCGCATATGAATTGCTTGCTGCGGATAGGTAGGCTGAACCCGCTTCAGAAGCAATCCTTGCGAGACACCCTGGGATATCTTGAAAGTGTCCGGTTGAGATGCTCTCGGATAATTCACGGCTGTCGCGTTCATGATGCCAGCCAGAGCTTTTTCGCTGGATTGCACCAGAAGGTCCGCGGGTGCGACGGGCTGAACTGATGTTTCGGCTGCGCTTGAATTCTTTACTACCAGCGGTTGTTTAGTTCTTACGGGCGCTGGAGCAATGATGATGCGGTCAGCCGTCGGAGCTTCTGCGGTATCACTATCGCTCTCCGCTGTAGCCTGAGGCTCGGTTGACGACTTGAGTTGAGCTGTCGTGCCGGCGGTAGCCGGGGTTGGCTTGCTGTCCTCGATACTGGTGGAGACGTTTGTCGCGCTCACCGAAATTGCAGGTTGACTTGAAGACACTGGCGACGGTGCAACGGTACCAGACTTGTCTGAATGAAACTTGGCCCATCCGAAATAACCCGCGCCCGCCAGTAGAAGCAATACCGCAATGAGTATTACGCGGGTTTTGCTGCCACCCTCTGTTTCGGATGTCTGCGAAAAAATTGTCGGTGAATCCATCTCTTTCTCCCTCGTGGGCGGAGCGATCAGCGACAGCGATGGGGACAACGATGAGGCTTTGGATTCCGTCTGACTATGAATTGACGGCGATGCCGAAAAGTCTGGTGCCGAGCCGGAGCCGGTTTCAACCCGCCTGATCTCTTTTGCGGGAGCTGTCGCGCTGGCGGCGCCTCCAGATTGGACACTGCTTCGCAAAACCGGACTTCTGCTGGGTGCAGTCGCTGAACTGTTCGAGGAATCCGATTTTTCGGCCGCTTCGGCTGCGCGTTGTAATGCTACAGCCATCGGGCCAGCGGCTGATTTCGAAACTGGCTGCCAGGGATATTCTTTGGCGGCGTCTGGAGCTTGAACCTCGATATCATCCCCGTCGTTCGCCGAGCTGTTCTCTATGATTCCCGCCTCACCGCGACTATGGACATCAACTTCCGCTGGCAGGTCTTCTTTTTTTACAGAATTCGATTGAACGGCCGCTGACGCCGCCGATTTTGTTTCAGCCAGTGCAACCGCCGCCGCAAATGCCGGTTTCGGGGAAGCGATCAGTGGAACGGAAACCGCAGTTGTCGCAACTCGCGGACCCTGCACAGGCGTGGGCGCGATTGTTGGAGTAACCGAACGGGGCGCTTCGGAAGCCGCAGGCTGACCAGTTTTATTCGCATCCGCTTTACGCAGTAAGCCACGCGCCACCCGCAGCGTGCCTTTCGATTGTTCAACATTAATTGGCTTTGTGAGTACCAGGTTCGCACCGATGCGAAAAGCCTTTGCTACTCCCGCCTGACCTTCGACCACCGCCACCGCCAGTGAACTCTGGTTCGAATCCGAAGTGCGCGCAGTTTTAAAAAGCAGCGTCGCGTTTTGCTCGTTGTCGCAATCTACTACGATTGCGTCAAAATGCTGCGCCATCAGCTTTTTTACTGCTGCGAAGGGGTCGTTGCAGGGATCTACAGTAAACTCCAGGTCGACAAGGACCTGAGTGATAACCCGTGCAGTTTTTTCGTCCGGGCAGAAGAGCAATGCTTGGTAACTCATAGCAGCATCGTAGGTACAGCCGTGCGCACCATCAAGTTACCGAGGTAATTTTCGGACTGGCAAAGCGGCTGGAGCTGTGGCTTGGGGACTGCGTCTTTGAGGTAGGGTCAACTATTCGCGGGCTAGTTTCTCAGCGTCTTTCCGGTCTTCAGCGTGTACTGAATTCTCTCTCTCGTCTTAGCTTCACCGCACAACGATTTGAAAGCTTCGCGTTCGAGGTCGAGAACATACTGTTCGCCAATCAATGTTCCGGGAGTAATGTTTCCACCGCACAGAACTTCGGCGACTTTGTGTCCTAACTTCACTTCGTATTCCGTGATGTAGCCGCCTTGCCGCATGAGATGGACTCCCATCTTCAACATCGCCAAGACGTTTTCACCTGGCGCCGCAATGTCTTCGCGCGGCTGAGGCGGCAGGTATTCTGCGCGCAACATTTCCAGCGCACGCTCCTTTGCGTCAGATAACACCCGCTCCCGATTCATGGTGATGCGGTCCGCAGGCTTGAGAAATCCAAGCGCGCGAGCTTCCTGCGCCGAAGTTGCCACCTTGGCGGTTGCGATGGTTTCGAAAATCTTTTTCATTGCTTCCATCAATTCAACTGACTCTCCGCGGCCTCCGGGCCGAATGGAAGCAGCGCTATCTATAGCTCGAAGCAACATCTCTTTGCAGCCACCGGCGCCGGGGAGCAGCCCGACTCCGACTTCTACCAGTCCCATGTAGAGTTCAGCATGCGGTTGCAAGGCGGCGGCATGAAGCGAGAGTTCGGTACCCCCGCCGAGCGTTAATCCAAAGGGCGCGACCACAACCGGCTTAGAGGAAAACTTGACCGCTTGCGTCATACCCTGAAAGCCGCGGATTGCGAGGTCAACATCGTCCCACTCTTCGTCCTGAATCGACATCAAGAGCAACATCAGGTTCGCGCCTACGGAAAAGTTCGCCGCATCGTTGGTAATCACGAAGGCTTCGAAATTATCGCCGGGACCGGGAGATTTGAGGGTCTGCGAAATAAGCTGCACGATGTCGGTTCCAATTGTGTTCATCTTGGAGTGAAATTCGATGCAGGCGACTCCATCTCCCAAATCCACCAGGGATGCTCCGGAGTTTTTCTTGACTACTCCATTCGATTTTTTAGCGGCCCCCACAGACCAGACTCCGTCTGGCACCGCCACCGGCTTAGGACCTGCGCTCTGGATATCAAAGTACGAACGCGACGGTGGGGACTTTGGGTCGTCCTGATACCACGATGTTCGTCCGGCCTGAAGCAATTTCTCGACATTCGGGGCAATCGGGCGACCTTCCGCTTTTAGCCGGGCGACGGTGGCGGTCACGCCCGCGGCGTCCCATAGTTCGAAGGGGCCCATCTCCCAGTTAAATCCCATGCGCATCGCGCGATCAACTTCGACGACGGAGGCAGAAATCTCCGGAATCCGATTAGCGCAATACGTCCATAGCTCTGAGAGTGCCGTCCACAGGAAGGTGCCAACCTTACCTAATTTTCCGGCGCTGACAGAGGATGCTGAAGATTTTCCGGCGCCGGGCAATTCCGGCAGTCCGAGCAGCATGCGCAAGCGCGAGCCCAGCTCTTCAACATTTTTTGCCATTTCCAGTTCGGCGAACTTCGGCTTCTGACGCGGACGGTACTCCAGCGTCTTCCAATCAATCGCCAGTCGTTCGTCGTCCTTGCCCTCGCCCGCAGAAACTTTTTTGTAAAAACCGCCTCTGGTTTTGTCACCCAGCCATTTGCGTTGCAACATCTGAGCGAAGAATTCCGGTGGTTTAAGATCGCTGCGCTCATCCGTAACATTCTTCGTCATGTTGGAGACGACATGCCCCAGAATGTCGAGGCCAACCAGGTCAATGGTGCGGAAGGTAGCTGACTTAGGCCATCCCACCAGCTGCCCCGTGAGTGCGTCCACTTCTTCGATGGTGAGGTCCATCTCCTGCATCATTCGCATGACATTGAGGACGGAAAACGTGCCGATGCGATTGCCAATAAAATTGGGAGTGTCTTTGGCATAGACAATTCCTTTGCCCAGATGCACGTCGCCGAAATGCGCGATCGCATCCATCGCAGCCCTATCAGTCTCCGGAGTGGGAATAAGTTCCAGCAGCCGCATGTATCGCGGCGGGTTGAAAAAGTGTGTGCCAAACCAATGGCGCCGGAACTCTTCGGAGAAGCCCTCCGCAATCTTACTGACCGGCAGACCGCTGGTATTGGTGGTGACGATGGCGCCGGGTTTGCGGACGGCCTCGACTTTTTTTAACAGGTCTCTTTTGATCTCAAGATTTTCTACAATCGCCTCAATAATCCAGTCCGCTTGTGTCAGCAGTTTCAGGTCGTCTTCAAAATTTCCAATCGTGATAAGGCGGGCAACCGATGAATCAAAAAAAGCTGCGGGCTTTGATTTCTTCGCGGCCTCAAGTCCTGCGGCAGCAACCTGGCTGCGCGCGATGCCGCTTCTCGCGCTCGGAATATCCAGCAGAAAGCTCGGTATTCCGGCATTGGCAAAATGCGCGGCAATACGGGCGCCCATTGTCCCCGCGCCCAGAATTGCTACTGTTCTAATGTGCTTCATGAGGCGAACTCCTAGGCCGCGGGCGCGATGTACTTGGCTAACAGGAAAGCTGCTGCGGCGGCCAGGCCTCCGATAATCATAGTTTGAAATGCGCTGCGCAATGGACGGTCTCCCGTAAATCGCCCTTTTATGTATCCGAAAATTCCCAGCGCGATCAGAGTCACTATCGCTGAAATAGCCAGGCCGCGAGTTACGCTGGTGAGAAGGATATAGGGCGACAGTGGAATCAATCCGCCCGCGACATACGATCCCGCAATCGTCGCGGCGCTGGTGACGGCGCGCGCTGGATCAGGCGGCTCGAGACCGAGTTCGAAGCGCATCATGAAATCTACCCAGGCATCGGGCCTGCGGCTCAACGCTTCCACCACCGGGCCACTCTCCTCCGGCGTCATGCCATAAGCGTGAAAAACTTTGCTGACTTCGGCCTTCTCCTCTTCTGGAATTTCCTTTACTTCGCGCTCCTCGCGTTCGCGCTCCTGCTGGTAATGCTCGGCGTCGCCGCGGGCCGCGAGATAGCCGCCTAACCCCATGGCAATCGAGCCGGCGGCAACTTCCGCCAGGCCGCCCACCACGATCAAGCGCGAATTTTGCACTGCGCCAGATAATCCAGCGGCAAGCGCGAAGGGAACTGTCAGCCCATCCGACATTCCAATGACAACATCGCGAACAAAGTTTCCAGCGGTAAAATGCTTTTCAATGTGCGGTTTTCGCGCCATCGCGACAAGCCTCCGGATTCGCTTCTAAAAATTTCTGCGCTGCGTGAACCATATCTCTCTCACCCCGATACGCCAATCTAGCAGCGGCATCTTCGAGTGGAATCCATAAAGCGCGTTTCACTTCAATTCGCATCTCGTCTGTAATCTCATCAATTTCGCCGGACTCGTAGCGAAACAAATAGAACGTGACAATCTTGAAGACGCGTTGCCCGTCTCCCCAGGAGCGCAGGTAAACATACTTTATAGTCCCCAGCTTCGCGATCGGAATACATCGCAGCCCGGTTTCCTCCATCACTTCCCGCATGGCGGTCTGCTGAGGAGCTTCGCCCGGATCAATCAAACCCTTCGGCAGCGCGAGTAACATTTTGTGTGAAGGTTTCTTCGCTTTTGCGGCAGTCGGGGCGGGCGCGGACGCTCTCTCGGGCTCGATAACGGCAATCTCCCAACCAGCTTTGAGCGGGCGCACCACCAGCCCTCCAGCGGAGATCTCTCGAGCCATTGGCCCTAAGCTATCAGGATCACGGGTGTTAGTCACTGCGGGGAGCCCAGGTAACCAGCCCGAAATCTGCCGTAATGGCGCTCGCTGCACGCGCAAATTACTTCTGCGATCAAGGTGGCATCTAACTTGCTGTAGGTAGAAGTAGCCGGGTTAGCCGGGCGGGATTGAAGAAGAGGATCCCCGTGAAGAGTCTAGGCAAGATCGTTCGTTCGGTGCAGGCCTTCGGACGGGAGATTTCCGGCCGTTCGCCCCTTGCGTTGTTGCCGGACGACTCTGGCATCGGACTAGCGCTAGGTGGCGGATTCGCCCGCGGCATCGCCCACATAGGCGTCCTGAAAGCCCTCGAAGAAGCAAATATCCCCATTCAATTTATTGCAGGCACGAGTGTGGGAGCCCTTATCGGGGCCGCCTATTGCAGTGGCGTGTCGTGCGCCGAATTGGAGGAAGTTGCCACCCGTGTCCGCTTCAAGCACTTCGCCCGCTGGACTCTCTCTCGCTATGGCTTCGCCAGCAATCAGCGCATGATCGGATTTCTGAATAGTGTGCTGAAGGTAAAAACTTTCGAAGAGCTGAATATTCCATTGGCGATTGCGGCAACGGATTTTTCTACTGGGGAAGGCGTGGTTTTTCGCTCCGGACCCTTGGTAGACCCCGTCCGCGCCAGTTGCGCTTATCCCGGCATGTTCCTGCCCGTGAAAATTGATGGCCGCCTGCTGGTCGACGGGATGCTCGCCCACGCCGTGCCCACCACCCCATTGCGGCAGATGGGGGCAAAGCGGGTCCTCGCCGTGCATTTAAAGGGAACGTGGACGAACGGTGAGGGTCCCCGTCACTTATTCGACGTGATTGGACAATGCTTCGCCATTGCGCAGCAGATGAATTGCAGCCTCTGGAGACAGGCCGCTGACCTGGTGATTGAACCGGATGTGAATGGATACAAATACGATGACTTTGAACACAGCCGGGAGTTAATTCGGGCAGGCGAAATGGTCGCGCGCGCGGTAATTCCAGAAATCGAGAAATGGCTACAGCCCGCGCCGGTCCAGGTAAAACGAAGACGCCCGCAGGTCGCGCACTCCGCGGTTGTTCCAGCAGACTAAAGGCGTCTAACCAAATGCAGAGGTTCTTCGTCGGCAATTCACGTAAGCGCGGAGATTCGGATTTCTCAGGATGACCGCTTTTACCCCCGACAAAATGTCATCCTGACGCAGTGAAAGCCTTCGCGTGCGAAGGCTTTCCAAGGAAGGATCCCTGCATGCAATTCGCGTCGCGCTATTTCATCATGCCGCGTTGCGCAATCCCGATATTGTCGCGGCTGCCGTTCTTCACCAGGTACATCATTTCATCCGCTTGCCGAATGATGTCGTGCGGCGTCTTCGCGTCATGCGGATAAGTTGCCACTCCCATCGAGGCGCGGACGTTGATATTCAGCCCCTCTTCTCTGCAAAACATGCTGGCGCGCAAACTCTCCTGTAAGCGTCGCGCCACTACGATGGCCGAGTCTTTCCCAGTCTGCGGCAGCAAAATCACAAATTCGTCGCCCCCGTAGCGAAACGCATAGTCAATTAATCTGAGCTGGCCTTTGATGAGGTATCCGATTTCTGCCAACAGTTTGCTTCCTACAAGATGTCCGTTGGTATCGTTAACCTGCTTGAAGTGATCGAGGTCAATGAATAAGACGGTGAACTCGTAGCCGAACCGCGATGAGCGGTAGACCTCGGTTTCCAGGGTCTTATAAAGATGGCGGGCATTGTAGAGTCCCGTGCAATCGTCGGTAATTGTCAATTCCTGAATCTTCTCCACCGCGCGCGCGTTCTCGATCGCGATCGCGGCATAGTCACACAGAGACTGCAAAAAAAACCATTCCTTGTCGCCGAAGTGCGCCATGTCCACGTTGACGAGTTGAATCACGCCCAGGACGCGATGTCTGGAATGCACTGGCACGCAAACAATGGACTCCGTCTCCCACTTGGTGATCTCATCAATGCGTTTCGCAAATCGCGGATCGGTCTGCGGGTCCGTAACGATAAGTCTTTCCCCGGTTTTCGCTACGTGTCCGGCGATGCCTTCGCCTATCTTCAGGCGCACATTCTTCAGGGCTTCGGAGGCGCTGCCCACCGCGATGGCGAAGTATAGGTCCTGCTTTTCTTCATCCACCATCAGCAGAGACCAGTTGTCAGGGCGGAAGTATTCCGCCATTTTCTCCATGATGGTTTGCAGGATTGAGTCGAGATCGAGCGAAGAGGTGAGGGCTTTGGCTACATCATGGAAGATGTTAAGTTCCAGACTTTGCCTGCTCGGAGCCGTGCCCGTGGCTTCAGTCATGAAACATACGCCCCTTGGATCGAAAACTGCAATGGTGGTCTTGTATTGCGAGCTTGCTGAAATTCCTGAAATTAACCGGGCAATAACTGAAACAAATTTCTGCTGCCACGGTGTTGCGATTATATGCGGCGCTTGAAATGATCAGCAAACAACGTTGGTAACCAGTACCACTAAAGCTACGATTTTTCAGCACTTAGCAGCAACGGTGGGAAAACTTCTTTGCCATTCAACCTGAATGCGATGCATCCCGCGTCTCGTGGGACGCACCTGGCTGGCATTCCCCACATTTGGAGGCAAATTCGTTGCGCTGAAACATCTGCTCTGATAGCTTTCTATAGACTCAAGCTGTTGATTAATTGATAGGTTGTGCTCTGAATCATAACGCCCAGATTTGCTCGAAGGAGAACTGGATTGGGAACAAAAAACCGATATCTTTTTACCTCTGAATCCGTGACGGAAGGGCATCCGGACAAGATCGCAGACCAGATTTCTGACTCTATTCTCGACGCTTGCCTGTCTGAAGACGTAAATAGCCGTGTGGCGTGCGAAACTCTGACGGCAACCGGCCTAGTGGTAATCGCCGGCGAAATCACGACCAAGGCTTACGTGGATTTCCAAAGCCTGGTCCGAGGCACAATCTCCGCCATTGGATACAACAATGCTCTCTACGGATTCGATTCCAATACCTGCGCGGTCATTTCCAGCATTAACAAACAGTCCGGCGACATTGCCATGGGTGTGGACACCGGTGGAGCGGGCGATCAGGGAATGATGTTCGGTTTCGCGTGCAATGAAACCGAAGAGCTCATGCCGGCGCCCATTGCATGGGCCCACAAGCTGACGCAGCGCCTTTCCGAAGTCCGCAAGCATGGCAAGCTCCCTTATCTGCGTCCCGACGGCAAGTCTCAAGTCACAGTCGAATACGACTCAAACCACAAGCCGATTCGCGTTGATGCGGTGGTCATCTCCACTCAGCACGCTGAAAACGTAACCAACGATGAGCTGCGAAGCGACATTCTTAAGCACGTAATTCAAGCTACGATCCCAGCCGAGTTGCTCGACGAAGATTCCAAGTACCACATCAACCCCACGGGACGCTTTGTAATTGGCGGACCCATGGGCGATACCGGGCTGACCGGCCGCAAAATCATCGTGGACACCTATGGCGGCATGGGACGCCACGGGGGCGGCGCTTTCAGCGGTAAAGATCCGACCAAGGTTGATCGCTCGGCTGCCTATATGGCCCGCCACATCGCCAAAAATATTGTTGCAGCGGGGCTGGCGGATCGCTGCGAAGTCCAGTTGGCATACGCGATCGGCATCGCCGATCCAGTTAGCGTTCTGGTGGATACATTCGGCACCTCAAGAGTGGATCCTGAGATTCTTCCCGACTTAATCCGCTCGCACTTCAAGCTGACGCCGAAAGGAATTATTGATTCATTGAAATTGCGGCGTCCCATTTATTGCAAGACGGCGGCCTACGGGCACTTTGGGCGTAGCGATCCCGACTTCACCTGGGAAGCGCTCGACAAAGCTGACAAGCTGGCGAGCGACGCGGGCTTGCGAGAGCCAATAGCGCAGGCCAGCCGCCGATAACATTAGGCGGACCATCGCTCCAACGAAGTTGGAGCGGGCTAGGTGACGCAGCGCTTAAGCGCTGCGATAGGGAATTCTTCAATAAGTGGCTTTAGCCGCTGAGGTATGCGGTTTATCTGGCAAAAGACTTCCGCGCCCAGTGCAGGCAATCAACATATTCAGTTCTAAACAGGAGATTCATGTCGACCAGCGCCACACAAGTTCACAGCGACGTTAAGGGAATGGAATTTGCCGATCTTGGCAAAAAGCGCATTGACTGGGCCAACCAGTCCATGAAGGTATTGCAGATCATCCGCAAAGAATTCATCAAAAACCAACCGCTGAAGGGAATCCGCATTTCAGCCTGCCTGCATGTCACCGCAGAAACCGCGAATCTTGCGATCGCATTGCGCGATGGCGGCGCCGACGTTGTACTTTGCGCCTCGAATCCGCTTTCAACGCAGGATGATGTTGCAGCCAGCCTGGTCCGCGATCACGGTATTTCGGTTTTCGCGATCAAGGGCGAAGACAATGAAACTTACTACAATCACATCCTCGCTGCCATCGATCACCATCCGCAGATCACCATGGACGACGGTGCCGATCTGGTCACCATCCTTCATACCAAGCGACAGGATGCCCTCACCGGAGTTATCGGCGGCACGGAAGAAACCACCACCGGAGTCATTCGCCTGCGCGCGATGGCGAAGGAAGGCGTGCTGCGTTTTCCGATCGTTGCTGTCAACGACGCCGACACCAAACATCTGTTCGACAACCGTTACGGAACTGGTCAATCCACGCTCGACGGAATTATTCGCGCCACCAACTTCCTGCTGGCAGGCTCGAAATTCGTGGTCGCCGGCTACGGATGGTGCGGACGCGGGCTTGCAAGCCGCGCGCGCGGTGCCGGAGCCGAAGTCATCGTTACGGAAATAGATCCGACCAAAGCTTTAGAAGCCGTAATGGACGGCTTTCGAGTGATGTCCATGGCCGACGCAGCGAAACTTGGCGACGTTTTCTGCACCGTTACGGGGAATAAAAGCGTGCTGACCAAAGATCACTTCGACGTCATGAAAGATGGCGCAATCATTTCCAACTCCGGACATTTCAATGTTGAAATTGACATTCCGGGACTCGAGAAGATGTCTTCCGCGAAGCGCACCACGCGGACCTCAGTCGAGGAATATTCACTGAAAGACGGCCGCAAGATTAACCTGTTAGGCGAAGGCCGTCTGATTAATCTGGCCGCCGCAGAAGGGCATCCGCCCTCAGTGATGGACATGAGCTTCGCCGACCAGGCGCTCTCGGTCGAATACATGGTCAAGAACTATAAGACGCTGGAAAAGAATGTCTACAAGGTTCCCGACGATCTGGACAAACGAGTAGCGAAATTGAAGCTCGAATCCATGGGGATCAAAATTGATAAGCTCACCCCCGAGCAGGAAGAATATCTGGCAGGCTGGAGCGAAGGAACCTAAACCAGGATCGTGGCGCGGGCGCCCTGGCCCGCGATGTTTCAGGGCGGCGCAAGCCGCCCGTTTTGTTGGGCGCAGCATGCCAAAAGCATGACCCCAAAAGATCAGTTTCTTAGCGGCCTGCGTCCGGCCCGATTTTCTCTGTGCTAACCTTCTCGAAGTGCAATTGAGGCCCCAAATCCGCATTGGGACGGCCGGTTGGTCATACAAAGACTGGGAGGGCATCCTCTATCCCTCCGGCATGCAGCGCAATCGGCTGCATCCGCTGGAATTTATTGCCCAGTGTTTCGATGTGGTCGAAATCAACACTTCTTTCTACGGGCACCTCAAGCCTGAACTGGTCGCGCTCTGGGCGCGGAAAGTGCAGGCGGTAAATCCCAACTTTGTTTTCACCGCCAAGCTGCACCGTTCATTTACCCACTCCTCAATGGCAGGACTGGAGCCGACTTCAGCCGCGACTATTAATCCTAACGATGAAGACGAGAGACTGGCGCGCGAGGGATTGGACAAACTCGCAGCAACCGGGAAATTTGGCGCGTTGCTGATTCAGTTTCCGGCGTCATTCAAAAATACCTCGCTCAATCGCGAATACATTGACACACTGCTGCGCCAGTTTATCGAGTATCCTCGGGTGATTGAAGTACGGCACTCCAGTTGGGACGATCCCGACACCATCATTTCCTTCGCGCAAAAAAACGTCGCCTTCTGCAACATTGACCAGCCCCTGATTGGACGCTCTTTGAAGCCCACCGAGCATGTCACTTCAAGCGTCGGATACGTCCGCTTGCATGGACGCAACTACGATCAATGGTTTGAGGCGGAAAAACGTGACGACCGTTACAACTATCTCTACACCGAAGAGGAGTTGGCGGGATGGAAAGATAAAATTGATCGCATCGCACAGAAGGCCGAAGTCACATACGTTATCGCGAACAATCATTTCGAAGGGAAGGCGGGAGTGAACGCGCTGCAACTGAAGTCCATGCTCACGCAGAAACGGGTGAAGGCGCCGGAGCCGCTCTTGCGCCATTATCCGGGACTGAAGAAAATTGCCGATCCCCTGGACGATGAAACAAATCCCAGGTTATCGCTGATGGCGTGATAGCCGACGGATTAAGCGCGGACGAGATTTTCTTCCGAGTTTTTGGCTCTCGCGGCGTAGTGCGATCCTACATATTGATCGAGAATCTCAATAAACTCTGCCACAATGCGATCGCCTTTTAGAGTGGTAAACAGGCGTCCATCCACATAGACGGGAGCCTTAGGCTCCTCGAAAGTTCCCGGCAGCGAAATGCCCAGGCTGGCATGCTTCGATTCTCCCGGACCATTCACGACGCAGCCCATCACTGCAACTTTCATCTCTTCCACGCCGACGTACTGGCCTTTCCAGACCGGCATCTGGTCACGCAGATAAGTCTGAATCTGTTCGGCCATTTCCTGGAAAAAAGTGCTGGTGGTGCGCCCGCATCCCGGACAGGCCGTGACTTGCGGCGTAAAACTGCGAATTCCCAGCGACTGCAAAATTTGCTGCGCCACGCGAACTTCTTCCGAACGATCTCCTCCGGGAGCGGGCGTCAGAGAAACTCGAATGGTGTCGCCAATGCCTTCCTGCAACAGAATTCCCAGCGCCGCGCTGGAGGCAACCACGCCCTTAGCGCCCATGCCAGCTTCGGTCAGTCCAAGGTGCAGCGGATAACTGCAACGGCCCGCCAGCGAGCGGTAGACGTCAACCAGGTCTTGCACGCCGCTGACTTTGGCGCTGAGGATTATTTGATCCGGACGCAGTCCATATTTCTCGGCAAGCGCGGCGGAGTTCAGAGCGCTCACGACCATGGCTTCCATTGTCACTTCGCGGGCGTCGAGAGGCTCGGACGCCCGGGAATTTTCATCCATCATACGAGTGAGCAATGCCTGATCGAGCGAACCCCAATTCACGCCGATGCGGACTGGTTTCTGGTTCTCGGCGGCGACTTCGATCATGGCGCGGAAGTGATTGTCGTCCTTGCGTCCGATGCCTACGTTGCCGG
>JBDUDA010000057.1:0-13143 GCA_040003205.1 Acidobacteriaceae bacterium | reverse complement strand
CGGGTCTTGGCCGCGAACTTCGTAATAGTGCCCTTCGTCGTTGCGATGCGAGGAATTGATCTCTACGCTTGACGGCGGCGCCATAATTCTTATGGAAGACCCTCCAAACTCAAGATTGTCCCCAGCTTTATGCGCAGTTACGGGGATGCCTAGCGCCTTCGCCTGGTCGAGTAACTTCTGCAACTCTGGGCTGGAAGAATTTACTCCCAGCCACATTTCACGAGGATGAAAATTTGTCAGGATTGCTCCCATGCCTCCAATGTGATCGGAGTGCGCGTGGGTAACGGCGACAACGTCGAGATGATTGATTTCTCTTGCCCACAGGTAAGGCGAGACGACATCTTCTCCGATGTCGAGCTCTGAGTTTGTCCAGTAAGGAAGGCCGCCGGCATCCACCAGCATGGTGCGACCTTGCGGGGAAATTAGAAGAATGGAGTCGCCTTGTCCAACATCGATCGCGGTGAGTTCCAGCGCGCCGGGCTGAAAGTGTGGTCGAGGTGGGAGTGCGCCGATCCAGAATGCAGTTGCAGCCAGGAGCGCAAGGCTTGCATACGCCAGCCATGCACGGCGGCGTGAAAGATAGAGTGCCAGCGCAAGCGCTACACAGCTTAGAAGAATCACGGTCCAATCAGGCGTGGCGACGCGAGCGTCGGCCACGCGCATGCCACCGAGCCAGTGCACGGTTCCTGCAATTCCGCGAATGGCAAACATGGCGATCCAGGCTGGAACCTTTGCCAAAGCCAGCGAAATGTAACTGACGAAGAGCGCCAGAATTGCCGCGGGCATCAGCAATTCCATCAACGGAACCACAAGCACGTTGGCGGGTAGTGCCACGACTGTCGTCCGGTGAAAGTAGTAGGCCATTGGCAGCGCAAGTCCTACCTGCATGATCGCGGAGATCAGAAGGACTTCGGCAGAGCTGATGACTACACGCATCACTCCTGAAATCGAGAACTGTGCAACTGCGGGGCCGCAGAAACGGCTGAGGCGTCCGGCGATCATCCGCAGGTCGAGGCGAAACTGAGCGACGCGGGGCGGGAGGGCCGAATCGTAATTAAGAGCGTCTAACTTTCGCAATCCCTTCGAGAAAGGCTGCGTGCTGCGTTCCAGTAATGGAATGCCGACTCCTGCGACCAGCCACACCGATAGGAAAGTAAGCTGAAAGCTGGCGCCAAAAAGAGTTAGCGGATCGAAGACCATAATGCCAAGCGCGGCCGCGCCAATGGCATTCACCATAGACTTCTCACGATAAAGAAGCCGTGCGCCCAGATAAATCGCCAGCATGAGCGTCGCTCGCCACACCGGAGAGCCCAGGTCGGTAAGCACGGCGTAAGCAACTATCAATGTTGCGGTGATTGCGCTTGCCAGGATGTCCCCGACGCGCAGCCGTTTGAGAAACCAGAATGTGACGAAGGCGAGGATGCTGACGTTCATCCCCGAGACCACCAGAACGTGGTAGGTGCCGGATTTTTGGAAATTCACTCGCGTGGCGCGACGCAAGAAACTGTCTTCGCCAATTACCATGGCGTCCATCAACCCGGCGTCGGCAGGGATCCAAAGCGCGTGCACTTGCTCGATAATTTTGCGATGCATGCGAGTACGCCAGAGCTCGGTCTTGTTGCCGATGAAACCCGGCAACACGGAAACGTTTTCAATCTTCGCGGAAGCGAGCGCCGTAATGCCGCTTTCGGAGAGATATCCTGCGTAATCAAATGCCCCGGGATTGCGGTAATTGCGCGGCAGGTAGAGCTTGGTGTGTATGCGCAGACGCTCGCCGTAATGAAAAAGTGGCATGGGGTCAGCTGGACTCTGTGCCGATTGCTTAGCGTGGATGCTGAGTCGAATGCCAATCGGAATGGCGAGCGTTGCGGCGCTGCCAATGACACTCTCGTCGCGCACATCCTCCGCAAGAACGTCAACGGATTGGCTTATCCCACCAAGGTTTGCGTCGCGCAGAGTTCCTTCTTTAATTACGTGCGCCGTGATGTCGAGCTCGCGCCCGTCCGCCAGCGCGATCGGAGCCGATTCGATTGAACCGCTCTGCCTCTGTAGTTGAATGGCAAGCGCTCCCAGGACGAACAGCGTGCTCAATCCCAGCGCGAATGAAATGGGGATTCGCCGGCGCGCAAAATATATTCCGGCAGCGACGAAAACGACAATGCCAGCCATCCACAAAATCGGAGGCCGCCAAGTGTGAGGGCCGACCAATATGCCGGCAGCGAAAGCGAGCGCAGCCCAGAGCATGGGTTGCCGTCCAGCCGCCCGCAGCTCTGAGGAGGACCGCGCATTAGGCGGCGAGATCACATCATGAACGGAGCTTGGCCTAGCGAATGAGGTGGAAAACGCTCTCGATGTGATAGGTCTGCGGAAACAGGTCAATCAAGTGCGCTGCTTCAATGCGGTATCCCGATTTCATCAAGCCGAGCAAATCACGTGCGAGCGTTGCCGGATCGCACGACACATAAGTAACGCGTTTCGAGTTCAGTCTGATAAGCGCTTCCACAACTTTCTCTCCCAGTCCGCTGCGGGGAGGGTCTACCACGATGAAATCCGGCTGTAGCTTTCCCGAAACATTATTTAAGTATTGTTCTGTTGTCGCGCGCACACCCTTCACATTCGCTGGCGAATTGTAGACCAGGTCAGCATAAGAAGTCGGTGACGATTCCACCGCGATCACGCGCTCAAATTCCCGATTCAGGACAGAGGAAAATAGTCCGACACCTGCGTAGAGATCGAGAGCGGTGCGTCCTCTTTTTTCAGCGGTCACTATTTGAACTAGTTGATCGGTCAGAAATCTGTTGGTCTGGAAAAATGCCCCTGCGCTTACCCGGTACTGCGCGTTTTTGGTTTTGTAATTGACCGAAGTAATTCCTGAGGATCCCAGCAACTGCGGTTCGGATGGCTTGATTCCCGACCGTGCAGATTTGCGCTCGGGTGGCCGCGACTGAAATATTACGACCCCCACAACTTCGTGCAAAGCAGCCTGCAATTTTTGCGCCCACGATTCCGCGCTGCTTGGATCGGGGGAAGACGCGCAATGCGCTTCAATCATCAATTCTGTGTCATCCGCATTCGCGAACAACTCGACTTCGTTGATTGCCCTATCAATTTCTCCAGCGGATCCCATTCGCCACAGCGCAGCAATCGCTCGATTAATCAGCGGCGAACTGATGGGACACTGCTGGATCGGCAAAAGCTTGTGCGATCCGAACTCGTAGTATCCGAGCGCAAACTGCGGGGTACCGTGGATTTTCAGGCGCGTGCGATTGCGGTAATTCCACTCCGGCGAAGGATGAATCGTGAGCTGCTGATCAGATTCCAGCTTGGCAATCCGGCGCAAGTTTTCTTGCAGGATTGCAGCCTTAATCTCGAGTTGATGTTGATAGTCGGTGTGCTGGTAGTGACAGCCTCCGCAAGTCTGAAAATAGGGGCACCCCGCCTCGATGCGATGCGGGGAAGCTTGGCGAATCGATTCCAGCTTCGCGCGCGCGAATCCGGGTCTCTGCTCGATAAGCGCGGCGTCAACTTTTTCCGCTTCGAGCACGAAAGGAACGAAGACAGCTTTGCCGCGTCCATGTGCATCGGCGGGGAGGCGGGCGAGTCCCTCGCCGCCATAGACTAGTTTTTCAATGGTGAATTCCAAGGATTGATTCTATTCGGAATGGACCTGTCATCCTGAGTAAAAGAGTCATTCGCGTGCGAATGACTCTTGCACCGAAGGACCCCTATCGCCCACGCAGCATTGTGGCTATAGGGATGTTTCGACTTCTATCAGCCGCCTGCGGCGGCTGATATCCGCTCAACATGACAAGGTGGTTGGCAACAGAAATACTCCTGAAACGGCTATGTCATCCTGAGGAAGCAACTTCGATTCGCACGAATCGAAGTTGCGGGTCGAAGGATCCCTATGGCCATCGCTGCGGCGAGGTTCTAGAGATGCTTCGACTATCTTCGTCGCTGTCGCGACTCCGGCTCGCTCAGCATGACAAATTTAAGGAACTCTTGTCATCTCGAGCGGAGCAAAGCGCATGCTTTGCGCAGTCGGGAGACCTGCTTTGCAGCTGTGGCTCTTTCCGCGTGAAAAAAAAGCAGGTTCCTCGGCTTCGCTCGGGATGACACAGTGTTTTTGATGATTGGATTTCTTGAATGACACGATCGCTAAGATGGCAGCTCTTTTTCAGACCTACATATAGAAGAGGCTCAGGCGCGGAAGGCGATAGGTTTCCAGCAGCTTTTTGTGTAGATACTGTTTTTGCAATTGATCAATCTGCGCACCGGCCATCTTGCTTCGATACGGTGCAAGCTCGCGGTCAGCCTGGGCTCGTGCATTGACGATCTGAGCGTCTGGAGTGGCTGCCAGTAGCACTGCCATAAGTTTTTCTTCCATCACCGTCAGCCGGCGTTCCAAAGTTTCGAGCTTCGGCGAGGTTTTGTCAGTTTCCATTTCGGAAGCTAGTTCGCGCAGCGTCTTGGAAGTCTCATCCGCGAGCGGACGGCACGAAATCCCCTCGCTCTCCGGCAGCTTCGCACCGTCTAGCTGAGCGGCATTTCGTTTTAGAAACGAAATTATCTCGGCAGTCGAAAAGCCCTTCGCGCTGTTTTCACGGGAGGATTCGGCCGCTACGCCCACGGCGGCTTCTTTCATGGCCTCGGCGGCGGTCAGCACTTCTTGCGCGCAGTACGCCAGACTGTTTACCTTGCGTGACTTCGTGGGACGCTGCTCATAATGCTCGAATGCCGCATCAATGCCGCGCAACGCTGCCGCCAGTGGGATGCCCGCATCCTTCCAGATTTCAATCAGCGCCCAGTCGAGCGTGGAGAGCAGAAGAATGCCTCCGCGACGGCGCTGAAAATGTTCTTCTATTTCGGTGAAATAATTGAAGTAGTTTTCCACGAAAATCAGCGGGCGGTCTTCGCTTGAGTGGGGAGAGCAGGGTCGCGAACTGGCTTGCTGGAAACATTCCGCTCCCAGATAATCCGCAAGCCTTCGAGAGTCAGGAACTCGTCCACGTGCTTGATATATTGCGAACCGCCGCCGATGAGGGCGGCCAATCCCCCGGTGGCGATTACATGACAATCGCTGCCGAGTTCGCCCAGCAGCAATTTCAGGATACCGTCCACCAACCCCAGGTATCCGTAGTAGAGACCAGACTGCAGGCTGCCCACAGTATTGGTCCCGATAATGTGCGCGGGTTTGCGAATGTCAATTCTTGGAAGGCGCGCGGTGCGCTCGAATAGCGCATCGGCAGAAATGCCCAGCCCCGGACAAATCACGCCTCCCTGATATTCGCCCTTTGAGGTGACGCAGTCGAAAGTGGTGGCGGTCCCGAAATCCACGATGACGCACGGGCCACCATATTTTTCGAACGCCGCCACCGAGTTGACAATGCGGTCAGCCCCCACTTCAGCGGGATTGTCGTAGCGCACCGGCATTCCCGTCTTAATTCCGGGCTCGATAAACAGCGGCTTGGTATTAAAGTAACGCTCACAAACCTGGCGCAGCGTCGAATCGAGCGGAGGCACGACCGAAGAAATCACAATTCCATGGATGCCCTGCACTTCAATTTTGTCCATCGCGAAGAGATTGCGGAAGAGCACTCCATATTCGTCAACTGTCTGGGTAGCGATCGTTGACACTCTCCAATTCGCAACCAGGCGCTCATAGCCGGCGGGCGCGCTGGTCGAACGCGGCGAGGCGGCATCTCCATCGCGTGAAAACACTCCCAGCACCGTATTTGTATTACCGACGTCGAGCACCAGCAGCATAGTTCCTACTTTAACCTTACGGTTCCGCTTAAGATCGTGCGTAGACCCGCAACCGTTCTGACTCGCAGAAAGCCGCGCGCATCCAAGCCTTCGGTGACGCCTTCTAATCCACCGTTTTCTTCGATCTGAACTGCGCGTCCGCGCACGCTGGACGAATGCTTCTGAAATCTTTTTAGAATTTCATCATGAGTGTCCGGGCTCTCCAGCAGAGCGCGATACTCGCGATCCAGCGATTTTAACAAAGCGGCACACAATTCAACTCGGGACCACTCAGTGCCCGTCGCCATCCGCAAAGAGGTTGCGGTCGCGGCCAGATCGGGAGGAAAACTTTTCTGGTTCACATTGATTCCAATGCCGACGACCACATAGCGGACGCGGGTAACTTCCGCATTCATCTCGGTGAGGATACCGCAAAATTTTTTCCCGCCGATGAGCATATCGTTCGGCCACTTTAAATCCGGCACCAGCGATGGAAACAATTCCTGTACCGCCGCGTGCACGGCAAGCCCAGCCGCGAGCGATAACACGAGCGACTCACCCGGCGAAAGTTGCGGTCGCAGCACCACCGAACAATAAATTCCTACCGATTGCGCGGAGTGCCAATCGTGCGCGCCCCGTCCGCGGCCAGCCGTTTGTTGTTCTGCAAGAAAAACGCTGCCTTCAGGCGCGCCTTCGCTGGCAGCTTCCATTGCCGCGGTGTTGGTGGAACCGATCTTGTAGAAATGATGTATGTGCCCGCTAAAGATCGTTCCTCTTAGTAGGGGATCGAGCATGTCCGGCAGAATCAGATCAGGGATGGTCCTCAGCTGATATCCGGTGGCAGGATGCCCAGCGATTTCCACCCCGAGCTTGCGAAGCTGCTGGACCAGCCGCCAGATTTCTGAACGACTGACGCCGATCTCCGCCGCGATCTTTGTACCGCTGACCACTACAGTTGCATTAGAGGTCAGCAGGCGTACGATGCGGCCGAGGCGAGCGTCCGTTTGCGTTGCAGGAAGCGTGCGGGGCGTGCGAGTTTTGGCGACTTTAGTGATGCCGGAATTATGAGGGAGCAGGGGTGAAAGAACAAATTGGTCCGAAGAATTAGTTTCTTGCCGATTGTCATCCCGAGCGCAGTCGAGGGACCTGCTTTCCTTCGGTGGACAGCGAAAATGCTGAAGCCGCCGCCGTTTGCTCTAAAGGGATCCCTCGCGGTTGCTCGGGATGACAGATCTAAAAATTCTTGCGGATGACAAATCTCTCAGGTCAGCTTGCGGGGCAAGAATAGTTACATGAGCAGCTAAGCGGGAACGACCCGCATACTCATGTCCACGGCATCCGCGGAATGCGTTAAGGCCCCTACGGAAATAAAATCAATTCCGGTCTCCGCGTAAGCGCGAACATTTGCCAGTGTGATTCCGCCAGAACTTTCCAGGGGGACACGCTTTCCCAGACGCGAGCAGCGCTCGACGGCGCGGACCACATCCTCCACCGTCATGTTATCCATCAGAATGGCTTCGGCTCCATTTGCCAACGCCAGGTCCAATTCTGCGAGAGAACGCACCTCGATTTCGATGGGTTGCTCGCCGCGCCGATTGTGATGCGCACGCTCCAGGGCCGGCGCAATCCCTCCCGCAAGCGTAATGTGATTGCCCTTGATGAGTACTCCGTCGGAAAGATCGAGACGGTGATTCTGGCCGCCGCCGCAGCGCACGCCATACTTATCGATCACGCGAAAGCCCGGGATGGTTTTTCGTGTGTCAAGAATGCGCGCCTTGGTTCCCGAAACCATATCCACAAACTGGCGCGTCGTGGTGGCGATGCCACTGAGGCGCTGTAGGAAATTCAGAATCACACGCTCGCAGGAAAGAATCACGCGCGCGTTATGGCGAATCACTGCGATGGTCTGTCCTTTGTGAAGGCGGATGCCATCGAAAATTTCCGGATGACTGGTGACCTCATAGTGGGAAGTCACCGCTCCATCGAGCGCGGCATAAACGTCGAGGATGCGCGAGACGCATCCGATACCGGCGAGAATACAATCCTGCTTGGCGAGAATCGTCCCGGCAGCGCGCTGGCCCGCTTCAATACATGCATAGCTGGTGGCGTCGCGCGTGGCGCGGTCTTCCAGCAGCGCATTTTCTATGATGGCGGTTATGCGGCGGCTGTTCCAGTCCATAGCGCGTGGCTCAACAAATGCTAGCGGTCATCCTTACGGGTCGCGATAGCAAAGATGAGTCTACCAGCCTCAGATTGTGTAGGGCGGACACTCCTGTGCGCCCCACTGGTTTAATCCAAGGAGCCCAATTCGTCCCATTGACGTTGTAGCTTTTCGCGAAGCACTTGCAACTCTTGCATTCGTTTTCGGATGCCCTCAACCACGCTAGCGGGAGCCTTCGCGAGAAATTGTTCGTTTCCTAGCTGTCGCTCGCCATTCGACATTTCTTTTTCGAATCGGTCGAGTTCTTTGCGCAGGCGTTCGCGCTCGGCGCCCACGTCAATCTTCTTTTCGTACAGCACATGAACATCAAAGCGCGCCGTATGCCGCGCCCCCGGAAGTTTCGAAAGTAAACTCTCGGAGAAGGCGATGGTCCCCACATTCGCCAACCGCTCCACTGCACTGCGGTTCTGCTCGATCAGAGTTCGGATCACGGGATCTTCCGTAAAAATCTGGATGGGCACTTTTGCCTTCTGCTCCACTTTGAGTTCCGCCCGAATGTTGCGCACGCTCGCGATCAGATCTTGCAGGATAGCCATGTCCGTTTCCGCATCGAGATTGATCTGCTTATCACTCGCCTGCGGATAGGCAGCCAGTGCAATCGAGGCCAGCGGCGGCTTTCCGTCATAAAGCGCGTGCCAGATTTCTTCGGTGATGAACGGCATCACTGGATGCAACAAGCGCAGCGATGCCTCAAACAGGCTCACCAAATTCTGGCACGCGACGACAGCCTCCTCGCGAGTCGCCACCGCTTTAGAATGCTCGGATTCTTCCAGAATCATGCGCGGCTTAATCAGTTCGATATACCAGTCGCAGAATTCTCCCCAGAAGAAATCGTATATCGCTCTCGCCGCGTCATCGAAGCGGTAGGCCGCCAACGCTCTATCCACATCACCCGCAACCCGGTTGAAGCGAGAAAGTATCCAGCGATCTTCCAGCGTGTTCGCGGTAAAGCCGTCCACTCCTGCACCTGACTTAGCCGACGATGGCAGAATTCCCGCGCCCAATCTGTCCACATTCATGAACATGAAGCGCGCAGCGTTCCATATCTTGTTGGCGAACGCGCGATAGCCGTCGGTGCGGCTGGGATTGAACGCAATATCTGTGCCCGGAGAAGACATCGCCGCCAGAGTAAAGCGGGTGGCGTCAGTTCCATATTTTCCAATGACTTCGATGGGATCGAGCACGTTGCCCTTGGACTTCGACATTTTCTGGCGGTCGGCATCGCGCACCAGCGCATGAATGTAGACCTCGTGGAAGGGAACACTCTGGCGGAGAGCGTCTTCTCCTTCTAACTGTTTCTCCCCTTCCCGCAGCGGGCGATGCGGAGGCGACATGAACCAGCATCCCAGCATGGTCATGCGCGCCACCCAGAGAAATAGGATGTCGAACCCGGTGATCAGCAGCGACGTGGGATAAAAAACTTCCAGATCGCGAGTCGCGTCAGGCCATCCTAGCGAAGTAAAAGGTAGGAATGTAGACGAAAACCATGTGTCCAGAACGTCGGGGTCCTGCACGAGCCGCGAGCTTTTACATTTCGTGCAACTCACCGGAGTCTCGCGCGCCACGATCGTCTGGTTGCAATCCGTGCAGGTCCACGCCGGAATGCGGTGTCCCCACCAGAGCTGCCGCGAGATGCACCAGTCGTGGATGTTGTTCATCCAGTTCAAATAAATCTGCTGATAATTTTCCGGCGTGAAGCGAACGTATCCTTTGTTTACAACGTCAATCGCGCGCTTCGCCAGGGGCGCGACCTTAACGAACCATTGCGTCGAAAGCCGGGGCTCGACCACGGCACTACAGCGCTCGCACTTGCCGATGGAAATTGTGTAATCCTTCTCCCCCACCAGAAATCCCTGCTCACGCAAATCTTCGATAACACGGCGCCGCGCTTCGAAACGATCCAGCCCGGCATAGGCGCCGGCATTTTCATTCATGTGGCCGCGATCATCCATCACATCAATTTGCGGAAGGTTATGGCGAAATCCCGCCTCGAAATCATTGGGATCGTGCGCAGGCGTGACCTTCACGGCCCCGGTTCCGAACTCAGGTTGAGCAAGCTCGTCCTTGATAATAGGGATTTCGCGATTTACCAGCGGCACGCGCACCGACTTCCCGTGCAGATGCGTGTACCGCTCGTCCTTCTCATTGACCGCGACCGCGGTATCGCCCAGCATGGTTTCGGGACGCGTCGTCGCCACCGTAATGAACCCGCTCGATCCGACCACGGGATAACGAATCTCATACAGCTTGCCCGCAACATCTTCGTGCTTGACCTCAAGATCGGAAATCGCCGACCCGCAGCGCGGACACCAGTTCACAATATATTTACCGCGATAAATCAAGCCGTCTTCATACAAGCGGACAAAAACTTCGCGCACCGCGCGCGACAGATGTTCGTCCATGGTGAAATATTCGCGCTCCCAATCCACGGACGCGCCCAGCCGCTTCATCTGATCGAGAATCGCCCCGCCGTAGTGACGCTTCCACTCCCACACGCGCTCGACGAAAGCCTCGCGTCCCATTTGCTCGCGCTTCTTCCCCTCGGACGCAAGTTGCCGTTCGACCATCATCTGGGTCGCAATGCCGGCATGGTCGGTCCCCGGCAGCCAGAGCGTGAGAAACCCCCGCATGCGATGCCAGCGCACAACGATATCCATCTGTGTCTGGTTCAGCATGTGGCCCATATGCAGGCGTCCGGTCACATTCGGAGGCGGCAACAGCAAACTGAACACAGCACGCGCATCGCCTTCAGCTGGAGTAGGCGCATGAAACAATTTCTGCGCAATCCAATACTCCGCCCAATGCGATTCAATCGCGGAAGGTTCGTACGATTTGGGAAGTTCGTGAGGCATAGTGATGGACTTCGAGTATCGCAGAGACGTCAAGCCCGCCCGCAAGTGGGGAGGGAGGCGGATTCTCTGCTATGAGGCGAGCTTTGAGTTTACTGGTGCGTGGGAAATGGGGTCAAACCACTCCGGTAATGAATCAACGGGTTGCAAACATCATTTCGTTCCGAAGGTATTCCCGCCCCGCGCTCATCGTGGAAGAGCGGCTCTTCAGAGCCGCGCGAACGATGTTTTGATTTTCGGGCTTAAGCCTCCGCAGTCCCGGGCCTTAAAAGGCGGAGTCTTAATGCACTGCAACGCGGCCATAAATGGCCGCTCTTCCACGGGTCGTCTTAAGGGTTCTGAAAGACACACAGGGACTGGCGCATCTTTCCCACCAACACAAGAGGCTGCCTCGTCCGTCGCGCTTTTCGATCAGGATGCCTCCGCTATGGCTCACCTTGCGCGTAGTCGGGTACCTTTGGTGTGATCTTGCGCAATACGAACTCTCGTACCAGATTGCCGATTGCGTTGCTGCCCGTGATGATCAACGCATTACGGAAAGTGAGCGAAGCACTGCGATCCTGAGGGGCGCGGTAGAGATTTGAGATACCCGCCGCTGCAAAGTTGCCAAGCACATGAGAGTAGTTCGGCTCTGAACGCCCATTGTCGCCCCGGCAAATCACGGTCTGCGAAATTGCATACAGCGCGCGCGAGGTCGCACTGCCGCTGCCTTTGTAGAAGTATCGAGGGTCCTGATGCAGCAGCGAAGGCAGGATGGCACTACCCACCATTCTTCCGACCATATTATCGGCATAAGCCGCTCCGTACCTTTTCAAATAACCGTCCGTCCCGCGTCCATAGCCGGGAAAAGTATGGTGCCATTGCTCCACCCCGGCTACGCCGCCCGCGACCATGAATGCGACCGGATCCGTCGTGGATCGCAGCGCCAAGCCAAACTTTTGCTTTGACGTCATGGGCGCTGCGTTCCAGATGTAGCTGCTGTAGAAGTTTGGGACAATCCCCAAAACCCGCTGCTTTTCCTGCGCCTGAATCTGCGCTTGTGCGACCTCCTCCTGCGTTGCGGCAGTGCCGACCACATGGACGTCCGAACTGGCCACCGTAATGCGCAGGGTGATGGGCGGAAGCTCGAGCTTCTGGCCCTCTGCCAACGTAACCGGATCCGAAGTAAAAGTTGTGAGACCCGTGGCCGAGGCGACTGTGACCTTGAAGGTGCCGGCAGGAAGGCCGGAAAATAGAAATCCTCCCTGATCATCAGCCACAACTGCGCGCTCAGTCGCAGCATTCGTACCAGCCAGCTTTACCGTCGCGCCACGAACCACGGCCCCACTTGGGTCGAGCACAACGCCACTAATGCTCGCTGAGGATGGGCCCGCGTCCGTTGCCTGTCCGGAAGCCTGGAGAAGAGAGGCATTTGCAGGTATCGAAGGCGAACTCGAATCATTCCCAAGGGGATGCTGGGTCTGTGCTGATCCCATTGATCCCATTCCGCCAAAGGCCAGCGCGGCGGAGAGGCCCAGGAGCCTTAGCATACTTGCCACATTGGCCCACTTGGGCGTTCTTGCACGATTTGGCGAACGCACGGCAGCAACCTTCAAGAATACCTCCTAAACGTTTGATTTTAGCGATGCGGAAAAGACGCACTTTCTTCTGCGGAACCTGCCGCACTCCGGTTACGCCCAGCTCACTTGAGAGCTACGTTCCAATTGGAAACCACTACCAGTTGCGAGCGGTTGTCGTTGCCGCGGCTGATGAGAAGAATTCTGCCGTCTTTGGCGACGTCGAATGGGAAACCTTTTCCTACTGGGACTTCCAGCACCTGAGATATTTCACGGGTCTTTCCGGGAATGAGGTGGGAGCCACTTTCGTCGACCTCGGTAACCTGGATATTGGAGTTGTCCCCTTCATAGAGGATGGCGTGTCCATCTTTTTGCCAGACGGGACTGCCTCCATACGCGGGGGAAATTTGGATGCGCGGTCCGGGACCGGGATACGGCGTGGCAAACACTTTTTGAGTTCCGGATTGCCGGGAAGAATAAACAATCCAACGCATATCGGGAGAAAAACTGCCGTCAGAGATATAAAAGGGCGCCTTCAATAGGACGCGCGGGGTATGATCGCCTCGCATGGGCATGACGCGAAGTTCGGCGTTGTGCTCGTTGCCGTCGTCAATGTAATAAAGCAGGACGCTTCCATCCGGCGACCATTGCATCGGATAAGCGTACCCATTGGCGGCGAGCAGCACTTCTTCATCCTGACCCCCATTGACAGACTTGACGTGCAGATCGAGGCCGCCTGGTCTTTCGGATGAAAAGGCAATCTTGCTTCCGT
>JBDUDA010000056.1:0-13173 GCA_040003205.1 Acidobacteriaceae bacterium | reverse complement strand
GCATCCTTTAAACCCCGCAACTACAAAGGTGTTTAGGCATAAAGATGTCAGCGAAAAAAAGCGAGAAACAGCAGAGTTTCAGTGCAAAAGTTTGCACTTCAGCTAAATAATTGCGCCGCTGATTAGCTCGTCATCGGAATTTTGGAAGGCGAACCGAGAAGCATTTTGCCTGAAACATCAAGCTGGTTGCGGGATTCAGCGTTCGCGTGTATTATTCCCGAGCGTGATGCGATCTCTGGCCCCCTCTATCGCATTCCACAGCAACTTCTCGCTCCCAAGGCAGGTATCAAATGAAATCTTCGTTTATGTTTAAGGCGCTGTCTTTCATTTTGACAGCGTTCGTGGGATCTTCTCTGGGATTTGCACAAAAGCAACCGGATGAGATTTCGCCGAGTCGTCTTCAATCCAGCCGTCCCCAATATGCCAGCCAAATGCCTCACGGAAGCCGTTCTGGTTTCGCGGGCGTCAATAAATTTTCCAGCATCCCTGGAATTGATTCATTAGTCAATTGGAATGGCGACTTTCACGCCAAGGGTGTAGATCAAAACGGTGTACCCAGAGATCTATGGCTCTACACCATGGTCGGCAACCCTCCGGAAAAAGGTGGGACCACCCGCGTCCACGCGCCGATCGTGCCAGTTACTGTAATCTTGCTCGACTACGACGGAAGCATCCGTATGGTGGAAGGTCAGCCCATGGTCTCCAACCCACAACCAATCGTAACTCCCACTGCGAATTCCCCAGTTTTTAAGAATCATGCCTATAGCACCAGCAATGTTCCGACGCAATTCACTGACGCAGTGCAACGCGCGGAATTCTACAACCGGATGCGCTGGGACTGGCACACTCTGCTACAGGGTCAGGTGAAGCAGGGACGCGTCATGGCGATTCCGCGCGGATCCTATTTTTTCTCGCGTAACGCCGATGGCACATGCTGCCGTTTCGTTCTGGCTGACATCGATGCCTTCGTTAATTTGTTTTTCCCCGCCACTCCCACGGACACCACTACGCCAATCGGCGCCGCGGAAAACGCTGGAGACATCACCACCAAGGATCTTTCCACGTTCCTCTTCCCTGACACCTACCTCTACTTCAACGGTGACCCGAACCAGTGTTGCGTCCTCGGCTTCCACACTTATGATTTTGAGCCGGGCACTGCTGAAAATGGAAACCTGGAAAAACGCTACGTCCTGAACTACTCAAGCTGGATCAGCGAAGGCTTATTTGGCGGAGGCTTTCAGGATATAACCGCGCTCAGTCATGAGGTCGCCGAAACCTTCAACGATCCCTTCGTCGCCGGCGACGGAGTTCACAACATTACCCCGTGGTGGCTGTCCCCGAACGGAAACTGCCAGGACAATCTGGAAGACGGAGACGTCATCGAAGGACTTCCCAACGGTGTCTTCCCGGTGAAGATGAATGGCAGACTGTACCATCCGCAGAACGAAGCGTTGCTCCAATGGTTTGAGTTTAAGTCGCCTTCGGACGCGTTTGCCGGGGCTTACAGCTATCCCGACACAACGACTCTGACGACGCTGTCTCCCTTTGAAAACGTAAACTGCCAGTAACCAAAAGCAACTGCAGCACTCAAGGGCACCTCCGGTGTCCTTTTTTATTGAGACCCAAGGATACAATTCGCTGCCGTGTGGAAGAAGACGTTCACTTAGAGAATGGTGAATTGCAAAGTAGTCTGGGAGGATTTCTGCTTACATGAGAATTCGACCTGCATCCGAATCGGGGAAGCGGCCCTGAATCACGCGGCTTTCTGGTGGTCTAGCTTGGCTTCGGGATGTCCGCGTTTGGCGGCTGCGTGTTCGATCTGGGCATTGATTTCGCCTCCGATTAGAAACGCTAAGCCAGTGACGTAAAACCAGACCATCAGTATGATGACGGCTCCCAGCGAGCCGTAGGTTCCGGAATAACTATTGTAGAAGTGCAAATAAACGCGAAATGCAAAAGAAGCGGCTAACCAGACTAGCACGCCAAAAAACGAGCCCGGTGTAATCCAATACCAGTGCTGCTCTTTAACGTCGGGCCCATAGTAGTAAATGAGCGAAAAGGAAATTACTAAAAACGCCAGAGCGGCGGGCCATTGGAAAATCTTCCACGCCTTTACCACCAGGTAAGTTACTCCGAGCTCGTTCCCCAGAAAGTCTGCGATGTGTCCACCCACCAGCACAAGGATAAGGGCGGAAATGACAAACGTGGCGATGGCAATCGTCAGAGCCACCGCAATCGCGCGTACCTTCCAAAGCGAGCGACTTTCGCGAACCCCGTAAGCTCCATTGAGGGTGGAGATCATCGAACTCATTCCTCCCGACGCCACCCAGAGGGACACGATGATGCCAAAGGTTACCTTGCCGCCGCTGGAATTCTTGGTGACCTCCTCCACGGTCTGATTGATGACCTGAAAAGCCATGGGAGGTAATACTTGGGCAAAGTAAAACAATAGGTTTCCCTTAAGGATGGTTCCCCGCGAAGCGAACAATCCGAAAAGGGACAGTAGGAAGAGTACAAGTGGAAAGACCGCTAGTAGAAAGTTGTAAGCCAGTTCAGACGCCCGTCCGAACAAGTCGGTATCGTTGATCCCATCCCAAACGCGCCGTGCCAGTTGCTTAGAGGTTAGTCCTCCCAGCGCCCAGATGGACTCAATTTGCTGTTCGGTGGTGAGAACGGAGTCGGCCATGGGTTAAATGTTGGATTCCGGATTTGGGAGTTCCGGTTGCCAAACTCTAACAGGCGCATATGCTACGCTGCATTTAAATGCGCATTCCAAGTGTGAAATCAACCGCTACCGGCGCTTTAGCCTTCTTCTTGGCGGTAGTTTCCGGAGGGAGACTGGGGACGGCGCAATCTGTCCCCCCGGGAAGCCAGACTGACTCGGGACGTTTGAGCGTTAGGTGGCAGCCAGCGCGACTCGTGAATGGCTCTCCCATATTGTTTCGGGTTTCCAGCCCTATCAAACTGCAATCCCTGACTGGAAGCTGGTTTGGTCACGAAGTGTTTTTTACCCTTAGTGCCAAAACAAGAGTTTGGTCTGGCTTCTCGGGCGTCAGCCTGGAAACCAAGCCAGCTGCATACAAACTCGAATTAACCGGTCGAGACTCGCGAGGCAAAGATGTTTTCTTCGAGCAGAGAGTGACAGTGGCGCGCGCGCATTATAAGAAAGTTGCTATCGTGGTCGCGAAACAATACACCGAACCCGCGCCGGAGCAGCTGCAAAAAATCAAAGAAGACAAAGCGATTAAAGGAGACATATTTAAATCCGTTGGCCTCGAGCGCGAGTGGTCGGGAAATTTTTCGCCTCCAGTGGACGCACGCATCTCCGACGTCTTCGGCACCCAGCGCGTCTTCAATGGGAAAGCGCAGAGCACGCATCAAGGTCTCGACTATGCCGTGCCGACAGGCACCAGCGTCGCAGCGCTCAACAGCGGCACTGTTCTGCTCGCGCGCTCGCTATTTTTTGAAGGGAACTGCGTAGTCATTGATCACGGCCAGGGCCTGCTGACGCTCTATCTCCATCTTTCACAGTTCGCGGTGAAAGATGGCGAGCACGTACAACGAGGACAGCAAATTGGATTAAGCGGCGGCAGCGGCAGGGCCTCCGGTCCGCATCTGCATATCGCGGTGCGCTGGCAGGGAATTTATCTGGATCCGGCCACGGTGTTGAAATTAAAACTGCCATAGCACCGTCATGTTTCTGGGCATAGGGATGTTTCGACTTCCGTCGTCGCTTGCCGTCCGCTCAACATGACAGTACTTATTTGGCCATCATATTTTATTTGAATGTCATCCCGAGCGAAGTCGAGGGACCTGCTTCTTTTGGCGTGACATCATAGGTAGGTTGGGGGCGCATCCTTGGGGTGTCTACCCAGCAGCTTGCGATAAGGCGAGCAATTCATCCAGGGGAACGGCCACTCCATCTCGAAATGTCACGGTGCGTCCTGAAATCGCGGGAACGCGATCGCCTGGGACGAGAATTCCAACCAGGTTCAACGGGTCGGCGGCTGAAATAGTGATCATCTCGCCCGACGCCGGATTTCTACGTGTGGCCCGCAGCGATTCGACGGCGATCGGCAAAGCGAACTGCTCTCCGAGGAATCCGTCAATAAACCGCCCTCCGCGGATTTCTCCGCGATCTTCCAGGCGGCGGAAAGCCATCTGCAATTCTCTCCACTTAGGTAGATTTGTTTCGCGAGCCAACACATCGCGAAAAACAATTCCATAGCGCTTGAGCAGCATCCAACAGGTAGCTTCGACGGCGCGATTGCGCTCGACCACCTGATCGCTATAAAGCAGCGCCCATCGTCCGCTGCTGTGGCGCGGGCGAGTAGCGTGTCCGGCGCTTTGTGGCCCCGACCGGCGTTTCGGATCTATCAGACAGCGCAGATTATCGAAGCCGTCGGCGGTGACTATGCCCCCGGCCACAAGCTCCCAGAGCGCGGTTTCGATTTCAGCCTTCGGCTTGTCGGTGCCGCGAACGATGTCCGCAAAAAACGATGCTCCACGATGATTGAGGAACTCCAGAACCAGCTTGGCTCCCTCGCTGAGTCCACGCGCGGTAGCATTCTCCGCCGCCGGGTTATGCGGAGACATCCAATCGGATTCCTCGCGCACGAAAAATGTAATCGGAGCAACGCTGGTCGGGATCACTCGCCGCTTGCCGGCAGCGGCAGCTTCCAGGGTCGCGGGATGCGGAGATAGCCGTCCCCATCCAACCGTGCCCGTCAGGCAGAGCCGATCGAGCCATTTCGGTTCGTAGTTGGAAATTCGTGCGCACAAAATGTGCCGCTCCCATGCATTGGCGGGAATTTCGAATCCCTGCAACTGACGCAGCACATCCAGAGTTGCGCGCTCGCCTTGCACCTGCGATCCGGGAGCAACGTGCTGCCAGCGCAGCAGCCAGCGCATGAATTGCGCCGCCGTTACCGGTTGAATCTGCTTTCTAAGGGTCGCAACAGTGAGTCGATGAATGCGCGCCAGCAGGCGACGGTCGCACCATTCGTTTCCGTACGAGGCCTCGGCATGCAAAGACTGTTCGGTAAATTTACCCCGCAAGACGGAGCCGGTGGCTTCCATCCGCAAGAATGTTTTTTCGATTTCGGAGGCGGGCAAGCCGACGGCTTCGGCGAGTTGTTGGGAGGTTGTGGGACCGATGTGAGTCATCCAACCGGTGGTCAATACCAGCAACGCATCGTCGGGCGAAACCACGGCACCGGTGACGTCGGCTACTTCACGATCAAATTTTGCATTCGGATATAAATCTGCGAAGCATTTTGCCCGTTCCGCAGCGACCCAGAAAATTCTGCCCGCATTATTGACGCGAACAACGCGACTCAGTTCCGCAAGCCGTTCAAACATCCCCGCCCAGGTTGTTGACGCGCTCGAAATCGCGAGCTGCAATTCGTTGTGAACAGAAGCCGCATTTTCTTCAGCCGAATTCATCTGCGGGAAAGCAATCAGTGTGTGCAATACATCATGCAGTTCGTCCGCATCGCGAACGTCCGGCCAGGCTTCGCTTCGAACTTGCGCGATCGCCGACGGATCAAGCTTTCCTACTTCTTCCAAAACCGACTGTGGCAGAATTCTTCGCATCTCGACCGCGCGTGCCCGGCGTTCTTCTAGAGGCGCGTCGTCAAGAAAGGCATAAGGATTCGCATTTAGAATCTCGTGCGAGAATTGCGACGGCACCGGAGTATCCACTGCAATGCAGCGAATGCGTCCGTCCGCCATGCCGCGCAAGAGATTCTGAAGTCCATCGAGGTCCATGGCTTCGTGCAGAACATCCTTCATCACTTCATTGACAAGAGGATGGTCAGGAATCTGGATGTCGCCGGAAATATTTTCCTGGCAGGCAGCGACATCGGGGAAAACGGAGGCCAGTAAGTCGTCGCCGCGCATGCGCTGAATTTGCGGAGGAACTTTCTTGCCTCCCTGAAAACGCAGCAGCGCTAGAGAACGGTTCGCGTCCCAGCGCCAGCGCGTGGCAAATATCGGAGAAACGCACGCAGCCTGTTCCAGCACCGGCTGCACGGTATCAGCATTCAGAAACTGGAAGACATCCGCGAGTGGAAAACTATGCTGCTCGGCGAGAGCGATGTTCAATCCGTTCTCGGTTGCGGCTGCCTGTAATTCGAAGTTAAAGCTGCGGCAGAATCGCTTGCGCAGAGCCAGTCCCCAGGCTTTATTAATGCGGCCGCCAAACGGAGCATGAATGACCAGCTGCATGCCGCCGCCTTCATCGAAAAATCTTTCCGCAATTACCGTGGTTTGCGTAGGCACCGCTCCCAGCACTGCGCGACCTTGCAGAATATATTCGACGATTTGCTCCGCGCCGGAATTATCTACGCCGCATTCTTCCTCGAGCCACGCGACAGTCTCCGAAACTTCCGGCAAGCTCTGCCACCCGCCCACCGGAGAGATGTTGTGCATCCGATCGCTAACTTCTTGCCGCAGCGCCGCGACTTGCAGCGACAATTCTTCCGTGCGCGCAGGAGCTTCTCCACGCCAGAAAGGAACCGTCGGCGGAGCGCCATGCGCATCCTCCACCAACACGCGTCCGGACTTGCTCTCCACGCGCCGGATTCGCCACGAAGTGTTTCCTAACAGCATGATGTCACCGGCGCTGCTGTCTATCGCGAAGTCTTCGTCCAACGTTCCGACCACGATGCCTTCGGGCTCAGCGACGACGGTGAATAGGGCAGTCTCAGGTATCGCGCCTCCACTGGTGATCGCGGCCAGGCGGCTTCCTCGGCGGGCACGTATCTTGCGGTTCACGCGATCGCGATGAAGATAGGCTCCGTAGCGTCCACGGCTCGCGGCGATTCCTTCGGAAAGCATTTCCAGAATGCCTTCGTAAGTTGCGCGCGTCAGATCGCGATATGGATACGCTCTGCGAACGAGATCGAAAAGCGCGTCTTCATCCCATTCTTCCGCCGAGCACATGGCAACAATTTGCTGTGCGAGAATGTCGAAAGGCGCGTCCGGAATAATGATGTGATCGAGATCGCCCTGTCGAATGGCGCGCACGAGCGCTGCGCACTCCTGTAGTTCGTCGCGAGTGGTGGCGAAAAGTCGTCCCTTGGGAATCGCGCCCCGCCAGTGGCCCGAACGCCCCACTCGTTGCAGTGCAACAGCGATGGCCCGCGTGGAACTGATCTGCACCACGAGGTCCACGAATCCGACGTCAATTCCCAGCTCAAGCGATGCCGTCGCGACCAAAACTTTGATCTTGCCTTCTTTAAGCTTGCACTCCGCTGCCAGGCGAAGTTTGCGCGAGAGGCTGCCATGGTGTGCGGCAACATTTTCTTCTCCGAGACGTTCGCCTAGTTGATGACAGAGCCGCTCCGCCATGCGACGAGTGTTGACGAAAACTAAAGTGGAGCGATGCTGTTCGACCAGCTCAACGAGGCGGACATAAATTTCCTCCCACATCTCTTTGCTGGCGATGGCGCCAAGCTGGCTGGCTGGAACTTCGACCGCGAGATCAAGCTTGCGGCGGTGTCCAACATTCACGATGACGGGATTCTCGCGTCCATTGCCTGTGAGGAAACGCGCAATGTCTTCAATCGGCTTCTGCGTCGCGGAGAGTCCAATGCGCACCGGAGGGCGACCGCATAGCGCGTGCAGTCTCTCCAGTGACAACGTCAGATGAGCGCCACGTTTGTCATCCGCCACCGCGTGAATTTCGTCCACGATGATGGTTTCGACGTCGCATAGAATCGCGCGGCTTTTTTCCGCGGTGAGCAGAATGTAAAGCGATTCAGGCGTGGTGACGAGAATGTGGGGCGGGCGCTTCAGCATCGCGCGCCGCTCGTGCATGAGCGTGTCGCCGGTGCGGACAGCCGTGCGAATCTGCGGCATCAGCATTCCGCGCTCGCCCGCCATTTGCAAAATTTCGCCTAGCGGCACCTCAAGATTTTTCTGGATGTCGTTTCCCAGGGCCTTCAACGGGGAAACATAGAGAACTTCTGTGCGATCGTGAAGATCTCCGGCGAGCGCCTTGCGGACGAGACGATCAATGCAAGCGAGAAAAGCCGCCAGCGTTTTCCCCGAACCGGTCGGAGCAGAAATAAGAGTCGTGCGTCCGGCCAGAATGTGCGGCCATCCTTGTTCTTGCGGCTCGGTAGGCGTGCCAAAGCGCTGGACGAACCAATCCCGCACCAGAGGGTGCGCCCAGGCCAGGGGCGAGTTCTCAGGAGGAAGATCGAAAGAAAGTGGAGGCGGAGGAGCTAAAACAGCCATGTTTTTTGACATCTTACTTCGAAAGACGGTTTCGCGATACTGTTTGTTTCGTAAAATGTTCGCCTTAGCGCCGAGGCGGATGGCATCGGTGGAGCGGCAAGATCGCTCTCCAATGCTAGAATCCGCGAATGTCAAAAAAGCGTGCGCGAAAAATTAAATTGCTGTTGTTCGACGTAGATGGCGTACTCACAGATGGCAAGCTCTTCATCATTCCCACAGCCGCAAGCGGCGAGGGTCAGGCCTCCGGGCGCGGCGAAGGCTTCATCGAGATAAAAGGTTTTCACGCACACGACGGCGCCGGAATTTCTCTAGCGCACCTCGCAGGCATCAAGACTGGACTGATCACCAAGCGCGTCTCCCAGACCGTGGCCCTGCGCGCCCGAGATCTGAAGATTGAATACGTACATCAGGGCATTCAGGATAAGCTTGCAGCCTTCGAAGAGATCATTGAGGAAGCAGGCATCCACAGCAGCGAAGCGGCCTTTGTTGGGGACGATGTAATTGATCTCCCCGCTATGCGTAATTGCGGATTCGCCATCGCCGTGGCCAACGCTCGCGAAGAGGTTAAAGAAGAGGCGCACTACGTTACGCACCACGGAGGGGGAGACGGCGCTCTCCGCGACGCGATTGAATACATTCTTAAAGCGCAAGGGAAGTGGAAGGACGTTGTCGAAGAATATATCGGCGGCAAACCGAAGAAGAAAGGGCTCGCGCTCGAAGATCTGGGATTGAAAGACCTGATTCCAGATGACGGCAACTCAAAGAAAGCTGCGCGGCGGTAGGTCTTCAAAGCTCTAAGAACGAAAAGCCACCGGATGCCTTGCTTGGGGTTCAACTCGGGGCGGCATCCGGCGGTTGGTCCTTACTCACTTTACGTTTTCAGGAGCAGTAGTAGCTATAACCCGTGGGAGAGAAAAAGTTTCGCGGATGACATAGGGATTCTTCGCTGCGCTCAGAATGACATAGCAAAACTAGTTGGAGATGGCTATCGGACGCGACGCCATCAACTCATTGAAGCGCGCGTCTTTTCTCAATACGGCAAACTCAGGATCTTTGTACACTGCCTCCACGCCTTTGTAGCCCTCTTCCATGGCCCGTCTCAGATATTCCAGCGAACGATCTGCCACGCCCATAGCCGCGTAAAGCTTGGCCATCACAAAGGCATAGCGTGCGCGATCTTCCGGAGAAGGTAGCTGGGCCGACACTCCTGTCCGGGAATGGTGGTCAAAAACATTGGGATCGAGTTGCAATGCCTTCGCGTAATTCACAGCCGCTTTTTCGAATTCTTTTTTCGCGAAGTACGCCGCGCCCAGATTGCTGTAGAAAGTGGCATTGTCGTCTTCCAACTTGAGCGCGTGATCATAGTTCTTGATAGCGCCCCCATATTTTTTCTCTTCATAGAGCACGGCGCCCAGATTGTTGTAAGCGTCAGCGCGCTGGCGGTCGGCTTTGATGGCATGCTCGAAACTTTTCTTCGCTTCTTTGTAATGTTGCAACTGAAGCTGTGCGATGCCGGCCTTGTTGTAAATCGGAGCGCTATTCGGGTTCCTGACCAACGCCGCGTGATAGTAATCGAGCGCGTCCAGATAGGCCTTATTTCCCCTTAGCATGTCGCCGCGCTTTTCCAACTCTTCTACCGAGGCCGACGGACTAGGAGGTTCCGCTCGCCGCATGGGTGGACTGACCTGCACTTGATCCATTCGCGAACCCTGGGCCCGCAGACTTAGAGTGATCGAGAGCGTTGCAAAGAGGAGAACGGCGAGGAAGGGAAGAAGAACCAGGCGACGCATAAGCTCACCTCTGATCTCAAAACCTGATCTCAAATCCGGATGACCAATCCCGAACGTCAAGCCCGGTCAGACAGCGAGTCGATCAGCGGGGAGCGCTTCCGTTGTCGTCCGGAGGACTTGGCGGAGGGTTAGACGTTTTGTCGTCCTTAAAGATACCCGTAATCTTGCCAAAAATCCCTTTTTTCTTTTTTTGGCCAGCCTGAGCAGACTGATTTTGCCCGTCCTCTCCCGCCTCGGCAGGGGATCCTGGGGGGGGCAAAGGCTTCTGGCCCCCAAGTCCAAAAATTCGGGAGAAAAATCCCGACACGCCGGTACTTTGCTCGCAGGTAGTATTGGGTTCCGTGCCTGCGATAAAAGCCGCAGTGTAAGTCTGTGGACAAGCTGGGGTTGCAAGCAGATTTGTCGCTTTGTCCAACTGAACGTCCACCACTCCAGAAGGCTGCGTAAAGGCCTTGGCATCAGAATATTGAGGAAGCGCGACAGCTTTCTTCATGAACTCCGTCCAGACGGGCGCGGCCGTCTGCGCTCCGCTCAATCGGATGTCGCTGTAATCGTCGTAGCCGATCCAAACGATGCAGAGAAGGTTGCTGGTGTATCCAGCGAACCATCCGTCGTGCGAGCTTCCGGTCTTGCCCGCTGCCGGAGCGGTGAAGCCACGTTGCCGCACTTCATATGCCGTGCCGAAATTCAGCACGCCCTGCATCATGTCGGTCATCACGAAGGCGACGCGGGGATCCATGACTTGACGCTTGTCAGGCTTGAAGTCGGTCACAACATCGCCGGAGGAATTGCGGACAGAGTTCACCAGCAGAGACGAAATACGCTGGCCACCGTTGGCAAAGACTGTATACGCTGAGGCCATATCCAGCGGCGTCGCATCGTATGCTCCCAGCGCCATCGCGGGGGTGGCTTTTACCGATGTAATTCCGGCGGATTTGGCGAGGGCGGCCACTTTGTCGTATCCCACTTGCTCTGCAAGTTTCACCGTCGCATTGTTGAGCGATAAGGCGAGGGCATAGCGCGCGGTGACTTCGCCGTGGTATTCCTCCTTATAATTTCGCGGTTCGTAAATCTGATCGCCATACGAGAAAGTTCCCGGCTGGTCCTCGATCATTGAGGATGGCGTTATAACTGGAGTCGTCCCATCCAGCGCGGTGTTCATGGCGGCGGCGTAAACGAAGGGCTTGAAAATAGATCCGGTCGGTCGTCGGGCCGAGGCGTGATTGAGTTGGCTGAACGAATAGTTGCGTCCTCCCACGAGAGCCAGGATCTCTCCCGTGTGTGGATTCATTGCGATCAGCGTAACCTGCGCTTGCGGACCCGGCGTGACTTGATTTTCGTATTTGTTCTTGCCAATCTTGACTCGCTTCGTTCGCCGTTTAGTAATTTGGTCGTCTACCAGCTTCATTCCGGTTTCCACTGCCTGCGCAGCGACCTTCTGTAACGATGGGTCAAGCGTGGTGTAGACGCGATAGGACTGCTCGTTCAATTCGCGCTCGTTCAATTTGCCGATGAGCGTCTCGCGTACCAAATCTATGAAGTAAGGGGCGTCGCTGGCCTCCACGTTAGGCGGTGCAAGCTTCAGCGGAGTAGCTTTCGCTTTTTCCGCCTGGTCCATGGTGATGGAATGAGTTTCCAACATGCTATCGAGCACCAGATTGCGGCGCTCCTGCGCTCGTTCCGGATGGCGATAAGGCGATAAATAGCTAGGACGCTGAATGATGCCGGCCAGCAGGGCGGCCTCCGGCAGAGTGATGTCTTTCAGGTCTTTATTGAAGTAGGCCCGAGTGGCTTCGGCGAAACCGTTGATTGAAAATGAGCCGCGCTGTCCGAGATCAACCCAGTTGCTGTAGAACTCAAAAATTTGCTGCTTGCTGAACTTCTGCTCCATCTCCATCGCAATCAGCATTTCCACAAGCTTGCGCTTTACAGTCTTCTGCGGGCTGAGAAAGAAGCCGCGCGAAAGTTGCATCGTCAGAGTGGAGCCGCCCTGGTCATGCCGCTGGCGGGTGAGGTCAATCCAGGTAGCCTCCGCCATGCGCAGAAAATTCACGCCGCTATGCTGGAAAAATCGGCGGTCTTCGATGGAGAGGACGGCGTCGCGCAACACTTTGGGGATCTCTTCGTACTTAACCACCTGCCGCTTGGATCGCTGCTCGGCGTCGAACAGTGAGGTGATCATGATCGGCTCGAGCTCGTAGGCGTCAAGGTCGCCTGAATTTCCAGTGATGTTTTGCACCTGCCCGCCACGAATTCGGACCGTAGCTGCCTCTGGGCTATGGTAAGAACCGGGCCCAGGCTTAATTTCGATTCCGCTGCTCAGTAATCTATAACTGCCTAACTCGGCGCGATCATCGCTGTCGGAGTAACCCGCCTGCCGCAGTTCCGCCGCGACCTGGGTGGCGTTGATCTTCTGACCTACCCGTACGGTTTTAGGAATGGCATAGATCTTCGCCGAATTGCTGAAAATCTGTCCCTTAAACCGGCGCTCGATGATGCGATCATATTTAACGTAATAGAACGAAAACACCGCGGTGATCCCGATTGCCAGCACCGCAAATACAATGAGCGCAATCCGAACGACAGGATCACCGCCGAGAAATCCCCGGCCCTTTGTTTTGCGCTTTTTACTCTGAGGAATTTTGAGTTTTATGGCCACGTTGGGTTAAGAAATTACACCAGCGAAACACAGTGCGTAAAAAGGCGTCCAGCCAGAGCCCACGCGCCCCTGAGCAAGGAATGGATATCCTTCTGTCATTCTAAATGAGTTGGATTCGTAGCGGGTTGCTGCTAGAGGATACTCTTGTTTCTGGTGGCCGGACTGAAGTGTAAATCGGTGCTGTAGCCCGGCAAATCCAGGTGGACGGTGTAAGGGGCTTCGATGCTCACTGATCCGGAACCTTGCGTGCCCACTCGCTGCACTCGAATGCTTTCTTTCGTGAGCGGGACATCGAACTCCTGGGCCTTTTTATAAACCTGGTCGCGAATTGTGTCATCAGAATCGGAGTTGTTCGTGCTCATCAGCGCTTGCGTTTTAATCGCATCCTCAAATTGATAGTTTGAGAAGAAAAGCGGAAGAACCTTAGCGCCCAGGTACACGCAGGCGACAATCAGGAACACACCGAAGATGAGTTTTAAT
>JBDUDA010000269.1:0-3936 GCA_040003205.1 Acidobacteriaceae bacterium | reverse complement strand
CACTTCGTGGTGTCTTCGCTGCGCGAAGCCACGACTCCGGTCGAGATGACAGGTTATTTTGAAATTGAGCCACTGCCAAGAGCAGGGATGCCTCCGCGCAATCGCGTCTTGTATTCTATTACTGCTGTCTCCAGCAAAGGCGAGCTGGGGAGCCACATCCGTCACCTTTTGCAGATCTCGGACACCCGCAGCGAAATTATGAGGTCTATTTGGCAGTAATCACTCGTCGAAAGTTTGTGCGGGGATCCGCAGTTGCCGCAACAGCGGTGATGCTTGCGATCGGTAGCGATGCACTGGTAATCGAGCCAAATCGCCCGCAACTCAATCGCATTACTGTGCCGCTTGCGCGGCTGCCGCAAGCCTTCGACGGATTTACCATCGCGCAACTCAGTGACTTCCACTACGACGAACACTTTTCCGCGATTCCGATAAGGAAGTCTGTTGAGATGCTCAACGCTCTGAATCCTGATCTGGTGGCGTTAACTGGAGATTTTGTTACCGTCCCATTATTTTCCAACCGGTTGCGCGATGCCCATCTGGCGGCTGCAAGCGCGGAGCCGTGCGCAATCCTGCTGCGCAAGCTGCAATCAAAGTTAGGTTCGTTCGCGGTGCTTGGGAATCACGATGTTTCGTCGGACCATATCTGGATAACCGAAACGGTTGAGCGGCAGGGAATTCGTGTGCTGCAAAATTCGGCGCTCCCGATCGAAAAAGATGGCGCTCGTATCTGGCTGGGTGGGATTAATGACGCACTCGAGGGGAAAGCGGACATTCGATCTACTCTGAGGCTTGTGCCGGGCGGTGAATTAGTGGTGCTTCTCGCGCACGAGCCGGACTTCGCCACTGTCGCGGCGCGCCATCCGGTGGATTTTCAGTTGTCAGGCCACTCGCACGGCGGTCAGGTGTCGTTGCCTTTTGTGGGGGCTCCGTGGCTTCCGCCGATGGGACGAAAATATCCCAGGGGGATGTACAAAATCGGCACGCTAACTCTCTACACCAATATCGGAATCGGGACCATTCGCGTTCCCGTCAGGCTCAATTGCCCGCCTGAAGTGACGCTGTTTACACTGCGGAGAGCACCGCAATCTTAAACTCCTACGCCAGCGAGTCGGCGATAATGCCGGGTGGCGATTGAAGAACAATCGATGAAAATAATTTTAGTGGTGGGCGCGCGACCGAACTTCATGAAGGTCGCTCCTATCATGCGAGCGATTACCCGTTTTAACGCTGGCCTGCGCGATTCCAAAAGCAACTCAGGGTTGAACGTGATCCATCCTGTTTTAGTTCACACCGGCCAGCATTACGACGCGCAGATGTCCGGCGCATTCTTTTCAGATCTTGCTTTGCCGGAACCCGATATTTTTCTCGGCGCCGGATCAGCTTCGCATGCCGAGCAAACTGCGGAAATCATGAAGCGCTTTGAGCCGGTGCTGATTAAAGAGAATCCAGACATGGTTTTGTTGGTCGGAGATGTGAACTCTACCCTCGCTTGCGCGCTGGTAACGTCAAAAATCACGCTGAGCAAGGGTAATCCCCGGCCTTTAGTTGTTCATGTGGAAGCGGGGCTGCGCTCGTTCGATCGTGATATGCCGGAAGAAATCAACCGGATGCTCACGGATCATTTGTCCGACCTGCTGTTTGTTACAGAGAGCAGCGGGATTGAAAATCTACACAGGGAGGGTATTCCGCCCGAGCGGATGTTTTTGGTCGGCAATACAATGATTGATTCGCTGTCTGCATACCGGAAAAAAGCGGAGCACTCCGATATTTTGGATCGGCTCGAACTCAGGCCGGCAGGGGCGATCATCCCTTATGCACTATTAACGTTGCATCGTCCCGGCAATGTTGACGATCGTGAGGGGTTTGTGGAAATATTCGAAGGGTTGCAGCCCCTCGCCGCCAGCCACCGGATAATTTTTCCTGCCCATCCTCGGACACGAAAACAGATGGAAGTGCTTAAAGTAGGATCTTATCTTCGATGTGAATTGTCGAAAGCCAGCGGTGCGATGAAAGAGACGCCGTCAGGAGGGATCACCCTAATTGATCCGCTTGGCTACCTTGATTTTGTTTGCCTGATGAAGAATGCTCGTCTGGTGGTAACGGATTCTGGAGGCATCCAGGAAGAAACCACTTTTTTGCAGGTACCATGTGTGACGGTACGCGAGAATACCGAGCGGCCGATAACGCTACAGATTGGTACAAACGTGCTGGCGGGGACCAAGCGACAGAGAATTCGCGAAGCCATCGAAAGGCAGCTACAGCAACCTCGAAAAGGACAGTTGCCTGAAAAATGGGACGGAAGGTCTTCCGAACGTATCGTGGAGATTCTCGCGGGCCATTTGAGAATGCAAGCTAAATGAAGACAGATAACTTGGAAGCGATGCGAAAGAAAGAAATCATGGTGACCGGGGGAGCCGGCTTCATTGGATCGAACTTCATCTTGGAGTGGCTGAAAACAGATAAGTCTCCGATCGTGAATTTTGACAAGCTCACCTACGCAGGAAATCTCCATAACCTGGACGAGATCGCGAACGATGACCGCTATCGCTTTATTCACGGCGACATTTGCGATCGGCCCCTTTTGTCTGGTCTTCTGAAACAGAGCAAGCCGCGAGCGATTGTTCACTTTGCTGCCGAAAGCCATGTGGACCGTTCGATTCACGGCCCGGACGATTTCGTGCATACCAATGTGAATGGAACTTTCAGTCTGCTGGAAGAAGCGCGTGCCTACTGGGCTGCGTTGCCGGACGAAGAGAGATCAGCTTTTCGCTTCCTGCACGTCTCCACCGACGAAGTGTATGGCTCACTCTCTCCCGACGACCCAGCTTTTTCTGAAACTACCGCGTACGCGCCCAACAGTCCGTATTCCGCGAGCAAGGCGGCGTCGGACCATCTGGTGCGGGCCTACCACCACACCTACGGCTTGCCGACGCTGACGACAAATTGCTCTAACAACTATGGCCCTCGCCAATTTCCCGAGAAGCTGATTCCGCTGGTAATTTTGAATGCGATCAATGGCAAGCCGATTCCTGTTTATGGAGACGGGATGAACGTGCGCGACTGGTTGTTCGTGAGCGATCATTGTGAAGCGGTTCGCGCCGTGCTGGCTCGCGGGAGGGCAGGGGAGACTTATAACATCGGGGGCAACAACCAGAAGTCGAATTTGGAAATTGTGCATTCCATTTGTTCCATTCTCGACGAATTGCGTCCCCAGGACCCTGTTCTGCCCCACAGCAAGTTGATAGCCTTCGTGCCCGATCGCCCGGGGCACGACCGGCGTTATGCGATGGACGCGCGCAAAATCGCTGCTGAGCTTGGTTGGCATGCGCACGAGACTCTTGAGTCAGGCATCCGAAAAACCGTGGAGTGGTACTTGTCGCATCAAGAATGAATCAAAGGCGTGAGCAGCGGCGATTACCGTAAATGGATTGCTGCGCAATACTCGGTTTAGAGTCATTGCATTGTAAAAAAAACTCCCAACAGTTAATCTCGACATCCATGTTTGGCCCCGCCCACAAGTCTTCGTATAAAGGAATTATTCTCGCCGGTGGCTCGGGCACGCGGCTTTATCCAGTGACTCACGCCGTGTGCAAGAGTCTGCTCCCGATTTACGACAAGCCGATGATTTATTACCCGCTGTCCACTCTCATGCTGGCGGGTATACGTGAAATTCTAATTATTTCCTCTCCCGAAGACACTCCGAAATTCCAACGGCTATTGGGCGATGGATCGAGCCTTGGACTGGAGTTTCATTATTGCGTGCAGCCGCGTCCGGAAGGAATCGCGCAGGCCTTTCTGGTGGGAGAAGAGTTCATCGGAGACTCCTGCTGTGCGCTGGTGCTGGGCGATAACATTTTTTACGGCCACGATCTGGTTAAGAGTGTGGTGAAGGCTTGTGAGACCAGGGTTGGAGCCAGGATATTTGCCTATCCCGTG
>JBDUDA010000055.1:0-13346 GCA_040003205.1 Acidobacteriaceae bacterium | reverse complement strand
GCAAGCGCAAGAGAGGGGCAACCACCGTTGTGATTGTGTCGGCAGGGTCAAAGCCTGGGCCACCCGCCTCGGCCAAACCCGAGGCCCGTTTCCAGTGGTCCTCGCGCCATTTGACTCCAAATTAAATAAGCGCGGTATCTTTTCATCCTACTCACGAGCATTGTGCAAGCGAGCAAATACCTTCTGACGCCCGGCATCTCATAGGCAAAATCCGAGGAGGAATACAAGAGATGAGCGAACGCGACGATAAACACAGCAAAGACTTTCACGAGCTTCGTGGCAAAGAGGGTATGGAAAAGATCGGCGGTCTGGTCAAAGGAATTCGCATCGCGATGATGTCTACCATCGATGACAGCGGCCAGATCCACAGCCGTCCTATGGCCACGCAAGATGAGCCCTTCGACGGCACGCTGTGGTTCCTGACACGCAGCACCTCCGAAAAGATCGGCGACATTCGTGATCGCCAAAAAGTCACACTCGATTACGCCGATCCCGGCAATTCGAAATACATCACTTTGCGCGGCAGCGCGTCGGTTAATCAAGACCGCGCAAAAATAGAAGAGATGTGGAACCCGATGTACAAAGCGTGGTTTCCCGGCGGCAAAGACGATCCCGAAATCGCAGTTCTGCGGGTAGATGTCGCGGAAGGCGAATATTGGGACGCCAACAGCAGCAAATTGATTATGGGAATACGCTACGTAGCGGCAGCTGTCACCGGAGGCGCGGTCTCTGTAGGCGAATCAGGTCACGTCGAAGTTGCCTGAACGTCTGTTGGAATCGTTTGGACGCAAGCCTTGCGCAATTTCGTTGCAAACTTTTTGCGTGAGTCTAGTGCGGTAGATATCCGGCTTCAGAGGGAAACTTGCCATCTACTTTGACTACCTTTACATGGCCATCCACCGAACGGAAGTCTACCAAGCCAACCGCTCCAGGAGTGGACTCAACTGCTCTCAGCACCTCGGCGTCAGAGTCCACAAATTTAATATCAGCTTTGTGAGAATCGACCACCGAACTCAGCTCACCTGGCGACATCTTGCCTAGTCGTTCCAAAGTGATCAGTTCCCCGTTTGAGTTCTTGTGGAGCACGACAACTACCTCTTTTCCGTCGGGCCATTTGCGCAGCTCCAATTTAAAAATTCGCGAGAGATGCGCTGACGTGATGGCTGCGTTTGGATTGCTGTTGTCCACTACAACCGCCATATGGTGAGCGAAACAAGGCGTAGTAATAACTATTGCAAACGCTAAACTGCGGCAACAACGGAGAAATTTCAAGTTCACCTTCCGATCACGATGGCCGAATTTACTATTGCTGAGATACTCGGGCACCAACGATGTGGACGGCAAGTAACCAAGGTCATCTGTGATGAAAGCGGAACGGTGGCAGCAGTCGCCAGCTGAAAACAGTTAAAATCAAAGCCTGGCGTGAGTTGCGATAATTTCCAATCGCCAATTGCAATCCCCGAAACCTGATCTGGAAGGGTTAGCCATGAAGTTGCTGCGACTATTGGTCCTCGTCATCGTTGCTGTGGGCGCATTTTTCTACTTCACGACCTACCGTCCCAATCGCGAGTTTCCTGTGAGCTGGGTAGGGCATCCTTCGAAGGTCGAGATCACCGAGGCCGCCAGCGGCGAGGCGTTGGAATCCGAAGAGCAGAACAACATCAGCGTTTATAAAAAAAACATCAGTGCCGTCGTGAATGTTACTTCGCGTGCGATGACCTTTGACTTCTTTAATGGATTGGTTCCCCAGGAGGGTCAGGGATCAGGTTTCATCATCGATAAAGAGGGTCATATTCTGACCAATTATCACGTGATCGCCGACGCCCGCCAGGTCGAAGTCACGTTGCACAATCGCAAAAAACTCCGCGCCACCGTGGTCGGTACTGATCGTGCGCATGATCTGGCCGTGATTCAGATCAAAGATTCCGGATTGATACCCATGGTGCTTGGCGACTCGAGAAATCTACAGGTGGGGCAGAAAGTGTATGCCATCGGCAATCCCTTTGGACTTTCAGGAACGCTGACGCGGGGAATTGTGAGTTCTATTCGCTCGGTGCAGGAGCCGAACGGCATGACGATTGACGAGGCCATTCAAACCGACGCCGCGATCAATCCGGGCAATTCCGGCGGCCCGCTGCTCAATTGGCATGGCGAGGTGATTGGCATCAACACCATGATCGCCTCAAATGTGGGGCAGAGCGCCGGCATCGGATTCGCGATTCCGATCAATACTGCCAAGGCGGTGCTTAACGATCTGGTTACGTTGGGAAGAGTGCGGCGTCCGGCGTTAGGCATACGGACAATTCCCATCACTCCCGAACTTGCCGAGCAGATGGGCTTAGCGGCAGATTACGGATTGCTGATCGTGCAGGCGGTGCAAGGCGGAGCGGCCGATCACGCAGGACTTCGCGGCGGCAGCGAGCGCGCCTATCTGGGAAATGTCCCAATCATGCTGGGAGGCGATCTGATCGTCGCGATTGACGGCGAGAAAGTCGACGACCAGCAGACGTTGTCGCAGATGATGAACAATCATCGCGCGGGAGACACCGTGAAGATCACGATTTTTCGCGGCAAGAAACAGCTCGATGTAACTGTCACGCTCGGAGAGGCGAAAGAGCAGGTATAAGAACACTTACTTCGAAAATACTTATGTGCGTTTCTCCGAAGTGCGATAACTGAACAGTTTGCGGCACTCCGGCCTCAGGAAGCCCTCGAAAACGGGAGTGTTAAGGCCTCCCTTTTCGAGAACGTATTTGCAGGAAATCAGGCAGGCGCGCCACTTGAATTCTTCGGTGCCGTGCTTCTTGCCATAGGCGGTTATGTCTTCCTGGGAAACGCCAAACACTACCGCCCCTACCTTCGACCAGACGCAGGCGCCCGCGCACATCGCGCACGGTTCATGGGTGGAATATAAGACGAAATCCGGCAGGTAGCGTCCGTAGCCCGAGGACACATACTTCAAGGTTTCGAGCTCCACGTGCTTGATGGACGATCCTGAAGTTTTCACCCGGTTGCCGGCGGATGCGATTATCACTTCCTGATTTCCGATGACTTGGGTAATAACGGCTCCAATGGCGTAGTCACCGCGGTCGCGGGCGCGCTTGGCCTCGGCGATCGCAAGCTGCATAAATTTTTTCTTCGGCTTATAGGTTGTGGGAATCATTCCTTATCATCCGCCTTTTCCGGCAGGGTCGCTGTCGTTTTCCACTGTAGCCGATTTTGGAATCCTCGCGCGAGTTAGGCAGGGCGAGCACGTGCTCCGAGTTGACTCCGCACAACTGCTGGGCTAGCCTCAGAGGTCTGTCCTGAGCTGCGAAGCCTTTTCATGCGATTAAATCAAAAACTGTTAATTTCCCGGTTTCTCTGGGCGCTACTGGTCTGTTCTCCAGCTTTGCTGGAGGCGCGCATGCATCCGGAGCACGCTGCGAACGCCATGGTCGTGAGCGTACATGAGCGGGCTTCGCGGGCAGGCGTCGAGATCATGCAGTTTGGTGGCAACGCGATCGATGCGGCTGTGGCGACGGGATTCGCTTTGGCCGTAGTCCACCCGCAAGCCGGGAATTTAGGTGGTGGCGGCTTCATGCTGATTCGCATGGCCGACGGCGCTACCCATTTTTTAGATTTCCGAGAACTGGCCCCCGCGGCCGCTACTGCCGGAATGTATCTCGATGAAAGAGGGGACGTCATAGAGAACGCGAGTCTTGTGGGTTATAAGGCAATCGGTGTTCCGGGGTCGGTCGCTGGCCTGGTCGCAGCAGAGAGGAAATACGGAAAATTGTCGCTTGCCCGCGTTATCGCCCCCGCCATCAAGCTGGCGAGAGAGGGTTATCCGCTGGCGTACGAGGATGCGCGAGATTTTCGCGACAAAGACCTTGCCAGATTTCCGGAATCGCGAAAGATATTTCAGCGGAGCGGCAAGTATTACGAGAGTGGCGAAGTTTTCCGTCAGCCTGACTTAGCCCGGACGCTCGAGCGAATCGCTAACAACCCGGACGACTTTTATCGTGGAGCGATGGCTCGCGAATTGGCGGCCGCAGTCCAAAAAGGCGGCGGCTTGCTCACCGCCGAAGATCTCGCACACTATGAAGTGAAAGAGCGCGAAGCAGTGCGCGGAACATATCGTGGATACGAAGTGATCGGCGCGCCGCCTCCATCGTCTGGCGGGATTGCCCTGATTGAAATCCTGAATATTCTCGAAGGCTACGACCTCGCTAAGAGTGGAGACCACTCTGCGCAGACCATGCACCTCACAGTGGAGGCTTTTCGACGAGCATTTTTTGATCGTGCCGAGTTTCTCGGCGATCCCGATTTTGCGAAAATCCCCGTGGCCCAATTGATCGACAAAAAGTATGGCGCCGCCTGGAGAGAGTCCATTGATCCCGCGCACGTAACTCCCAGTAAAGACCTCACGCGCCCGAAGAGTTTCAGTGAACTTGAGCAATATGCGGCCGTGCATCCTCAGCCTCTGAATATTCGTGAGCCTGAACACACCACGCATTACTCGGTTGCAGATACTCAAGGAAATGCGGTTGCGGTCACTACGACGTTAAACGATATTTTCGGTTCCGGAGTAACGGCGGATGGTTTGGGCTTCCTTCTGAATGACGAGATGGATGACTTCGCCTCGAAGCCGGGAGTTCCTAATGCTTATGGTTTGATTCAGGGTCCGGCGAATGTGATTGGGCCGGCAAAGCGTCCGCTCTCTTCCATGGCCCCGACAATCGTTTTGAAGGATGGCAAGCTGTTCCTGATTTTGGGATCGCCCGGAGGCGCAAGGATTATCTCCACGGTCGCAAACATCCTACTGGGAGTATTGGACTATGGGATGAATATTCAGCAGGCTGTGGATGCTCCGCGTTTCCACCATCAATGGATGCCCGATACTACTTTTATTGAGCAGGGTATCTCCCCCGACACTCGCAAGGAACTTAATGCCAGGGGCCATACAATTGAGCAGGAACTTTACTGGAGCGACGGCGAGTGCATCGCCGTGGTCGGTCGCAGCGGCGAGCTCTTGGGCGCCAGTGATTCCCGAAACAATGGGAAAGCGTTAGGATTTTAGCGAATTTTCCAACGCCGTAACGCCGAATTTAATATCATTCCAATTCGACTCCACGCAGCACAGGAATAAAACGATGCTCAAGGCGGTCTCAACCTATCTCTACGTGAAAGAGCGGCTGCATCCCGGATTGTTGGATGGACTGGCGCACAATGGCGCGCAAGCGATTGAAATTTTCGCCGCCCGCCAACATCTGGACTACGCGAATCGCAAACAGCATGTGCGCGAGATTGCCGACTGGTTTCGCAACAGCGGCGTGGCTTTGCATTCCGTCCACGCCCCGCTGTATGCCGACTATGACTGGGGAAGGACCGGCTCCGCGCCTTTAAACGTGACCTCAACCGACCGGGCAGCGCGGATCGAAGCGATGGACGAGATTAAACGCGCGATCGAGGTCGCTGAGAACATTCCCTTTCGCTTCCTCATTCAGCACCTGGGCCTGAGCGGAGAGACCTTCGATGAGCGCAAGCTCGAGGCAGCCATGACTTCCATCGAACATCTGCGGGCGTTCGCCAAGCCTCTGGGCGTTCGCGTTCTGCTGGAAAATATCCCCAATGAGCTGAGCACTCCAGAGCGCCTCGTGGAATTCATCCGCACTACCCACTTCGATGACGTAGGAGTCTGCTTCGATTTCGGGCACGCAAACCTGATGACCGACGTCCCACAGGCATTTGAAACCCTGAAAGACCACATTCGCTCCACGCACGTGCACGACAATAATAAAGATCGAGACACTCATCTCTGGCCCGGCAGCGGAACCATTGACTGGAAACAGGCGATGGATCTGCTGCGCACAGCACCCCAGACGCCACCGTTGCTGCTTGAGATTGAGAGCGACGAGAAGATCAATCCGCCGGAAAAGATGAAAGAAGTTTTCGAGAAGCTGGACGCGGCAAATTAAAGCTATGGCATTCCCCATCACGACTATCGCTGAGATCGGCAGGCACGACGGTGAGCAGGTGACCATCCGCGGATGGCTTTATAACCTGCGTGCCAGCGGCAAGCTGCTGTTTCCCATTTTTCGCGATGGCAGCGGCGTAATTCAGGGCGTGGTCGCGAAGAACGCAGTTGCTCCGGAAATATTCGACGCGATCAAAAATCTCACACAAGAATCAAGTGTGATTGTCGAGGGCAAGGTACGCGCCGACCAGCGAGCTCCTGGGGGATTCGAACTCGACGTCACTGGGGTGGACGTGTTGCAGCGAGTTTCGGAGAGCGATCCGTATCCTATTTCTCCGAAGGAACACGGCGTCGAGTTCCTAATGGAGCATCGCCATCTGTGGGTGCGTTCGCAGCGTCAGGCAGCGATTTTGCGGGTACGCGCGGAGATTATCAAAGCGGCCCGCGACTTCTTTGACGAGCGCGGATTCACCTTGACTGACCCGCCAATTCTTACTCCGGCGGCATGTGAAGGAACTTCAACTTTATTTCCAGTGGATTATTTCGACGAGCAAGCCTACCTGACGCAGTCCGGACAGCTCTACATTGAAGCGACCGCCATGGCGCTGGGCAAGGTCTATTCTTTCGGTCCGACTTTTCGCGCGGAGAAATCGAAGACCCGCCGTCACCTCACTGAATTCTGGATGGTCGAGCCCGAAGTTGCTTACGCTACTCTCGATGACTTGATGACGCTGGCAGAAGAGTTCATCAGTTTTATTGTGAAGCGCTGCCTTGATCGGCGCCCCGTAGACCTGAAGACCATCGGACGCGATCTCTCAAAGCTGGAGAATATCGCCGCGCCGTTCCCTCGCATCACGTATGACGAGGCAGTCAATCTGCTGCACGAAGGGCACGCCAAGGGCGCGCTCGAGCAAAAATTCGAATGGGGCGGCGACCTCGGCTCCCCCGACGAGACTTACATTTCGTCGCAATTCAATAAGCCGGTGATGGTGCATCGCTATCCGGCGACGGTGAAGGCTTTTTATATGGAGCCGGACCCTGTGCGTCCGGAGTTGGCGCTGTGCGTGGATGTGCTAGCCCCCGAAGGTTATGGAGAAATTATTGGCGGTTCGCAGCGCATGGCTTCCTACGAATTGTTAGTCAAGCGCATTCACGAGCATGACCTGCCAGAAGAAGCGTTCAAGTGGTATCTTGACCTGCGAAAGTTTGGCAGCGTTCCCCACGGAGGCTTCGGCATGGGAATCGAGCGCGCGGTAGCCTGGATTTGCGGACTGGAACACGTGCGCGAAACCATCCCATTTCCGCGTATGCTGAACCGGCTATATCCGTAGTCTTCGAGTAGATTCGCAATGAGTGTAAATTTATGACCAGCGCACAATCGTTTTCCAGTATTTCTCCGAAAAAGATTCGCGTCATCGGTGTTCCATTAGATCTCGGACAATCCCGTCGAGGCGTTGATATGGGACCGTCAGCCGTCCGCGTCGCCGGCCTCGAAGCACGCCTCGAAGCTCTTGGTCATGTAGTTGAGGATGCGGGGAACATCGCCGTTGCGATAGCGGAGCAGAAATCCGAGGGCGATCCGCACGCCAAATATTTAAAAGAAATCACCGCCACATGCACCAAGCATGCGGAACTGGTGGTTGAAACTCTAGAGAAAGGCAAAGTGCCTGTTGTTCTGGGGGGAGATCATTCTGTAGCGGCCGGCACCGTAGCCGGAGTCGCCGAGTTTTACCGGCGTCAGAAACAGAATATTGGATTGATCTGGATTGACGCGCACAGCGATATCAACATTCCCGCGACTTCGCCGAGTGGCAACGTGCATGGCATGCCACTGGCGGCCATTCTTGGGATAGGACCGCCGGAGCTTTGCGAGATTTTTAAGTTCTCTCCTAAAGTAAATCCGCAGAACTGCGTATTGGTCGGGGTCCGCGACATTGACGTCATCGAGAAAGAAAATATTCATAAAGCTGGAATCGCAGTCTTCACCATGCGCGACATAGATGAGCGAGGGATGCGCGTTGTGATTGAAGAGGCCTTACGCATGGCGGGACGCGGCACTGCCGGCTATCACATCTCCCTCGACATGGATTGGATTGATCCTGAAGACGCGCCCGGCGTAGGAACTCCAGTTCGCGGCGGCGCTACCTATCGCGAAGCGCATCTAGCCATGGAAATCATCGCCGACCACGGCCGCATGCTGAGCTTCGAAATTGTGGAAGTGAATCCAGTGATTGATGAACACAATCGGACGGCGGAATTGGCGGTTGAGCTCGCTTTGTCAGCGTTTGGCAAAAAGATAATCTAGTTTTTACGTAAAGAAGCCAATTTGTCATCCCGACCGACCCCGTTGCTTCGTGAAGCAACGGGCGAGTGGAGGGACCTGCTGTAGCGATTGAATCGCTCATATGAGCCGGTCTCTCGACTGGGCAAAGCTTGCGCTCTGCTCCGCTCGAGATGGCAGATACGTTTTGAAGCATTTTTTGTGCTCAGGCCGACCGATGGTGATAGCGATCCTTCGACGCAAAGAGACATTCGCAAAGCGAATGTCTCTTCTTGCTCAGGATGACATTCCTGTTAGATTATTTCGCCGCTAAGTCTCCATTCCCCACAACCACAAAAGAACATTGTCATGCTGAGCGGACAGCAGTCGCCGCAGGCGGCTGCTGGGAGTCGAAGCATCTCTATTCCCACCGGACTGTGCGGGCCATAGGGGTCCTTCGACGCAAAGAGACATTCGCAAAGCGAATGTCTCTTCTTGCTCAGGATGACACTAGAGGTAAGTTCTACCACGAGTAATGCACAGTGTAAGTAATCACCTGCTCGCCATCCGCAGCGATGGTCACGGGAAACTCCGCGGTCTGTGCATCGGTCTTACGCGAATCACGTGACTGCTCGGTCAGTTTCCAATTTGTCCAGCGATAAAGATGTTCGACCACGCGCACGCTCACCGCTTCTTTCTTGTGATTGCGCACGCGAATCTCAAACGATTCATCCATGAAATTATGCGCTGAATCCACGTGGACGTTGGTGCGCTTCCGCTCTCCAACGACATCAAACGCGTTTCCTGTGTAGATGCGAATGGTCTCGTCCTTGGGAGTGTGATCAATCGCGTTCTCGCCCGTGAATTCCAGGTGTCCGTCAGTATCGCGGCGATAGAAACGCAGCTTGCCCTTGGGCAGAGCAATCCCCAGATGATTGACTTCTGAATTCTTGAATTCTTCCATTACCCATACTTTAGGATTTGACTGCGTTCCATAGCTCTGATCCTGGCGAATCTGTTCCATGTTGTAGTAGCCGTATTGCGCCACTTGCGCGCCATCATAAACATAAACTCGCTGCGCGCGGATGCCGGTCGAACGCACGAACTCGACCTGCTTGGTCTCCTGATCGCGCAGCGTTGCGGGACGCTGCAAGGTGTAGAGATGGAATTCGTCGAAAGACTTCTCTCGCACTACCGGTTGCATTGCATCAGCGGCCATGGCTTTCGCCTCCATGGCGTACGCTCGCTGCGGCACTGCTCCCTCTTGAATTTTGTTCACATCGCCCGCAAGCAACTTGAGGCGCGCATTCTCAAACGTCTTGCCGCTCTGGTTGCGCATCGTGATCCAGCCCACCATATCGAGGATGTCAATCTTGCCAGTGGATTTATCCGAAACGACCAGGTTGTAATCCGCCTGCCAGCTCATTCCGCCACTGACGTAAGAAATTTCGGCGTTGAATTTTCCCGGATCGTTCGTTTGCAACAGCCAGTTCAGCGTGGGCTTCAGAATCGAGTCGCCCGTAAGCGCGGGGAAAAGTGGCTGACCGGGCAATCCGAATCGCAGCACCCCATCAATTTCAATAATCGGCTGGCCGAAGCCGGGCTGCGGATAACCTTGATTGGCAGAGGAACTGGGAATGTAGCCGCTGCGCACAATTTTGCCTTTGATGATTTCCTGTTTTTCGCCGTGCGGCACCAGGAAATCAATCGTCTTGCCTTCATAGAAAGAAAGTAGAAGCTCCTGCGAGACAGGATCGTTGCGATAATTCTGTTCCAACACCTGGAGCGCCTTGCCGCCAGGGTCACGAAGGATGACTGAATCCGGCTCTAAATGAGCGGCGATGCCCGCGTACTCGACATGGTTGACGCCTGATTTTAGGTCCATCGGAAAGCGTTCGCGGGCTACGAAGAAATTCTGGTTATAGATGGTGAGCGCGGGCGCGCTGTCTGCGTCAACCTCTGTTTCCTGTCCCCAGGCGAATGAGCATAGAAACAATAGAACGAACAACATCTTCTTCATTTTGTTATCCCCTTTAGTCGCTGCGGACGGAAGGAGGATTTCCGGTCCTGTTCATAGAACGTTGGCTGTAGGGAAACTTGCAGGGATGATCGTAACTCATGCCCGAAGGTAATCTGGCTACGATAACTGGTAACACACGCAGGTGGCTTGGTAATAAAGCAGGTCCCTCGACTTCGCTCGGGATGACAGGTGATTCGGTGGTCCCGTAAGTGCGGATGACAGGAAGCTCACTAAACTCTGTCATCCCGATCGTAGTCGAGGGACCTGCTTTTCCTCCCAGCTAGAAGGCTAGTCTTGCAAGATCTTCCGACCTGGGCTTGTGGTGATCGGTGACATTGCTCCGCATTATCGGATATCGCCAAGCCGGTGCGCCGAGCGGTATTCATCGAAACGGTCGAAGAATTTAGCGAGTTCTGTTTGCGCAAGATAGTAAGGAGTCGAAATCCGGACTTTCGAGTGTGCGTCACCGCGGATGCGAATCTTATGGTTCTGCCATAACCACGTTTCCAGCTCCGGGCATTTTATTGGGGGAATGTTGAAAGTGGCGATGGCACATCGCAACAAAGGGTCGGGAGAGGTCCACGATTCAATGCCGCGCTTCTGCATTTCGGCTAGGACGTGATCCGCCAGCTCGCGGTGTCTTTTCTCGATGCGCTCCATCCCGATGCTGTTGGCAAAATCAATAGACGCCCGCAGTCCCGCGAGTGCAGGCACATTCGAAGATCCAATGCGCTGAAAACGTTCCGCTCGCAGATGTGGATTGTCCCATCCTTCATTCGCGCAAGTGTTCCAAAGCCTGTCAATCATTTCATCGCGGACGTACAAATACCCTGTCCCTTTCGTGGCTTGCAGCCACTTGTGCGGGCTCGAGCTGTATAAGTCACATCCGATTTCGTGGAGGTTGATGCCCATCATGCCGGTGACTTGCGCTCCGTCGACGGCAGAAATGATTCCCTTGCTGCGAGCCAGAGAGCATATCTGCTTTACCGGTAAAACCAGTCCGGTCACTGTGGTGATGTGGCTGACGAAGATCACACGCGTACGAGGAGTAATCGCGTCGCTGATGCGGGTGAGAATTTCATTGGCATCTTTCGCGGGCTTGGACAAAGAAAATTTCTTAACTACGATTCCGTATCGCTTGGCGCGCAGGTTCCAGGGTTCTTCTCCGCCCGGATGCTCTTGATCGCTGATCAGCACCTCATCGCCGGCTTTCAAATCAATGCCATTCGCGATGTAGCTGTTCGCTTCGGTGGCATTGCGCACCAGAGCGATTTCATCGCGCGATGCCCCAACAAACGCAGCCAGTGGATCGCGAATGTCGTTGCGTGCGTCGTAACCCCAGATTGGATATGCCTCAGGATTGGTCTGTGCTAGCTTCTCGCTCTCGTCGTAACTGTCAAAAATTGCTTTCAGCACCGGCCGGGGAGAGGAGCCGACTGTCCCGTTGTTCAGGTAAACTTCGTCGTCCGGAATAAAAAATTGCTTGCGAACTTCCGCCCAGTAAGCATCTTCGTGGCTGAAGTACAGTTCACCGGACGGCATGGCGGTTGGAGCCGTCGCCTGAGCCGATCCGTTACTTGGCATACCAAGAAGGGCGGCGAGTCCCGCGCTTCGGCCTATGAAATCGCGACGTGAAAGCATGGAGCCTCCGATGAACGCAGAGTACAGATTGAACCCCTACTTCCTTTTTCGCAGCCCAGTGCAACCTAAGTGAGGAACTGAACAACCAGCGTGAAAAACTGCATGTAGCACATGCTCATAGTCTCCCAAGTGTATTGGCAGCCCCCTCCTGACGCCATGCCGGTGTTGTTAACATGCGAGTAAAGCGCTCAGGGGCTAAGGCGTGTCCTTAGCACCGTCGCCACACTAAACCATGGGCACGAATAGAATGGGTCCGTGTGCAGAGTGGTGAGCTTTTCAGTTTTAACGGTTTCTATTTCAATTACCCGAATTATGCCTTTGCACTCGAACAACCCAATACGATAAGTTGAGGTCAATTGCATGATCGTTTCAACCGCTCGAGCCCAAATGCTTCGCTAGAAGTGACGAGATTTTCTATGATTCTGAAACAGTACTACCTTGGCTGCTTGGCGCACGCCTCCTACCTGATCGGGGACGAGGCCACCGCAACCGCCATCATTGTCGATCCCCAGCGCGACATCCAGCAGTACCTGGACGACGCCAAGAACTTTGGCCTCCATATCCACCATGTATTCCTGACGCACTTCCACGCCGACTTCATCGCCGGCCATCTGGAGTTGCGCGACCGTTGCGGCGCGATCATCCATCTCGGTTCCCGCGCCCAGGCGGAATACCCCTTCGTCGCGATGAAGGATCGCGATACGCTCGACTTCCCGGGGCTGCGCCTGCAAGTCCTCGAGACCCCCGGCCACACCATCGAGTCCATATCGATCCTAGTCTTCGATCTCCACAAGGATCCGGTCAGACCTTACGCCGTCCTCACCGGAGACACTCTGTTTATCGGCGACGTCGGCCGCCCCGATCTGCGCGCATCGATTGGGTGGAGTGCCAACGACCTTGGCAGCCGGCTCTTCGACTCGCTGCACAACAAACTTCTGCCGCTTCCCGACGAAACGCTGGTGTACCCGGCGCACGGTGCCGGCTCCCTTTGCGGGAAGCAGCTTTCCTCCGACACTGTTTCTTCGCTCGGAGACCAACGACGTTTGAACTACGCCCTACAGCCTATGTCGAGTGAGGAATTCATTCGTCTGGTCACGGCCGACCAGCCCGACGCTCCGGCGTATTTCACCTACGATGCCATCCTCAACACTCGCGAGCGCGCCACGCTGGACAAGAGTCTGGAACAAGCTCTCCATCCCATCAATCTAGATGAGGTCCTGAAGATGGGCGACGCGGGCTCTCAGATCCTCGACGTCCGTGATGCCGCAGAGTATGGCAAGGGTCATCTCGCCGGCAGCATCAACATCGGACTGGGAGGGCAATACGCCACCTGGGCGGGCACGATCCTCGACCGCGCCAAGCCCATTGTGATCGTCGCCGAGCCGGGACGCGAACAGGAAGCCGCCTTGCGGCTGGGCCGTATCGGCTTCGATCACGTCAAAGGATTTCTAGAGGACGGCATGGCG
>JBDUDA010000054.1:0-13386 GCA_040003205.1 Acidobacteriaceae bacterium | reverse complement strand
CGAATGCTATGGCGCTTGCGATCAAGCTTTACTTGATTGGATTCAAGTCGCGTCAATTGCATGGCTTCTTCGACCAGATGGTTCAGCCGGTCTGACTCTTCGTTTATTACCGTGAGTAACTCGTTTTGCTGTGGCCCAGCCAGCCCGCCGGATAGGAGACTTGTCGCGCAAGCCTTGATGGAAGTCAACGGGGTGCGGAAATCGTGTGCGACCGAGTCCAGAATGGCAGAGCGCAACTTTTCGCTTTCACGCGCGGCCTCGGCTTTGCCAACGCTCTCAAGCGCTCGCGTGCGCTCAATTGCAATGGCCACCAGGGTAGCGAGGGCTTCCAGCGTTGCGGACGACAACGCAGCACCCGATATTCCGATTGCACCCACGCTCCTCACTCCGAGTCGAAGAGGGGCGAAAGCCACTTCTTTTTTGGGATCATTCGCCGGCTCCCCGCGCGCCGCCACTGCCCGCAGGGACTCCGTCTCAATCCCATGAGTTTCCGGACTGGAGCGATAAACGTCTGTCCGGTCTGAAACCAGAATCGCCGCACCCCGGGCCGCAAAACTCTCGGCAATGTAGCGCGGCAAAAGATTCAGCAGTTCCGGAATGCTCTCGGGCGCTAGCAGATGCTGGCTGAAAACATACAGTCGTTCAATTTCCTTGCGCCGCTGATCGGCTGTGAGTGCGGCGCGCCGGGCCCGTTCTGAAAGTTTCCCGGCGATCCCCGCAGTTGCAACGAAGGCAAAAAGCGCGACCCAGTTCTGAGGGTCAGCAATGGCAAATGTCCTGACAGGGGGAAGAAAAAAGAAGTTGAAGGCGACGGTTGAAAGCAGCGCTACCATGACCGCGTAGCGGAAGCCCCAATTGGCCGAGACCAGTAGCACCGCCAGCAAGAACGATAAAGCCACCGTAGTAGCGTTGGCATGCGCCACGTGGCGATAGAACAGCACGATCGCAGGCACGGCCAGGAGGCATACCGCAGTGCGAAAACCAAATCTTAGCGGTTGTTTCACGGCGTGATTGTATCCTTTCGGTCGCGCGAGAGTGTTTCTCGACAAAGTACGGGACTCGGATGACAATGGTTTCGTGCAAAAAAGCGCAGAACAATGGCTGGAGCAAGTCGCGCCGGAGAAGAAACAAGGCATTCTTAAACTGTTTCTGGGCTACGCCCCCGGCGTGGGCAAGACCCACAGCATGCTGAGCGAGGGTCTTCGCCGCTACAGCCGGGGAGAAGACATCGTCATAGGAGTTGTAGAAACTCATGGCCGCAAAGGGGTGGTTGATCTGGTCGCCAAATTGGACACCATCCCGCGCAAGGATGTGGAATACAAAGGAACGATTTTCACCGAGATGGATGTGGACGCAATCCTCGCGCGCAAGCCCGCGGTCGTCCTGGTGGATGAGCTGGCACATACCAACATCGAAGGCAGCAGGCATCCCAAGCGCTATCAGGATGTGATTGAGTTATTGGACGCGAAAATAGATGTGCTCTCCACCGTAAACGTGCAGCACATCGAAAGTCTCAATCCCCTCGTGGAACGCATCACCGGCGTGCATGTGCGGGAGACCGTCCCTGACTGGGTAATTCAACGCGCGGAAGAGATTGTGATGTCCGATCTGACGCCCGAGGCGTTGCAAACGCGCATGCGGCGGGGCGACATTTACCCGCTCGACCGCGCGGAGCGAGCATTAAACAATTTCTTTCGGCGCGGCAATCTCATTGCACTGCGCGAATTGGCGTTGCGGCAAGTTGCCCAGGTCGTGGATAAAAGCCTGGAGGCGCACTGGGCTCGCGAACATCTTGAACCCAATGTCGCGGTGCGGGAAAAAATCGCGGTATGTATCAGCTCCAACCCCGTAGCCCAATACCTGATTGCGCGCGGTGGCCGCATGGCTCATGGTCTGGACGCAGATTTTTTCGTGGCGTATGTAGATTCCCCGGCCGATCAGGACGGCGACAACCGCCGCACGCTTCAGGAAAATATTCAGTTCGCCGAGAACATGGGCGCAACTGTTGTGCGTTTGTCCAGAGGCAACATCGCCGACCGGGTAGCCGAGTTCGTGCGCGAGAAACATATTACGCACGTAGTTTTTGGACGCTCCGCGCAAGAAGGCTGGCGCAAATATCTATATCTCACAGTGATTCAGAAATTCCTGCGCAACGCTCCTCCCATTGACGTGCACATCGTTACTCAGGAGGCGAAGTGACTCCGCTTGAGCATCAGCGCATCCTGCTCGTGGATGACGAGCCCCAGATCACCCGCGTCTTGCGTACTTCGCTCGACGCCCACGGTTACGACCTCCGGGTCGCCAACGATGGAGAAACGGCGCTCGACATCGTCGAAGACTGGGCGCCCGATCTGGTCATCACCGACATCAACATGCCAAACATGGACGGCCTCGAGCTTTGCCGCCGCTTTCGCTTAAAGTCCAAAGCCCCAATTATTGTTTTATCGGTGAAGGGAGAGGAACGTACAAAAGTAATGGCCCTGGATGCCGGAGCGGATGACTATGTAACCAAACCATTCGGTATCAATGAACTACTCGCGCGCGTGCGGGCGAACCTGAGACGACTGCCTGCGGAAGAAAGCAACGCGGGCATGATCGCGGAGGGTGATTTCCGCATTGACCTCGACGCACACGTGGTTTTAGTTCGCGGCAACGAAGTAAAGCTCACGCCCAAGGAATTTGATCTGCTCGTGTATCTTGCGCGACATTCCCATAGGGTAGTTCCCCACCGCACGCTGCTGGCCGCCATTTGGGGCGCGAACAGCACGGAACAGCCCGAGTATCTTCGCGTATTCGTCGGCCAGTTACGCAAGAAAATTGATGCACCGGCATCCTCCCCTTCCTACATCTCGACTGAACCGTGGGTCGGTTATCGCTTCGAACCTGGTAGCAGCGCCGCTTAGCAACAGTCCCATTTTCTTCTCCCTCCCGATTTCAACTTCCTTACGATTTATTTACGAATCCCTTAGTCCCTCCTTATGCCCCTGATGGTGGAATGAGAGTTGTTCTGGTTGGCTGGCTTACAAAAATGCCGTCTCTCGCACAGTTATCGATTGTGGCCGTGGCAGCGAATTCGTTATCGAGCCGAGCAATTAGCGTGGAATACAAAGCGGCAGACAGTTTTTAAAGAGAACCGAAGGAGACTTCGCCATGCACGATTTAATTTGGATAGCCGTGACCATCGCTTTCTTTGCCCTGGCAGTCGGTTACGTGAACTTTTGTGATCGCGTGAAATGAGGAAACGCAATGTCCATTGAGTCTTTAATCATGCTAGTGGTGAGCGCGCTCACGGGAATTTATCTGCTCTACGCCTTGCTGCGTCCGGAGAAGTTCTAACATGACTGCAAACGGATGTATCCAAATACTGTTCTTCTTTGCGCTCGTCGTTCTGGTGACCAAACCGCTTGGCATTTTCATGGCGCGGGTTTTTAGTCGCGAAAAAACTTTCCTCGACCCGATACTGCGCCCGATTGAACGACTGCTCTACCGCGTGACGGCGGTCGATGAAAATCATGAGATGCGCTGGACGGAATATGCAATTTCCATGCTCTTGTTCAGCGTTGTCTCCATGCTCCTGCTGTACCTGATGCAACGCGTGCAGTATTACCTCCCGTTCAATCCCCAAAAGCTGGCGGGTGTAACGCCCCCGCATGTGGCGTTCAACACCGCTGCGTCATTCACCACAAACACCAATTGGCAGGCTTACGCCGGCGAAACCACCATGAGTTATTTCACACAAATGGCGGGGCTCGCTTATCACAACTTCACCTCGGCAGCAGTGGGTATCGCATTAGCTATCGCCCTGGTGCGCGGAATCGCGCGCCGCCAGATGGAAACCATCGGCAACTTTTGGGTTGACATGGTGCGCTGCTGCCTCTGGGTGCTGATGCCGTTCTGCATCGTGGGAGCACTGATCCTGGTGGCGCAGGGAGTACCGCAAAACCTCAAAGCCTATGACACCGTGAAACTGGTCGAGCCGCAGCAGGTCCAAAAAGCAGGGGCGGACGGGAAACCTGTGACCGGAACCGACGGTAAGCCCGTGATGGATACAGTCTCCACCCAGACGATCGCTCAGGGCCCGGTGGCTTCACAGGAAATTATCAAGGAATTCGGCACTAATGGGGGAGGCTTCTTTAACACCAACAGCGCGCATCCTTTTGAGAACCCCACCGCGCTCTCCAATCTGTTCGAGATGTTCTGCATCCTCGCGATCGGTTCCGGTCTGACCTACACATTAGGCCGGATGACCGGCTCGCAACGACATGGCTGGGCGGTGTGGTCCGCGATGGCGATTTTATTTTTCGCGGGCGTAACCGCGACCTATTGGGCTGAGGCTCGCGGCAATCCTCTGCTGAAAGGCGTCGACCAGCAAGCGAGCGTCACCCAATCCGGCGGCAACATGGAAGGTAAAGAAGTTCGCTACGGAATTGCTGATTCCACGCTCTGGGCGACCATCACCACCGACACCAGTTGCGGGGCCGTTAACAGCATGCATGACTCTTTCACTCCGCTCGGCGGCATGGTGCCATTGACCAACATCATGTTGAGCGAGGTCGTCTTCGGCGGCGTTGGCTCCGGACTCTACGGCATGATTATTTATGTCGTCCTCGCCGTTTTCATCGCGGGATTAATGGTAGGACGCACACCCGAATATCTCGGAAAAAAGATCGAAGCCTACGACGTAAAGATGGCCATGCTGACCACGCTCGTCTTTCCACTGGTCATTCTAGGATTCACCGCAATTTCGGTGGTGAAAGACTTCGGGACCGCGGGCATCGCAAATCCTGGCCCGCATGGCTTCTCCGAGATTCTGTACGCCTTCTCGGAAGCGGGCGGCAACAACGGCTCGGCCTTTGGCGGTCTCACGGTCAACACGCTCTGGTACGACACTGCAATCGGATTCACCATGCTGATCGGCCGCTTCCTGATGATCATACCGATGCTGGCAATCGCAGGAAATTTAGCCAAGAAAAAGTATGTGCCTGCATCGCTGGGAACCTTCCCGATGACAACCCCTCTGTTCACCACGCTCCTTATCGGCGTGATCATCATCGTTGGTGCGCTCACATTCCTGCCGGCGTTGAGTCTTGGGCCGGTGCTGGAACATTTGCTGATGGTACCGGGAAAGACATTTTGACGTGAAAGTTGAAGGTCGTTCACAGCCAGTTCTGATTTGAGAGTGGGGGATTATGCCAAAAAAGTCGAAGGTGGTTTGGGAATGGAAAATTGTCAGCCGGGCCATCGGCGACTCGTTTCTAAAATTAGATCCCCGAAAAATGGCGCGGAATCCTGTCATGTTCGTGGTCGAGATTGGCAGCGTCATTACTACCGCGCTGTTATTCAAGGGCGGCGCCAGCTTTAAGTTCAACCTACAGATCACGCTCTGGCTGTGGTTCACGGTTTTGTTCTCCAACTTCGCCGAGGCGATGGCAGAGGGACGAGGCAAAGCGCAGGCAGACACTCTGCGAAAAGCCCGGTCAGAAACTTTGGCCAAGCGGTTACTGAGTACTGGCGCGACTGAACAGATCGCCAGCTCCAAGCTTCGCGCCGGAGACGTGGTGCTCGCCGCAGCTGGAGACTTCATACCCTCCGACGGAGAAATTATCGAAGGTGTTGCCTCGGTGGACGAGTCAGCAATTACAGGCGAGTCGGCGCCGGTAATCCGCGAAGCCGGTGGCGATCGCTCTGCCGTCACTGGTGGCACGCGCGTGCTGTCAGATCAGATCAAGATCAAGATTACTTCCAACCCGGGCGAAACATTTCTCGATCGCATGATTGCGCTGGTGGAAGGCGCAGAGCGCCAGAAGACACCCAATGAAATTGCGCTCAATATCCTGCTCTCCGGGCTCACCATCATTTTCCTGCTCGCGGTTGTGACCCTTCAACCTTTCGCTATATATGCAGGCGCTCCCCAGTCGGTTTTTGTTCTGGTATCTCTTCTTATCTGCCTGATTCCCACCACCATCGGCGGATTGCTTTCGGCGATCGGTATCGCCGGAATGGATCGCCTAATTCAGCACAATGTCCTCGCCATGTCCGGCCGCGCCGTGGAAGCCGCGGGCGACGTCAACACGCTTCTGCTCGATAAGACAGGCACCATCACTCTCGGCAATCGCCAGGCCTCGCGCTTCGTACCTGCGCCCGGTGTCACAGACCAGGAACTGGCGGACGCAGCCCAGCTTTCATCGCTGGCGGACGAGACGCCTGAAGGCCGGTCCATCGTGGTTCTGGCCAAAGAAAAATATGGATTGCGCGGACGCGAGCTCGGGTCGCGCGATGCGGTGTTTGTCCCCTTCACCGCTCAGACCCGCATGTCTGGGGTCGACCTCAACGGCTTCGAGATTCGCAAAGGCGCTGCCAGCGCGATCGAGAGCTACATTGTCCTGAATGGCGCCGCTTTTCCGCAATCGGTGAGAGAGACGGTGGAGGAAATCGCACGCTCGGGAGGCACTCCTCTGGTAGTTGCCGAAAAAAGTCGCGGAGCCATGGGAGTTATCGAACTCAAGGACGTGGTGAAAGGCGGTATGCGTGAGCGCTTCAACCAGCTTCGCGCCATGGGAATTCGGACGGTAATGATTACTGGCGACAATCCGCTCACGGCTGCGGCCATCGCCCGCGAAGCGGGCGTGGACGACTTCCTCGCACAAGCCACTCCCAAGGACAAGATGGATCTGATACGCCGCGAGCAGGGCCAGGGAAAGCTGGTCGCTATGACTGGAGACGGCACCAACGACGCGCCTGCGCTTGCCCGGGCCGATGTGGGAGTCGCGATGAACACGGGAACCCAGGCGGCCAAAGAGGCGGGCAACATGGTGGATCTGGATTCCAATCCCACCAAGCTCATTGAAGTTGTAGAAATCGGCAAACAGTTGCTAATGACGCGCGGATCGCTGACGACATTCTCCATCGCCAACGATGTCGCCAAATATTTCGCCATTATTCCTGCCATGTTCGCGGGAACTTTTCCGGTGCTGAATGCACTCAATATCATGCATTTGAAGACACCGCAATCCGCCGTGCTGGCAGCCGTCATTTTTAACGCTCTGGTCATCATTGCGCTCATTCCCCTGGCTCTGCGCGGGGTCAAATATCGCGCCCTCGGGGCAGCCGCGCTTTTGCGCAACAATCTTCTTGTTTACGGCGTCGGCGGACTCATCGTTCCGTTCATTGGGATCAAGCTAATTGACATGGTCATTACTCGCATCGGTTTGGCATAAGAGGACCTATGAAGAAGAATTTACTCACCGCAGTATTAATGACAGTCGCGACGACCATCTTGTTGGGAATTATTTATCCGCTCGTAGTAACCGGGCTCGCGCAGCTGATGTTTCACGACAAAGCTAACGGACAACTGATCTCGAAGAATGGCGAACTGGTCGGGTCTCGAATCATCGGACAGCCGTTCGTCTCCGACAAGTATTTTCACTCGCGCCCATCCGCCGCAGGCAATGGGTATGACGCGTCGAACTCTGCCGCCTCAAATCTCGGCCCCACGAACCAGAAGCTGATTGACCGCGTCAAGGCAGACACAGCCACCGCGCAGGCTGACAATCCGAATACTCCCGTCCCCATTGACCTGGTGACAACTTCGGCTTCGGGACTTGATCCAGATATCTCTCCAGCGGCGGCTTTTTTCCAGATCCCCCGGATCGCGCGTGTGCGCAATCTCCCCGCAGACCGCGTTCGGGTGCTGGTCGAAGCCCACCTTGAGAGGCGCACCTGGGGGTTTCTCGGCGAACCTCACGTCAACGTTCTTGATCTCAACCTTGCTTTAGACAAAGAGCCTGTGTTTTGAAGTATTTTTTCTTATCCATCGTCATCATTTTAAGTATGGGTTTCACCACCGCTGCAATTGCTCAGCAAACCATCTTCAACGTTCCAAGCGGCGATGTCCTGGACAAAGGCAAAGTTTATGGCGAATTTGATTTCGCCTACTTCTGGGACGCAAGCGTGGGGGCTTACACGCCGCGCATCGTGGCGGGACTCGGTCATAGCATCGAAATTGGAGTGAATGTAAACGGCATAACCTCTCCCGGCCCATCGCAGACTACACCGAGCGTGGCCGCCAAATGTAAAGTTTACGATGGCGGCAAAAATGGCTGGGCTTTTCTGCTGGGGGATCACGTGTTTATCCCCGTACAAAATCGTAGCTACAATGCCGGCAATTATTTCTACGGAGAGTTCGCGAAAACCTTCAAGACCCAGACCCGCGTAACCTTCGGCGCCTACGATTTCACTTCTAACGTTGTCGCGAGCGGAAACAAAGCCGGAGGCCAGTTCGGAATCGAGCAGCCCGCGGGCAAACGCCTTACTCTGGCAGCCGACTGGTTTACAGGAAAAAACAGCGCAGGCTATTTCACTCCGGGGGCCGTGATCAAACTCAGCTCAAAAGCCACGGGCTACCTCGGATATGAAATTGGCAACTCCGGTGCCTCCAATGGAGGCCGCACCCTGCTTTTCGAAATCGGATGGAACTTCAACTAGGCTCAGGGATAGCTATTACGGCCTAGTTCTTTCCCTTAGTAAACCAACGATCAAACCATTGCAGCATCCGCAAGGTATAGTCGCGCGCGTCGGCGGGTTTGTAGAAGACGTGGCCTTCGTTGGGATACGCCACCATCTCCGTTGGCACCTTCATGGTTTCCAAAGCGTGATACCACTCGATGGACTGCGCCATCGGCACTTCTCCATCACGGTCGCCCACCAGGATCAGCGTCGGAGTCTTCACTTTCTTTACGAAACGAATCGGATCAGACTTCTGGTATACGGCAGGATCGTCATACACCGACGCGCCGAAGAACGGAATCATCCATTCGTCAATGTCGTTCAGTCCATAGTAGCTCTGCCAGTCCGAGAGACCCGCGCCCGCTACGGCGGCCGCGAAGCGCGTCGTTTGCGTCTCTGCCCACATGGTCATGTAGCCGCCGTAACTGTGTCCCCGGATTCCAACGCGCCCGGGGTCAATCTCAAAGGATGCGATCATCGCGTCCACGCCCGCCATGATGTCGCGATAGTCGCCACCCCCAAAATCTTTCACATTGCCTTGCGTAAATGCCTCCCCTTGTCCGAAGCTCCCGCGCGGATTTGGACACAGTACGAACCAGCCCATCATCGAAGCAGCTGTCAGATCGCCCATGCCGCCTGCCTGCCACTTCGAAGTACACGCCCACGATGGTCCCCCGTGTACGCTCACGATCAGAGGATACTTTTTGGCGGAATCGTAGTCCTTGGGAATCATCAGCCACCCTTGTACGCGGGTATCTCCGTTCATCCAATGCACGTTGCGGCTGGGGCCCCAGTTCGCTTTTACAGCTTGATTGATATGTGTGATTTGCTTCCAGTTTCCCATCGGTCCAGCCCACACCTCGGGCGCGCTGTTTGCCGACTGTCGGATCACCGCAGTCGTCGACCCATCGCGCGAGAACGAAGCCGCAGGAACCCACGCATCTGTGCTGGTGCCGATCAATTCTTCCCCAGTCCATCCCTTCCAGGCCGATCCCTCTTGAAAACCAGCCGTGGTCACCGCCGCGGATCCCGAGTTTCCGTCTACGTTCGCAACCAAGCTGATACGGTCGGCACCTGTCCACGTCAATGACGATGGCGACGCCTTAATTCCGGGCGTGAGGTTGCGCGCGGCTCCGCCCATCACCGGCACAACGTGGAGATCGCCACCTGTCAGGCCCTCATCGCTCATCAAGCCTTCGATGAATGCCACGGATTTTCCATCAGGAGAAACATGTGGCTCAGCGATCTGCCACTTGGGCTTATAAATCTCGTGCATCCGGCCACTCTCCGCGTCCACGCTGTAAAGACGCGCTATCCACCAGTTGCTGTCACCCGACCCGTGCGCCGCTGTTGCCGCCCACCCCTTGGAGTCCGGCGTCCAGTCGTATTCATAGACGTAAATGTCCGCAGGCGTGACCTGCGTCAGTCTCTTGCTCGCGATATCAATGACCGCGATCCGTTGTTCGAAAATCTTTTCGCCCAGTACACCCGTCAGCGGGGTCATGGGCTGAAGCGCTCCAGCGATTCGCGGCAAACCCTCTATGAAGAGGACGCTGATCTTGGCTCCGTCCGGCGAATAGCGGGGCGTCTGCGCATAACCCTTCAGGTCGGCGAGTTTTACCATGCTCCCGCCATCGGACGATGCGGTCCACAATTGCGACGAAGGCACGTCGCCCGGCAGATCGGCGAGCCACGCAAGGTGGTGACTGTCGGAGGACCACGCAACGTCGCGCGCGGACACCTTCTGTTCCGCCGCCATGCGATGTGTGTTTCCGTCCGCTGCTGCTGCGATGAAGAGTTGTCCGTCCACGATATAGGCGATTTGCGCACCGTCAGGTGAGATCGCAACCTGATCAATCGTCTTGACCGACGGCAACGAATCGAGGGCAGCCGCAGCATCTTGCGCGACAGCGGCAGTGCTCAGCAGAACTAACGGCAGCAGGAGGACAAATCCTAAAAGTGGACGTTTCATAATCCCGCTAGTGTATACACAATTGGACCGGGAGCCCCACCTTTGCGCTCTTTGTAGCCTCCCTGCATCTACTATCTAGCAATCCAAAAGTGATTGCCGGCTCGTACTACCATGCCAACCTGAGGTTCGGGACGGTTTCTGCGAAAAAATCTCCCCACAATCCTGATTCTTTCTATCGGAGTAGGAAAGGCCTTTCACGATGCAAGTCATCGCAGCAACGATCGCGATTGTATTTTGCTAGCCCTGATGGGATTTGCAGCTGACAATGCGTCCTCATCGGCTGGATCCTTCCCCAAGGTGAAGGCCGCGACCCTCGAAAAGCGCGAACTCTCTCTGCCCGAAGACTTCGAAGGCGAAAGAAATCTGCTGCTCATAGCCTTTGAGCGCGAGCAGCAGAAAAACGTGGACACCTGGCTGCATGAGATGCAGCGCTTCGAAGCACTCGATCCCCACTTTCGTTATTACGAATTACCTACGATTCAACGGCCCGTGGCGCCAGTACGCTGGTTCATTGACAACGGCATGCGCCGCGGCATTCCTGACCGCAAAGCCCGCCAGCGCACCATCACCCTTTATCTGGACAAGAAGCCGTTCTGCGAATCCCTCCTTATCCACGACCAGAAGAACATCTATGCCCTGCTAGTTGACCGATCAGGCAAAATTTTATGGCGCGCCGAGGGAGACTTTAGCGAAACCAAAGGCGCAAGTCTTAAGAAGGCTATTGAAGTTCGCCGGCCATAAGGTCGCCCGCGGCGCTGGCAAGACCTCATTGAAATTCAAGCATCACAATTTCAGGATTCGATCCCAGCCGCAGCGGAGGTCCCCAGGTTCCGGCTCCGCTCGAAGTAAACACCTGCATCTTTCCAATCCAACTTAAGCCGTACACAAACTGCTGGTAAATGCGTTGCGCCATCCAGCTCCAGGGAATAAATTGCCCCAGGTGCGTGTGCCCGGATAGCTGCAAGGAAACGCCCGCGGCCTCCGCAATCTCGGGACGATCGGGCGCATGGGTCAACAGGATGCTGGCGCGTTCCCGATCCACTCCGACGCGCCGCAGCAGCGATGCCAGCTGTCCATCCTGCGAAGCATTGCGATAAGACACGCCAATAATTTGCAGGCCGTCCGTTTCCACTTTTTCGTTGCTAAGCACACGAACACCGGTGGCCGCGACCGCCTGTAAAAATCTGAAATCGTCACCAAATTGCTCGTGGTTCCCGGCAACAAAAAACACACCATGCGGAGCGGTCAGCTTGTTTAAAGGTTCGGCTGCGCTTCCCGCATCAATGGCAGTGTCGTCAAATAGGTCGCCCGCAATGAAGATCAAGTCCGGTTTTTCCTTCAAAATCTTCAGGATCAGGCGTCGCAGAAAATTTCCATTCCGCACGTGTCCCAAATGAACGTCGCTGATCAACGCCGCCGTTCGCCCGCGCCACGCCGCAGGCAAGTTTGCGAGTTGCACGGTAGTACGAGTAACTCGCGTCCAGCTTGCGTTGAAGATTCCGTAGATCCCCGCCGCGACAGCCGCGCCGTACAATGCTTCCACCACCCGGTGGAATTGAATGTCCCGCCCTACCAGTGATGCGGCTCCAAGAATGGTCCACGAGGCAAGGCTCGCGAGAAATAAAAAACTCACCAGGCCGACCCACGCTGCCGCCACCCGATAAAACACGCGCACGGCAGTATTGGAATACCGAAACGCCAGTAACGAAGCACCAACAAAGCTCAGAGACAAAAGAACCAGAAGAATTTTCATCCCCAGCGGCTCAGGAATACTGTTACCGGCAGAGGAAAATGTCCACGTCTTATAGAAAAAATAATGAGTCAAAAGAAGAATGGACTGAATAGCCGCGACAAATCCGATAAGGCGCCGTTGCATCTGCATGAACCATTAGATTCCGCAGGTCGCCGTTTGGATTGTTTTAGCGATTTCTAGGACTGGGCCAGAGTTTGCGATCATCCAACAGTGCGTCGTTGCTCGCATTCTTTGGATGTTATGCGAGCGCAAGGTCGCGGATTCGGCTCGATCTCAATAACTCAAGATCCCGACAAAATGTCTTCTTTTAAAAATGCTGCTGCGGCTTCGTCAAAAGCTTTCCATGCGTGCCTGGCGAGTGCGCCCCCGACGCTGATTCTTCTCACTCCAATTGCCCTTAAACCCGCAACTGTGAGTGGAGGCAAAAGCAGCGCGTTAACTGGCGTCGGCGCTACGATGGAAACGATCTGTTTCATATCGTTGAGGTCGGTCACACCGGGCGCGTAAAGACAATCAGCGCCAGCTTCTTTGAATGAGACGAGACGCTCGATAGTTTCCTTCAAGTCAGGACGATGTCGAATGAAGCCTTCAGACCGTCCCACGAGAAGGACGTCATGCCCTGACTTGTCAATCGCCTCGCGCGCGGATCGAAGACGATCCACTGATTCGGTTTTCGAGAAAAGCTCAGTGCCGTCGGAATCTTCTATCGAAAGCCCTGCAATCCCAGTCTCAATTGCAAGCTGCACGCTCTTGAAAACGTCGGGTGGCGAGCTGCCAAATCCGCTCTCAAAATCGGCGTTCAAAGGAAGATCGGTCGCTGCGCACAGGCTTTCAATGTGCCGCAACACTTCATCCCTGGTGAGTTGCCCATCTTCTTTTCCAACTGCCCAGGCTGAGCCGGAACTGGTCGAGGCAAGCGCCACAAATCCCATCGCTTCCAACCGCTTTGCACTTCCTACATCCCACGGATTCGGAAGAAGAAAGCACCCGCTGCGATGGAGCTCACGAAATTTTGATCTCTTTAGGCCGACGTCCATGATGAAGTCTTGCTCCGTTTCATTGTATGTCTCGGCCGGTCGCTGATGTGCAGCCAGATGTCCGCACGGATTCCATTACTCCGGCGGATTGACCGACGCCTGCCTTATCGCCAACAGGC
>JBDUDA010000053.1:0-13508 GCA_040003205.1 Acidobacteriaceae bacterium | reverse complement strand
ATGTTTATTTACGCGAATCGCTGGGACCGCTCTGGGGCTTCCTCTATGGATGGACGCTGTTCCTGGTGATTCAGACGGGAACCATAGCCGCAGTGGCGGTGGCTTTTGGCAAGTTTCTGGGCATTTTTGTTCCGTCCATTTCGTCTTCCAACTGGATCATTCATTTCGCGAAGATCCCGCCCATTCATCTTGGTCCGATGGTGCTGGGAAACATGGATGTGGGATTGAGCACTCAGAACCTGGTAGCCGTCCTAATGGTGGTTGTGCTCTCGGTGATCAATATTTTCGGAGTAAAGACCGGGGCATTGATTCAAAACGTTTTCACGTTCGCGAAAGTTTCGGCGTTGTTGGGGTTGGTGTTGTTGGGACTTTTCATCGGACGCAACGCGCAGGCGCTGGCAGCGAACTTCCACGGAAACTTCTGGCATAACGCCGGACTGGGCGCACAGCACGCTGTTCAGGTGGGCGTTGGCGGCCCCATCGTAATGGTAGGGACATTGACAATTTTGGCGGTCGCGCAGGTGGGATCGCTTTTTTCCGCCGATGCCTGGAACAACGTAACGTTCACTGCGGGGGAAGTAAAAAATCCCAGCCGTGATTTACCGCTTTCGCTCGCCATCGGAACCGGGGTGGTGATCGCGCTTTACATTGGTTGCAACTTTATTTACCTCAATGTGCTTCCGCTGGATGGAATTAAAAACGGAGTGACAATCCTCGAGCGCGGGATTAAGTACGCGACAGAAGACCGCGTAGCGACGGCTGTGCTGACACAGATGTTCGGCGCAGCCGGCGGAGTATTGATGGCCCTGGCTATCATGCTTTCGAGTTTCGGTTGCAATAACGGCATGATCATCGCGGGCGCGCGCGTGTATTACGCGATGGCCAAGGATGGGTTGTTCTTCCGCGGCGTGGGCAAGCTGCATCCGACATACAAGACGCCGGCTGTTTCTCTGATGGTGCAGATGGTCTGGACCTGCGTGCTGTGTGTCTCGGGAAGTTATGGGCAGTTGCTCGATTACATTATTTTCGCGGTGCTGGTGTTTTACATCCTCACAATTATCGGATTGTTCGTGCTGCGCTATAAGCGTCCGGATGCGCCCCGTCCTTATCGCGCGATTGGATATCCGGTATTGCCCGCGATTTATATTGTGATGGCATTATTTATTGATGTCGTACTATTGGTTTACAAGCCGCAGTTCACGTGGCCGGGACTGATTATTGTGTTGCTGGGAATTCCGGTTTATTTTGCTTGGTCGCGGCGCTCTGAGGCTCTGGCACGCACTTCTTAACGGCATAGGAGAAGCTGAATAATGGCAAATTTGCTGGCCCGCAAGCCGCTCAACCTGCTGCTCGAAGAAGCGCGCGAAACCGGTGGACACAGCCTAAAACGAACATTGGGACCCTTTCAGTTAACGGCTCTGGGCGTGGGCGCGGTGATCGGCGCGGGAATTTTCGTGCTATCAGGTCTGGGAGCTCACTACGCGGGTCCGGGGCTGATGCTGTCGTTCGTTCTATCCGGAACGGGGTGCGCATTTGCGGCGCTTTGTTATGCGGAGTTCGCGGCGATGATCCCGCTGGCGGGCAGCGCTTACACATACGCATACGCGACGCTGGGTGAAATCTTTGCGTGGATCATAGGGTGGGACCTGACGCTGGAATACGCAATGGGCGCGAGCACGGTTTCTTCCGGATGGTCAAATCACTTTATTGAGCTGCTGGAAATTTTCCATCTAAAAATGCCATTGTGGCTGGCCTACGATCACTGGACGGGACTGCGCGCGGCAGAAAATATCATTGCCCGTCAGATGGCGCTGGCCTCCGATTCATCGCTGGTTCCGGGCACACAGAGCTTCCTGACTAAGCTGTCGGAAATAATGGCGGCCCAGAGTCCCGAGTTGCTTCAGCGCGCACACGATTTGTTGAATGCGCCGCATATCTTCGGAATGGAAATTGGCGTGAATCTGCCCGCGTTTATTATCGCGCTGGTGATTACGGCCATCCTCGTAATTGGAATCAAGGAAAGCGCGCGCTTCAATTCCACCATCGTTGTGATAAAGGTTGCGGTGGTGCTGTTTGTAATCGGACTCGGGTTCCGCTATGTGAGCCCCAGCAACTGGGGTTCGGACTGGCACAGCTTTGCTCCCTTCGGTTTCTCCGGCATTGGCGCGGGAGCAGCGTACATATTTTTTGCTTACATCGGATTCGACGCTGTATCCACGACGGCACAAGAGGCGAAGAATCCTCAGCGGGATCTGCCGATTGGAATCATCGCTTCGCTGGTGGTCTGCACTGCGCTCTACATTTTGGTGGCGGCGGTTCTTACTGGGATGGTTCCGTGGCGCGACATTAATATTGAGGCACCGATTGCGCGCGCATTCGCCGACAGAGGATTGACCGGGGCCTCGCACATCATCACTCTTGGTGCGCTGGCTGGACTCACGAGCGTGATGCTGGTGATGCTGTTAGGACAGACCCGCGTGCTTTATTCCATGGCGAACGATGGTTTGCTGCCGAAGAAATTTTTTGCCGCTATTCATCCCAAGTGGCGCACTCCCTGGAAAAATACGATTCTCGTAGGACTGCTGGCTGCCATTGTAGGCAGTCTGACTCCGATTGACGATATTGGAAAGATGGTGAACATCGGCACGCTGCTGGCGTTCGTTATCGTATGCATCGCGGTGATGATGTTGCGACGCACAGATCCTGACCAGGCGAGGCCGTTCCGCACGCCGTGGGTTCCGGTGGTACCGATTCTTGGGATCATCTTTAATGGCTACATGATGTACAAGCTGGGATGGGTAAACTGGGCGCGGCTGCTGATTTGGCTGGTGATTGGAATGGTCGTTTACTTTACTTACGGGCGGCATCACAGCAAGGTGCAAATTGCGGCAGCGGGCGGTGAGAACAAGACTCCGAGAGCGATGGCGGATTGAAGTTTAGTGCAGCTGGCTTTCGACCCTCCGTTATGCGGAGGGTTTTTGTTTTAGAGTGAATGTGTCGAGCGGATTGCGAGAATGAAAATTGTAAGTGCGGCCGAGATGCGGGAGATTGATCGCTTATCCAGCGAGCGCTTCGGGATCTCGTGGCTCACTCTGATGGAGAATGCGGGAGCAGCTGTTGCGGATTTCATTTGGTCGGATTATCCGGCTGCAAAAACCATCGCTGTGATTTGTGGCAAAGGAAATAACGGCGGAGACGGGTTTGTAGTGGCGCGCAAGTTGCATGAGGACGGCAGGGAAGTCAGAGTGTTGCTGCTGGCCGAGCCCTCGGAGTTGCACGGCGATGCTGCTGCGATGTATTCCAAGTTGCCCGTGGCCGTTGTGATCGCTAAGTCTCCGGAGGCGCTGAATCGAGCTGATGCGCTTGCGGTGTTTGACGGCGATGTGCTGGTGGATGCAATTCTCGGGACTGGATTTCGTCCTCCGGTCAGCAATCTTTATGCGGAAGCGATCAGAAAGATAAATGCCACCGCCATGCCGGTCGTCGCGGTGGATATTCCGTCGGGAGCCGATGCCGATGCCAGGGGCGAACAGACAGGTGCGATCGCGCGGGCGGATGCAATTGTAACTTTTACGGCACCGCGTCCGGCGCATGTATTTGGAAATCTCACTTCGGGGCCGATTGTGGTTGCTCCGATTGGCTCGCCTGACGCCGCGATTGTTTCCTCGCTCAATCTGAACGTCATTACTGCTGGGGATGTTGCTCCGCTTATTGGTCCGCGCAAGCCCAACTCGAACAAGGGAAACTTCGGACACGTCCTCGTAGTCGGCGGTTCGCGGGGCAAGGCGGGTGCGGCGGCGATGGCGGGGATGGCTGCGCTGCGCGCGGGCGCGGGGTTGTCCACGGTTGCTACCGCGAGTTCGGCGATGGCTACGGTGGCTGGATTTCATCCCGAGTTGATGACGGAAGAGCTGGCGGAGACGGGCGCGGGGAGCATCTCGTCGTCCGCGCTCAGCCAGGCGGGCGAAATCGCGAAAAGTAAATCAGTGCTGGCGATTGGGCCGGGAATCTCACGGCATCCGGAGACATCGGAGTTTGTGCGCGAGCTTGTACGCTTGATTTCCGCGAGCCGACAATCCAAGGAAAGTATTTTGATCGTCCTCGATGCGGATGGACTCAATGCCTTTGAAGGACGAACGAACGAATTAAAGATACCGCGAACAGCAGATCCAAAAATCGGAGCGATGGTGATCACTCCTCATCCGGGAGAAATGGCGCGATTGATTGGTTGCTCGATCACAGAAGTGCAAGAACATCGTGAAAGCGTCGCGCGCAATTTCGCCGCGGAGCATAACGTGGTCGTTGTGCTTAAGGGGCATCGCACTCTGATTGCTGATCCTGACGGGGCGGTGTGGGTGAATACAACTGGAAACCCGGGCATGGCTACCGGAGGCACTGGCGACATTCTTACTGGGATGGTGGCCGGATTTATGGCGCAGAACCCTACACGGATTTTTGATTCGGTGATTGCTGCGGTCCATTTGCATGGGATGGCTGGCGATGTGGCGCGCGAAAGTGTGGGAGAACATTCGCTGGTGGCAACCGATTTATTGCAGTTTTTGCCGGAGGCATTTCGGCGCGTGCGTGCTGCCGCGAAAGAGCGATTTGTGACGATATCGATAGGCGTGTAGAGCGGACACTCTTGTCCGCTTGATGGATGGACGAAAATCTAGGGGCTTAGAATAAGTCAAAGGCGGCGGACAGGAGTGTCCGCCCCACACGATCTATGAAGACGACTGAATACGTTACGCATTCTGCGGAGGAGACTGTTGCGCTGGGGCGTACGTTGTGGAAATTGCTTGTACCGCCTAAGTTGGTGGTGCTGCGTGGAGACTTGGGCGCGGGGAAGACTACTTTAGTGAAGGGCATTGCTGAGGGATTCGACGCTGCGCAGGAAGATGATGTCACCAGTCCTACTTTCACTCTCATCCACGAATACCGCGGGCCTTCTGTGAGTGTTTACCACATTGATCTGTACCGGGTGGATACTCCGCGGCAGCTTGAAACTTTGGGATTGGATGATTTGTTTTCCGACAACAGCGTTCTGCTGATCGAGTGGGGAGAGAAGTTTACCCGCTTCGAGCGCGAGCGGGATTTTGAAATTGCGATCGAGCGAATTTCTGAAAACGCGCGGCGCGTTACAGTGACCGGAGGCTAGTCTGTCAGCCATTCCGCCAGGGCGGCGCGATCTAGTGCAGGACGCAGGCAGGCGACTGGGGCTTTCCACTCGCGAACTACCGAGAAAAGAATCGCCGCCGCGAAAAACAAGAACGCTATTTTCTTTTTCCTATTCAATGTTTGCGTCTGTCAAAATCCCATGATGTTGTAACCACAATCCACGTATATGATCTCACCCGTGATGCCGGAACTGGCGTCCGATGCGAGAAACACTCCGGTTGAGCCAACTTCGTTAACATCCACATTACGTTGCAGCGGGGCGCGTTCCGCATGCGACTTCATCATCTCGCCGAGACCCGAAACCCCGCGCGCGGCAAGGGTTTTGATAGGTCCGGCAGAGATGGCATTAACCCGGATTTTGCGCCGGCCGAGATCGTGGGCCAGGTAGCGTACCGTGCATTCGAGCGCGGCCTTTGCCACTCCCATGACGTTATAGTGCGGGACAACTTTTTCCGCTCCGTAATAGCTCATGGTAATGATGCTGCCGCCGTCTTCCATCAACGGGACCGCGGCGCGGGAGAGTGAGATCAGCGAATAGACGCTGACGTCATGGGCGACGCGGAAACCTTCGCGGGTAGTTTGTACGAAGTCGTTCTTCAGTTCATCTGCGGGGGCGTAAGCGACGCTGTGAACCAGGACATGCAACTTCCCATAGCGTGTCTTCAATGTCGCGAAAAGTTGTTCGACTTCTTCATCACGGGAGACGTCGCATTGAAACGCTTCCGCCCCGGGAAGCGAGAGAATCAAATCTTTGGCTTCTTGCGCGAGACGTTCGTTCTGATAAGTGACCGCCAGTTTGGCTCCGGCATTTTGCAGTCCCAGCGCGATGGACCACGCGATGCTGCGTTTGTTGGCAACGCCGAATACGACGGCTACGCGTCCGTCGAGGCTGGAAGACATGTTTTCTCCTGTCTAGCGAACTGAAAGCATAACAGTGACGAAGCTCGATTCGCCAGTCGGGTACCGTCGAAAGTCGGCCGGCGCGTTACTCAGCGTGTGCCGCCTCGGTTAATCCTACGGGCGCGATTGGCCAGATCGCGCTGACAAAGGCGAACAGGTATACGATGCCAATGATTGCGAAGCCAGCGATAAGATTGTATTGCGCGACCGCCGCCACCAAGAGCGCGAGAATAATTTGAAGTATCGTGCCCGCAAAGTAGAAAGTGTTCTGTACCCTGCCCATGATGTGCTGAGGGACCTGTTCCATGATACTGGTGTTCATGGCCACGCCGGAGAGCCCGCGGGCCGAGCCCATAATTAGATAGAACAATACGGCAACGGCAAGAATCGGAGACAAAGGCGACAATGTCATGCAGACTGCGAGCAGTCCCATGGAAATTGCGATGCAACGACGCGGGCCCAGGCGAGCGAGCATGGCAGGGGCATAGAAAATGGTTAGGAATGCGCCGCTGCCCCATCCGGCATTGAGCCATCCGAAGCCCACCGCCCCGGCATGAAATACGCGATCGCTTAGAGGTGCGGTGACAACTACGCCCGTCATCATTGCTCCCAGAAAAAGCGCCCAACTGATTCCGAGAAAAATGACGTTGTGATTTCCGCGCAGGAATGTGAAACCCTCGCGCATCTCGCGTCCGAAACGTGTGAGGGCGGATTCCGCAGCCATGAGGTCCGCGTGCAGTTCGGCGGGACGAGGCACGACGTGCTTTCCTTTCCGCACCGCGAGGTAGCAGAGAAACGAAATCAGGTAAGTGGAGAAATCAATTAGCAGCACTCCGCCCAGTCCGATGTGGTTATAGACGAATCCGACAATTGATCCGGCGATCAGCCAGCCTCCCTGAATGCCAGCCAGCAGAAAAGTATTGGCGTGAACGAAGTCTTCTCCCGGAGTCATTTCTTGAACGAGGGCGGTGATGGTGGGCCAGAACATCCAGAAGCCGGCGGCCACCAGGGTATTCATGAGATAAACTTCCCAAACTTTTACCTTGCCTGCGAAAGCCAGCAGCGCGACGGCGAGGATGATGACGGCGCGCGCGGCATCGAGCATCATGACCAGGCGACGGCGGTCTTCGCGATCGATAACCACCCCGGTAAAGGGCAGCATCAACATGGCGGGAATGGTTTGCAGCACCGCGAAAGTTCCCAGCGCCATTGCGGAATGCGTGGCTTGCAGAATGTACCAGGCGACGGCGGCGGCGTTCATCCCGCTGCCGAGCATGGAGACTACATTGGCGGCGAGTATGAAGCGGAGTCCTCGCTTTTGCAGGAGGGAACGCATCTTTCCACTTTAAATGAGGAGGCCGGTCAACGACAGGCTCGTGGAGGGAATAGGGATGCCTCGATTGCTTCGTCGCTGCTCGACTCACCGCTCAGCATGACACTATATTTTTATCAAAGGCTAGTGGTGGGTTAGTTCGTCGGAGAGTAAATGAGCTTTGTAGGCGAGGTTCTGGGAGCGCTGGAGATCACCTGAGTCGCCGGCAGATTTGGATTGTTGCACGTAGGAATGCACTTGATTCAGCATTTCCTGCTGAGAAAGATTGAGTTGACGACCCGAGAGTTTCTTCAGGTTCTCATTGGTGCTGGTGAGAAGTTCTGCTGTGCTCAATATTTCGTGGGAAGCCTGGGCGGGAGGAATGCGCGGAGAAATTTGCGCCTTGGGATCGGGTGTGCTGCCTTGCTTCACTACAGTTTTTTGGGTTTCGGTTGCAGGGACGTTTGCCGCTTTGTGCTGGTTGGGATGCTTCTTTAATGATTCCGGCAACTTTTGTGACTGGGGAGCGTGCTGCAAAGCGGTCTTTTTATTTTTTTCGTCCTGTTTGGCGGCCGCCTTTTGATGCTGACGCTGATCTTTCTCGTCCTTGCGATCCTTCTGCAACTGCTCGGTGGTCGGATTTGACTGAACTGCCTGCAATGCCTTGCTGGGCAACGGATTCACCGCGAGGGGCGCGAGCAGCACGATCCGCAATAGGGCGACAATATCCATAGCAAATTCAGGAAATTCTACTTCTCTTGCAATCTTCAGGCGATAAGTTTTGGCAAATCAGTGCAAGAATCTAATGACGATAGTCATGTCAACGGCGTGATCTCGACTGCGGTGGCAGCTTCCGGAAGGGAAATCATCCGGGAAGGCACCAGAGGGAGGCAAAGGCGAAAGGCCGTGCCTTTTCCGTCCACTGATTCGAAATCTACTGAGCCGTAATGCCACTGCAAAATCTGGTACGTCTGAGCCAGACCAATGCCACTGCCAGTTTCTTTGGTGGTGAAGTATAGCTCAAAAATCTTGTCCTGTACTTCCGCAGGAATTCCACTGCCTTGGTCGCGGATTTGAGTGACGACCATATCGTCTTCGCGTTGAGCAGAGATGAAGAGGGTTCCGCCATCGGGCATGGCCTGCATGCCGTTCAATACCACATTCAGCATGGCCTGCTTCATGAAATCCGGATCAGCCTTTACCATGAGCGGTTCGGGGGCGAGATCGCGAGTGATGTCCACGCCATGTTGCGCGGCGTCGGGGACAGCCAGGGAAATCACATCTTCCAGCAATTTGCGAAGATCCATCTCTTCAAGGTGAAGGTCTCGCGAGCGGGTGAACTCGACGAGTATCTGCACCACTCGATCAAGCCGATGGATTTCGCTATCAATAATATTGATATGGCGACGGGTGTCAGGGTCAATTTCCTGCAATTTTGTTTGCAGCAATTGCAGGTGAAGGACGATGGCGTTAATAGGATTCTTAACTTCATGAGCTACGCCGCGGGTGAGGCGTCCGCTAGCCGAGAGGCGGCGTGACATTTCAATTTCGTCTTCGATCTGGCGGGCTGATTCCGCGTCGCGTAGGGTGAGTAGGGCTCCTATTTGGTTGCCGCCCTCCTGAATAAAATCAATCGAAACATGCACCCGCTTGCCATTGGGGGCGTCAATCTCTCGTGGGTCCACCGAGTGCCGCAAATGAAAGGCGTCCAGCGCGAGTGCGCCAAGAGTAGATTCGGGGGAAAATATTTCGCGGACGGTCCGCCCCAGCAACTCGCGTCGCGAACGCCCCAGAAACCGTTCCACCGACGCGCTGACGAGCACGATGCGGTTGTCGCGTGTGAAAAGGATCAGGCCGTCCTGCAGATTCGACAAAACCTGGTCCATATTGTCTTTAAGGGTGGAGAATATTTCGCGCGCGTCCCGCATCTGGCGGCCAAGATGAGCGATCTTGAGGGTCACCAATCCATATTCGTCGTGGCTGTCTTCATCGGAGTTGGCGGAAACCTCGTCCTGCCCCTGGTCGCCGGCGGTGACGTTATCCAGGCTGCGGCTGATTTGTTCGAGGGGACCGAGCGCAAGATGCGAAAGACCGGCGGCCATGAACAACGAAAAAAGAATCGCCACAACGGAAATTATGACGGCATGCTGAAGGCGGGGAGTGAGTTCATTTTTCAGGAAGATGGTGGAAACACCAACCCGGATACTTCCGAAGGGAGCGCCGTTCAACTGCAGCGGCATGCGTACGTCGTAGATCGCCGGGTTGTCATAGAGCAGGCGCAGCTGGCGGCGAAAACGCGCATCCTGAACTTTCTGGAAATCGGGACGGTCTGGCACCCTCTTCCCGATGAGCGCGGGATTGGTGTGCAGAATTACTTTGCCGTCCTGATCCACGATCGCAGCGTCGTAGATCGTGGGCCAGTTGCCGACCACCGACTCGAGCATGGTGTTCAAGTCACGGTCCGTGCCAAGGTAGTAGGCAAGCGCGCTGTGCACGGAGGTCCGCTTACTGGTGTTGACGCGCGTACTGGTCAAGTCGGGGGCGGCGTTGTTGGCCAGATACGCGAGCTGCGAGGTGAGATATGAGGCGGTGTCGTGGGACGCGGTAATTTGCTGGCGCAATAACTGCGAAACGTAGATGTAGGAGAAGACTGAAACCAGCAGCGCCATCATTAACGTGATGGCAAGTACGAGTTGAGTTCTACGTCGCATTTTTAAAAATGGTCAACTGCAATTCGGTAAACAACGCCGCCTTGTTTCTCCTGAGGCATGCGGCCCAGGAGAACCACATTCTCATTCCTCATCCTCTTTGGCAGCTAAGTCCGCTGCGGCGCTGCCGTATTCCTTAAGCTTGTTATGAAGTGTCTTTAAACTGATAGCGAGAATTTCGGCAGCACGCGTCTTGTTATTGCTGGTGGATTCGAGAGTTTTTAAAATGAGCTGCTTTTCTGCCTCTCCCACGGTTGTTCCCACTCCCAGGCGGATGGCGCCGGGCTCGTCCGCATTGGGGCGAATCGTGACTTGTCCGAAGCCGGGCGGAAGGTGTTTCGTCTCCACCACCGAGCCGTCACAAACGATCACAGCGCGCTCGAGTGTGTTGCGCAATTCACGAACGTTTCCCGGCCATGCGTAGTTTTTAAACAGCGGCAGCACCGCTTCGCTCACGGTAGCGACTTTTCGTCCGTGCTTGACGCACATTTCGGCGAGCAGCGACTGCACGAGGTCGGGGACATCTTCGCGATGCTCGCGCAAGGGCGGCATATGGATGTTGAAGACATTCAGCCGATAGTAGAGATCGTTGCGCAATTCGCCGTGCGCAACCGCGTCTTCGGGGACTTTGTTAGTGGCGGCGAGGACGCGCACGTCCACCGTGGTTTCAACTTTGCTTCCCAGTCGGCGTAGCTTGCGATCTTCCAAAACGCGCAGAAGCTTTGCCTGGGTATTGATTGGCATCTCTCCAATTTCGTCTAGCAGAAGGGTGCCTCCCTCGGCTAACTCAAAACAACCGGTACGTCGCTCCAGCGCCCCGGTAAATGCGCCTTTCTCGTGGCCAAAAATCTCACTCTCGATGAGAGTCTCGGGAATAGCTGCGCAATTAATCGCTACAAAAGGCCTATTTTTTCGAGGACTGAGCTCATGAATCGTGCGCGCTACCAGTTCTTTTCCTGTGCCACTCGCGCCCGTTATCAGGACCGACGCGGTGCTGGGTGCGACCATCTCGATGAGGCGAAAGATCTCCTGCATTTTCTTTGAAGGACCGACGAGGGTTCCGAGAGACCCGGCGTCGCGCAACTTACGGCGAGTGACCTCGAGCTCCACTCGAGTTCCGACCAGGGCCGAAGCGTTCTGGAGTATTGTGCGCAGACGGTTCGTGTCGATGGGCTTCGTAATGTAATCGTAGGCTCCCATCCTCATGGCCTGGACGGCGCTGTCGATAGTCCCTTGAGCGGTCACAACTATTACGGCGACCGATTGGGTTTCGCCGGAGATGCGCTCAAGAAGCTCAAGGCCTCCCATGCCAGGCATTTTCAGATCGGTCAGCACAATGGACGGCGACCAGTTGTTGACCTTATCCAAGCCCGTGAGACCGTCTTCCGCAGTTTCAGCCCGATATCCCCAGGCAGAAACCAGTTCAGCCAGGCCGGTGCGCTCGTTTGCCTCGTCTTCGACGATCAGTACTTTTTCCTGGCTCATAATTTAGAAGAAATTAATCTTTTCATTATTAGGTCTGCATGCAACTACTGCAAGCGGGAGCTGCGGGAAGTTGACTGACTGAAACCGCTAGGCTGTCGAAATTTCTCCGGTTTCACTTTGAGACACTGATCGCAGGCATAAGAAGTGACTGTTTTTGCAATAATGCGCTAAGATGTTGCATTCGATGGGCGTTTAGCCCATCGAAAAAACCGCATTCACACGACCTTAATCTTTGTCTAAATTTTACACGGGTCCCCGACAAAAGAGTAACGCGGCAAAAAGCTCCCGGAGGAATGGAATGTTGCTTAGAGGAAAAACCAGTGGTAGTCAGCTCCTAGTTTCAATATTCGCGACAGTGTTTTGCTTGCTGATGCTGTCGATGGTCACGTTTGCGCAGGATGAACCCACGCCAAAGATTGACATTTTTGCAGGATACCAGTGGCTCCATCCGGGCGGCTCGGCGCCGGCGCCTTTTCTGGACCCCAGTGCCCCAGTTTCGGTTCCAATCCACGACATGCCTGCTGGTTTCGGAGCGAGCGTGACTTACAACTTCCATCCCCATCTCGGATTAGAGGGGGACTTCGGACACAACTGGGACAACTATGAGACCACGGCCTCTATTGGTCCCAGGTTAATGTTCCGCACTGACAACACCAGTTTCTTCCTGCACACTTTATTGAGCTATAACCGGCTCGGCATTGATGGGCTCGGAAGCAAGAATGGAATCGGAGCGATCCTGGGCGGCGGCATGGATTTGAAGCTGACCCACATGCTTTCGCTGCGTCTGTTCGAAGCAGACTACGTTTGGGCGAAGCAGAATTACGCGGAAAATGTTTCCTCGGCATTTCCTGGTTTGCGCCGCATTACTTTGGATGGCGTTCGACTGCGCACCGGTCTGGTGTTCAACTTTGGATATGGCGCGGTTTTGACTCCTTCTGCTGCGGTGTCCGTACAGCCAACCGAAGTAATGACCGGAGAGCCAGTTACGGCTACTGCTACGGCGAAGGATTTCAATCCCAAGCACGCTTTGAAGTATGACTGGAGCACGACGGGCGGGAAGATCAGCGGCACCGATAACGCTGCGAGGATTGACACGAATGGCCTGGCAGCGGGAACGTACACGACCACTGTCAAAGTCTCCGATCCGAAAATGAAAAAGGGTGGAGAAGCGAGCGCGACGGCCAACTTCAACGTAAAAGAGCCACCGAAGAATCCGCCAACCATGGCTTGCACCGCAGATCCGACAAGTGTCGAAGCTGGCGGTACCGTGAAACTAGCCTGCACTTGCACCAGTCCGGACAATGTTCCCGTAACCGTAAGCGGGTGGTCGTCCACTGGCGGCACGGTAACGGGCGATGGCAACAACGCGACTCTGAATACGACTGGAGCAACGCCGGGTGCGGTTTCGGTCAGTGCCACGTGCGCAGATCAGCGTGGTCTCAGCACCCCAACCACCACGCAAGTGACAGTGTCGGCCCCGGCACCTCCGCCGCCTCCACCTCCAACCTCCAGCAAGCTTAGCGAATGCGACTACCCGAATCCGCTGAAGCCCTGGCGCGTGGACAACACCTGCAAAGCTGTATTGGACGGGGTTGCGCAAAACCTGCAACAGAATGCCGAGAACAAGATTGTGATCGTCGGTAATTCTGAGCCAACCGAGAAACGCAAAAACCTTGCCGGCGAACGTGCCGTCAATGCGAAGGCGTATCTTACCGGCGGCGAAGCGAAGCAAGGAATCGATCCCAGCCGCATCGAAGTGCGGACGGGGGGTGCGGGTAGCAAGACGGCCGAGTTCTGGGTGGTCCCTGCGGGCGCCAATTACGCAGGGGAAGGAACCACGCCTGTGAATGAGTCCAAAGTGAAAGCGGTTCCGGACCATCCGCACGTCGCAGTTAAGAAGAGGGCGAAGAAGGCACAGTAGTAAC
>JBDUDA010000268.1:0-4001 GCA_040003205.1 Acidobacteriaceae bacterium | reverse complement strand
GATAAAGCTTTTCTTTTTTCAGTTTTTCTGTAAGCGCCGCGATTTCACGATAGGCGCGGGCATTATCCAGTGCGATCGCAACCTGGCACGCTACCTGCTTCAGCAGATCCATGTCTGACGCGGAGAACGCATCCGGTTCGTGGCTGGCTAGACTCAGAGTGCCGATTGCGCCTTTTTGCGTTTCGAGTGGAAGCGAGCACACTGAGCGTATTCCTTCCTCTAGCAATCGGTTAACGAACTTGGAGTTAATCGCAACCAATTTTTCCTGGTCGAAGATTCCAGCTTCTCCTTGCTTAAAAGTGACTCCGCATGGCACCTGATCGATCGGCACCAGCGTGCCATCTTCGGCTGCCCCATGACTAAGAGGAGAATCGAGAGAATAGACTCGCAAGGAATTGCTCGGCTCATCGTAAAAACTAACGTGGGCGAAGTCGTGTCGTATCACTTTACCGATGCACTCTGAGATCGCGGGAAACAGCCGTCGAAATTCCAGGCTGGAAGCCAGGGTCAGGCTAATTTCAAGCAGCATTTTTAAGCGCCGTTTTTCCTGCTCCAAGGCAGCTCGGGTGAGAGCATTTTCCAGCGCCAACGCGACTAGTTCCGCAACCCGCCGCAAAAGTTGCAGATCTTTCTCGCCGTAAGCTCCTTCGCGTTTGCTGCCCATCCCGAGAGCGCCAAGTCTTCGTTGCCGGGTGGTGAGTGGGAGCGTGCAATAAGATCGCAATCCCTTTTTTTCCAACCAGCGCATAGCTTGCGGAAAAAAAGGAACGTTCACCGCCTGATCGTGAACAATGATGGGTTCCTGGTTTTGCCAGACCCACCCACTCAAGGATTCGTCCAGAGGAACTTCATCCGCCGGGGAAGCGATCTGACTCTGTTCCCACATATGCACGCGCATCACATTTTTCGCGGGATCGTGAAGGGAAAAACTAGCGACGTCACATTCGGTGACTTTCTGCAATCTTTCGGCCAGATCGCGAAACAGTCCGGCTATGTCCCGATGCTCGACCATGAGGTCCGCCGTTTGCAGCAGAGCTTCGTAGCGGCTTGAATCCTCAAACGAATTCGAGAATCTGGGATCGACATCCATCTGAATGTGACCACTGTCACTGCCCGTCGGCGAAAGCCCCGAAGCCAAGGCTTCACTCAAAATTGAGGGGATCATACATAGAATCTTCTTCGGTGCAAGCTTAATAACCACGAATTTACGCAAGACGAACTAATAGTCATGGTCAATGACAGCCATGGTATTGCTTGCCAGGCACGGAGAGTGACGGATTGTGCAGCGCGCGAACACGCATTCCCAATAGCGGAAATTAACGCGGCGTGCGATTGCAGAGCTGCATTGCCGGATTTTCGCGAACCATAGAACGTATAATCTCTGTATGGCTAGAGGATGGGAAAGTAAGTCCGTGGAAGAGCAGCAATCGGAGTCCCTCTTCGGTTCCGACGTTTTAAAGCCGCAGTTCACGCCTGCGGAACTGATCACCAACAAAAAACGGGAAGGACTTGTGCTCAGTCGCACGCAGGTGTTGCAGAGCCTGCAAATTGCCAAAAATCCGCGCCACCGCGAGATGCTGGAAGCCGCGCTCGCAGCCCTGGACGAGCAACTCTCCAAATTGGGATAACCCACATCCCTGCCACACCTTAGTCACCTTCGTAACGTATAATGTCCTTTACCCGATGAAAGCTTACGTGTACGTTTCTCTTAAGAAGAGCGTGTTGGATCCCCAGGGAAAAACCATTCACGGGGCGCTTAAGAAAATGGGTTATCGAGGCTTGGAAGAAGTTCGCCAGGGAAAATATTTCGAGCTTACGCTCGACGGCGGACTGGATCGTTCCCAGGCGGAAGCTGAAGTTTCACGCATAGCAGGCGAAGTGCTCACCAACCCTGTAATCGAAGAGTTCCGCTTTTCCATCGAAGACTAGTAGCAAGCTTCGGTCCCCACCGAAACCAAGGAGCAAGTCACCATGTGCGGCATCGTCGGATACGTGGGCAAGAAAAGCGTTGTGCCCGTAATTATTGAAGGGCTCAGAAAACTGGAGTACCGGGGATACGACTCTGCCGGCATCGCGGTGTGCGGAAATGGACAAGGCCTGCAAATTCGCCGCGCCGAAGGCAAGCTACGAAATCTGGAAGAAGCTATCCGAGTAAATCCGCTTGACGGAACCTACGGTATCGGACATACGCGCTGGGCCACCCACGGACGTCCTACGGAAGAAAATGCGCATCCTCATCGCGATTGCACCGGGCATGTGGTGGTCGTGCACAACGGAATCATCGAAAATTATGTAGTCCTCAAAAGAAAACTTATCGAAGAAGGGCACAAGTTCGTCACTGAAACCGACACCGAAGTTATCGCGCACTTAGTCGAGAAGTTTTACGTCAATCACGGCAACGGACATCGTCCAAATCTGGAAGAAGCCGTTCGCCAGACCATTCTTCAACTCACGGGAGTCTTTGCGCTCGCGGTAATTTCAACCGACGAGCCTGACAAAATTGTGGCCGCTCGCAACGGTCCTCCGGCAGTCATTGGATTAGGGAAAGACGAATTTTTCGTTGCCTCCGATGTGCCGGCCATCCTTTATCACACCCGCGACCTGTTTTTCCTGGGAGACGGCGATCTCGCTGTCATCACTCCAACAGGAGTGAAGCTCACCGACTTCCACGGCAAGCCCGTGACGCGCGAAGTGCAGCATGTGACCTGGGACCCTATCATGGCGGAGAAGGGCGGCTTCAAGCATTTCATGCTTAAGGAAATTTACGAGCAGCCGCGCGCCGTCCGCGACACTACGCTGGGAAGAATCTCGCAGGAGACTGGCCACGTCTTTCTGGACGAGATGCAGATCAGCGAAGCCGAATTCAAAGCCGCCAGGAAAATCAATATCGAAGCCTGCGGCACCAGCTGGCATGCAGGACAAGCGGGAAAATTCATGATCGAAAGCCTCGCGCGCATCCCCGTAGAAGTGGATTACGCGAGCGAATGGCGCTATCGCGATCCAATTGTCGGCCCTGAAACGATCACGCTGTTGATTTCCCAGTCAGGAGAAACCGCCGATACCATCGCCGCCCAGCGCGAAGCGAAAGCCAAAGGATCGAAGACGCTGGCCATCTGCAACGTCGTCGGCTCGATGATTACGCGCGAGGCGTCCGGCACCATCTACACTCATGCCGGCCCGGAAATCGGTGTAGCTTCGACGAAAGCATTCACTGGCCAACTTACTGCTCTCTATCTGCTCGCTCTCTATCTCGCGCAGGTTCGCGGAACGATGACCTCCGAGCAGGCGAAAGAAGCTGTCTATGAACTCACCCGCTTGCCCGGAAAGCTCGAGACTCTCCTTACCCGCGATGAACAGTGCGAAGAGCTGGCGAAGTTATACGTCCGCGCGCAAGACTTCTTGTTTTTAGGACGCGGCATTCACTATCCAATCGCGCTCGAAGGCGCGTTGAAGCTGAAGGAAATTTCCTACATTCACGCCGAGGGCTATCCCGCGGGCGAGATGAAGCATGGTCCCAATGCGCTGATTGACGAGAATCTGCCGGTTGTAATTATTGCTACGCGCGATCCCAAGAGTGAACTCAGCATGATTCGCTACGAGAAAACCATTTCGAATTTAAAAGAAGTCAAAGCGCGTTCCGGAAAAGTCATTGCTCTGGCAACCGAGGGTGATGAGGACATAAAAGAAGCGGCCGACCACGTTTTATACATTCCCGAGGCACCGGAGGAACTGGCGCCCATACTGGAAATCGTCCCCCTGCAACTGCTTGCCTACCACATTGCAGTGCGTCGCGGATGCGACGTGGATCAGCCGAGAAATCTGGCGAAGTCGGTGACGGTAGAGTAGAGTTGCTGCCCGTCCCGCAAGACAATGTCATCCTGAGCAAAGAAAACCGATTCGCAAGCGAATCGGTTTTCTGCCGTCGAAGGACCCCTATCAGCTTAGATACGCCGTGGGGATAGGGATGTTTCGACTCCCTCGTCGTTCGCTCCGCGAACGAC
>JBDUDA010000267.1:0-4012 GCA_040003205.1 Acidobacteriaceae bacterium | reverse complement strand
TCGAGTATTCCGGCTTCGCACCCAAGCATCCAGTTCGGAGCGGTAAGCGTACACCGAGCCCATTCTGCCATGCAGATGGCGCTGAACAGGCATCCCCTCACGTTTTTCCCAGCGCTGAACGGTGGTTACATCGCGCTTCAGATAAGTCGCGATTTCTTTCCACGAATCCAGCCTGTCTTCTTGCGGTTTCAACGATGGCTTGCCAGAGAACGATTCGCCCATCGCGCTTTCCTGAACGGTGTGCGGTTGTCGGGATGCGGGCATCCGATTGTAGCGTCTGAACACGGACGCCGCAAAGCGCGGCATTCGACAGTACACGCAGGAGCGCTCGGATTCCGCGTATTGCCGTTTGACCAGACTCTCGAGTTGTCCGATTGTGTCCGAGGCCGAGCCGCTGCGACGGCGACGCAATAAAAGCAGGAGGTCAGTATGCGAAAAGAACTAAGTTGGATCATGTTACTAAGTGCCACAGTCGTAATCACCACGCTTTACACCAGACGGGCAGTAGCTACCCCCGCGACACCGCCGCCGGCGTTCGTAGGTACTACTCTAGCCGTCGGCTTACTGGGTGAGGTTGATGTCGCCAATCGTCTTGTTCTGCCGAGTACGGGTCACGTGTGGGCGTCAAGGCAGAAGACGCGGGGAGTTTCTGATATGTACGTGCAGAACAACGTCTGGCAACCGGGAGGAAGCACAGGCTGGCACTCGCACCCCGGCCATAGCTTAATCGTGGTAACAGCGGGAACAATCACGGCTTACGAAGGGGACGACCCGGATTGCAAACCCCATGAATACACCCAAGGGATGGCCTTCGTGGACCACGGTGGCAGCCATGTTCACATCATCAGAAACGAAGGCCAAGTTGATGCGAGCACCATAGCCGTACAGTTGGTTCCAACCGGAACGTCGCGCCGGATTGACGCTGACGACCCGGGAAATTGTCGGTTCTGATCCGTTCAGATCAAATTCGTACCTGTGGGGGAAGGGCCCTGGGTGCGCCGAGGTTGGCGCATTCAGGACTCGTTGACAACGTGGGTCCTCGAAGCGCCTGCAAAAACCCTCTTTGATCCGAATTGGCTGGGAGACTCGCTCTTCCAAGCTGAGAGATCGCGATCTAGCATCGTTTCAAGCTTCTCGACTTCCGGACGGAATGCCTCGTAGAGCTTATGGATCACTGCAGGAGGCACGACATCGAAGTTCGAACCGCCGCCCAGAAAAAGTTTCACGATTTTGGACCGCTTTACTTCCGTCACAACGGTGTTCAATCGGTGAGCCTTTAACCAGTCGGCCACCGCCGTTCCAATTCGCGTGCGGCGATAATTCTTGGGAAGCGTCATCTCGCCCGAGGAGTGAGTGAGTTCCACTGAGTTGAGGGGAAATCGTTGAAGGCCGATGAAATCCACCAGAGTGTCCATGTAGGGCTGGGGATCACGCCGCAAATCATCATAGATTGTGGGTAAGACTTGATCGCATCCGAACTGAGTCTGCCACGCTTTCAAGTGAGTGGCGTATTTGCTCGACTCGGTGAGCTCCGGGTCTCGATGCATTGCCTCCTCGAGACTCCAGGGAAACATGCCATAGGCACGCTTGAGGCGATAGAGCGAGAGTACGCGATCCACCGGGTTGCGGAATGTACAGACAATTTTCGCTTCAGGATTGAGGGCCCAGATGCGGGACCTCGCTTCCGTCGATGCAAAGTAAGTAGGCGCAACTTCGCCGGTTAGCGGGCTTTCGATCGACTTAGGGTAGTGAGCCCGATACCACGCCATTCCCCTATGAAAATGAATATCAAAGAAGCGCGTTTCTTTTATCTCTTTTGGCAATACCGCGTGTTTGGCTAAGACGTGATGCAACCAACTCGTGCCAGTCCGGGGCGGGCCGACAATAAAAAAAGACGGCAATATGAAACGAGTGGGCATTTTTTCTGGCGGCACTCCTGTCGAGAGGTTTCGTTTGCCAGTCTGCGGCTTCGGCTCAGGCCGATACAAGTATCAACCGAGAAACCCCGCTATGCCAGTCACATAAGGGCACTGTGCTCCAATGGTACCGGGTAAACGTAGCTTTGATGCAAATTACTTCATTGGGGGTAAGGTCCCCGCGCCAGGTTTGCGTCTTCCTTCGCCGGTGTCCGCTGACTGGTGCCGGATTAATGAAGTTCGCTTTTCCGCTGACTCCGACTTCTGACAACAGCCTTTCAAAATCCCGCCGGTCGCTGCCCCATCACGTTAAAGAGCTTTTCAAGATCCAAGCCCGCGCGTCCCAGAGTTCCTTCGTCGAACAGGCGTCCGATGAGCGTCACTCCGTGCGGCACCCGGCGCGGGGGAGAAAACTTCGGCAGCGGATGCTTTGGATCCGGTGCCCAGTCACTGCGCGCCTCCGACACTTCCACGAAACCGGCGCGAAGGGTCAGCGATGGGTGTCCAGTGAAGTTGGTTATAACTAGGATTTCGTCGCGCAGCGACGGAACCAGGAGTAGATCTACTTCCGAGAAGACGCGCGCCATTTCTTCGGCGACCTTGCGGCGGAAGCGGTCAGCCTGCACGAAATCAACCGCCGACAAGAAACGCGATTGGCGAAAGATATTCGGCCACGCATCTGGCACTTGTGCCTTGAGTTGGTCTGCGTCTCCACTGAGCGTCAAATCTTCGAATGCTGCGGCGGCCTCGGCGAAAAGGATAAGGTTGAGCGAGTCGTACGGCCAATCCGGTATTGAGACTTCCACCGGCGTCATCCCAGCCTGCTCCACCGTCTTCAGCGCGGCGCGATCTACCTCAGTAGCGGGAGACTCCTTCATCCACTTGGGAAAGTAGCCGACGCGCAGGCCTTTCACGCCCACATTCGCGTCGAAGTCGAGATGGCTGGGGACGCTGGCGGTGTCGCCCGCATCCGGACCAGAAATCGCCTGTAGCACCAGGAGCGTGTCTTCAACCGAGCGGGTCATCGCTCCCAGCTTGTCCAGCGACCAGCACAGCGTCATAGCTCCGGTGCGTGGCACTCTTCCGTAGGTCGGACGCAGCCCTGTAACTCCGCAGCGCATGGAGGGACTTACGATGCTGCCTCCGGTTTCGCTGCCGATGGAAAATCCTACAAGTGCAGCGGCCGTCGCAGCGCCAGGCCCCGCGCTTGATCCCGATGAGCCTTCTTCGAGCAGCCACGGATTCATGGTCTGCCCACCGAACCAGATATCGTTCAGCGCCAGCGCCCCCAGACTCAGCTTTGCAACCAGGACCGCGCCCGCATCGTTGAGGCGCTTGACCACCGCCGCATCTTCTTTGGGCACGCGATTGCGATAGGGCTCCGCGCCATAGGTAGTGGGAATGCCGGCGGTATCCAACAAATCTTTGCCGCCCCATGGAATACCATGCAACGGACCGCGATATTTTCCCGCAGCAATTTCGGCGTCCGCCTGTCTGGCCTGCGCCAGCGCATGATCCGCAGTCAGCGTAATCACGCAGCGCAGCTTGGGATCGAACTGCTGCAAGCGCTTGAGATAGATCTGCGTCAGCCGTGTGGAGGTAAGTTTGCGCTGCTTGATCCAGCGCGAAAGTTTGCTCACGGACGCATAGGCAATGTCATCGTCGCTTGCGGGCACCGGTCCCGGATCAGCCGCACTGCGGACAAAGCGGTCACGCGTCGCCACCATTTTCACATCCGGAAGCGCCGGATTCCACTTCGTTGCGGGGGCAAGCGTCGTTTTCAGTTCAACCTTGCGCGGCCCGGTGCGGCGTTCGTATAAGGCCGCCATATTCGGACGCCAGCTCGAGGCCGCCACCGCGATTTCGGTGTCAGACATTTTTATCTGCACCAGCTTTTCCGCTTCGCTGATGGTGGCTGGCGAAATCTCCGGCCCGACTATAGGCCCAGTGCCGAATGCCGGAGGCGCACCCGCAGTGGTCTGTGACTGAACCTCGGGCGTCTGCGCGAATGCGCTGGGGGAGGCCGCGGCGCCAATCAATCCGGTAGAAGTGACGATCAAAAACTGCCTGCGCGATTTGGACATGGTTCCTCCGAA
>JBDUDA010000266.1:0-4022 GCA_040003205.1 Acidobacteriaceae bacterium | reverse complement strand
GCTATTGCAGCAAGTGTGTTTTTTCTCGCCTCCCCATGCCAGTGCGAGGACAAGAAAGATGCCCCACTTCTTTATTCGAAAGCGGTGGCAAGTTATCACGACGGGAATTTTGTGTCCGCAATCGACGGGTTTAAACAGGTGGTCGCTCTATCTCCAAACCATCCCATTGCATGGAATGATCTGGGCCGCGCCTATCTGGCCCTGAACCGAAATGCCGAAGCCATTGCAGCTTTCGAGCAACAGATCAAGGTCAATCCAAACTCAATCTTTGCATACAACAATCTGGGTCTCGCATTGGAGTACGAAAAGCGCTATGGGGAAGCAGAAGATGCCTTCAAAAGGCAGCTCCAGTTTTCGCCGCACGACCGTTGGGCACACGGCAATTTGGCTCGAGTGGCACTCATGCGGCATGAGTACGAGCTGGCGGCTCGTGAGCTCCAGAGTGTGATCGAGATAACGCCCAAGGATGCAAATGCCTATGTTTCGTTGGCTGAGTTATATCTTCAAATAGGCCGCCCCGAAAGGGCGATACCGGAAATGGATCGGGCGATAGAGCTGTCGGCCACCCCTCACATTTGGAACAATCTCGCTTACCTGCTGGCGAAGCACGATCTCCAACTTGATCGGGCGCAACGGTACTCTGAATCTGCCGTTCAGAGCGTGGAAGCCAGGCTCCGCACGATGGAAGTGAGGACATTGACGCGCTCGGATGTCGACAGTGTCGACACACTGGCGGCTGATTGGGACACACTAGGGTTAATTCACTTTAAACGGAGTCACTTTGCCACGGCAGAAGCGTACATCTCTGCCGCGTGGACGCTCACACAGTCAGGGACAGCGGCCTTTCACCTCGGACAAGTTTATGAAGCCGAAAAGAGACTTGATGACGCGAAATTGATGTATGCGTGTGCACAAAATTCTCATGAAATCGTAACGGATTTGCGACCCTTATTGAACGGGCTCGTTTCGTCACAGTCTGAGGAACAACAGCTCCGGGTCAAGTGTTCCGACAAGGTCGAAGAAGCACGTCACATAACTCTTGGCTCAAGCTCGAAAGAAAAGGGCGAAGCCAAAATCATCGTGGGAGTAGGATCCGATTCCACCATAACCGGAGCAAGGTGGATCAGCGGAGGGTTGAGCTTAGAGGCGGCAAAGGACGCTTTGAAGAGTTTCGATTTCTCCTTTGTTTTTCCTTCACCACCCCCACCCAGATTTTTTTAGTAGGAAATCTCAGTTGTACCGAAAACTGCGAATTCGTTTACGCGCCCTCTGGAAGTGATTCGATCGTTGCTGAGCTACCTCTAAAGCACGGTTCTGAAACGGCGCAAGTGGAGGTGTCACCGATAAGCCGACCAATACTCGTTAGCCAAGTCTCCCCAAAATATCCAGATGATGTTCGCAGTTCTGGAATACAAGGAATAGTTGTGATTAAAATTAACATTACGGCGGAGGGTAAGGTGACGGATGCCAAAGTGATTAGTGGCCCGCCTCGCTTGACCGATTCGGCGATTAGAGCTGTTAGGCAATGGCAATTCTCGCCAGCCCTACTTGAGGGTAAGCCTGTACCGGTTCAGTCAATCGTTAACATCAGAGTTGGTTTAGGAAACTAGACCGAGTGGAGATGAGGCGCGGGGTGATATTTTGGCAGTCAACGATTTCCGCTCCTCCCCTGATTTCCCGCCTCCCCAACCAGCCTAGCCATCACCTGCCCCAGTATTTTCTCCGATCGCTTGTCACTCAAGCTTCCATCCTCAGCAAATGCCTGCGACGCGGATGCGATAGACTCCATCTGTGACAACACGCGCGCTCCCAGCCCCAGCTCGAGAGAATTGCGCAGCGCCATCAGTCCCCTATAGCCTCCGAGGCTTCCCGGCGATGCGCTCGCGATGGCAAATATTGGAGAGCCAAAGGCCGCGGCGATTCCGCCGTGGTCCGTGATTCGCGATACCCACGCCAACTGATTGCTCAACAACGGAGGAATACACTCGGGAGTGGCAATAAACACGCCGTCGTGTGTGCGCAGTTGCGCGTGCATTTTGAGAGCTTCTTCGGGAATCCCCTTGCTGGCCTGAAGGTTCCCGTCATACAGCGGCAGCGGATAATCTCCTAAGTTAAGCTCAGTGACTTCAGCGCCAACTTCTCTAAACAGTTTCGCGGCCAGGTTGGCGAGTTTTTGGTTGAATGATCCGGTACGCAAAGAACCGGCAAATACGAGTATGCGAGGAGAAGACATAAAGTTTTTATTTCACAGACGAAATTGGCAAAACAGTTCTGCTCATTGCCTGACCCATTATCGCAGTAATCCCGGCGTCACCACGGAAAGCACAAATTCCGCGAAGTAAAGGGGTTCTGGAATCTCTCTCAAACGGAACATCGTCACTTGCGGCAACCCGCTGCTGCTTTTGGTTCCGTCGTTAAAATTTTGTTCCCGTATTGAATTACTAAAGTAACTTTTTAGCAGCACCTGACTGGCTAGAATCAACAAGGTGCCTATGTCTATGTCCGGACGTTCTAAATTGTGGACGTTGCTTGCGGCGAGCCTCGTAGTGGCGCAGGCCGTGGCATCCTTATTTTTACGGGAAGGCTTTGCGCTGGCGGCGTGCAGTGACCTGGTGCAATGGATCCTGCTGCTTTCAGGCGCAATTGCACTCGCAACCAACATCCCGAAAACTCAGGGGCGCACCCGTATTTTTTGGATTCTGATGACCTCCGGAGTCTCCCTGTGGTTCATTTACCAGACGCTGTGGAGCTATTTCGAGATTGCCCTTCGCAAGCCCGTACCAACAGTATTCGCAGGCGACGCAGTTCTCTTCCTTCATCTGGTTCCGATGATTGCCGCGCTCGCGCTGCAACCCCATGAAGAACAGGATGAACGCACGGTACGGCTCGGATCACTTGATTTTGCACTCCTTCTTATCTGGTGGCTTTACCTTTACGTTCTTTCGGTTATGCCGTGGGAATACGCGTTCTTGAATGAGCAGGCATACGGCAAAAATCTAAATTCTGTATATCTGACCGAGAAAATAGTTTTTCTTGCCGCCCTCGGAGCGCTCTGGATGCGCAGCCGCGGCGAATGGCGAACCATCTACGCGCAATGGTTCGGAGCCAGCCTCGTTTATGCCTTGAGCTCTTACATTTCGAACTGGGCACTGGTGCGCAACGTTTACTACTCGGGAAGTGTCTACGATTTGCCCTTGGAGGCCTCCATGGCATGGCTGACCGGCGTGGGTCTGCTGGCAGCTCATCTGTCTCCGCGGAAACAGCCTGCAAGAAAATCCGCGGTTCGGGGAGTTTGGGTCGCGCGCCTCGGAATGGTTACGATTTTTTCGCTGCCGTTATTTGCGGGCTGGTCCGTGTTCGTCTCGTCTGTTCCTGCGCCAGTTAGGACTTTCCGGCTGCTGCTCACGCTCGGAACCATGCTCTTCATGGGCGGGCTGGTTTTCTTCAAGCAGCATCTGCTCGATCGCGAGCTGCTGGGATTGCTGCACGCCTCTAATGAATCTGTCGAGAATCTCAGGCGGGTGCAGGCGCAACTCGTGCAATCAGAAAAATTGGCGTCACTGGGCCAGTTGGTGGGAGGGGCGGCGCACGAGCTCAATAATCCGTTAACGGCAATGCTCGGATATTCCGATCTGCTTTCTGAAATGGCCCTCAGCGACGAGCAGCGCGCGCTCACCCAGAAAATTGTGTATCAAGTCCGGCGCACCAAGACCCTGGTTTCCAGTTTGCTCAGCTTTGCCAAGCAAGTGCCGGCGGAAAAAACTTTGGTCGATATCCAGACTTTGGCCGGAACTGCAATTAAGTTAAGCAATCCGCAGTTCAGAGCGGTCAACATTCAAGTGAGAATCGAAGCCACCGAAAAGGTACCGCGCATTCTCGGAGACTCCAATCAGCTTCTGCAAGTGTTTCTTCACATCATCAATAACGCCTTGCAGGCCATGGCTGAGGTCGGCGATTTATTGACGATGAATGTTCGCGCCAACGAAGGCTTCGTCATAGTCGAATTTCTGGATAACGGTCTG
>JBDUDA010000052.1:0-13644 GCA_040003205.1 Acidobacteriaceae bacterium | reverse complement strand
GACTGGCGTCGTCGGACCAATGGCGCGGACCATCGCCGATTTGAAAGTGATGTTCGAGGTGATGCAAGGCCCGGACTACGGAGATCCCGCCGCCGCTCCGGTTCCGGTACGTTGGCCGAGCGAGCAGAATCTAAAAAAATTGACGGTCGGTTATTTTGAGGATGATGGACGAACCCCGGTTACTCCTGAAACGCGAAGCGCAATTCGCTCTGCCGCTGATGCGCTCCGCAAGGCGGGATTTGAAGTGCAGGCATTTCGTCCGGATGGACTCGAACAAGCGCGAAACTTGTGGTGGCAATTTTTCGGAATCGCTGGGGGAATGCTTTTGGGCCCGATGACTGCGGGCCATGAGGCGGACCTCAGTCCGATTTTGAAGCAATTTTCCAGTTGGGTTGCAAAAGAATCTCCCCATAGTGGAGAGACTCTGCTGGATGCCTGGATTCAGCGCGATGTGTTGCGCATGAAGGTTTTTGCGCAGATGGAAAAGTATCAAATTCTGTTGTGTCCGGTGGCTTCAATACCCGCTTTTCACCACGGTGAGCGGCAATGGAAGATTGACGGAAGAATCGTCGAATATCTCGACGCGTGGAGCTACTGCGAGTGGTTCAATTTGTTAGGAACCCCATGTGCGGTAGTTCCGTTCGGCAAATCGCCCGAAGGATTGCCGATAGGAGTGCAAATTGTCGCGCGTCCATGGGAAGAAGAGCTGATGCTTTCGGTTGCGGCTGAACTGGAAGCGCAGCGAGGAAGTTGGAGTCCTCCCCCGCCACATAACTCCTGATGAGACGACCCGACCGCAGCTAGTGCTTTTGTACTATTTCGCCTCAATGCTCTAAAAAATTACTCTCTACGATCAGCAGCCAAGAGCCGAAAACCGTTCCGCACCCGATCTATTTTCCCGCCCATGCCCCGAGTTAGAAGCCTCGATGGCCGTAAGCTTCTCCCCGCGCTGCTTGTCTTTTTGTCGATCTCCGCAGCTTATCTTTACGCTTTTCCGCAGGCGAATGTTTTTTATGCGGCGATTGTTTTGCTGCACGCGCTTGCGGGCATTACCGCGAGCGTCCTACTTTTAATTTATTTTATCCGCACAATGCGCGAAGGAAATGGTGCCACCCGAGCCGGGTGGCTCTTGATAGGTATCGGCGCGATTTTAGGCCTGATCCTTATCGAGACGGGGACGCCGCGGAGCGATTGGAATTGGCTCTACGCTCACATCGCGACCTCCCTCGCGGGCGCGGGAATTTTGTTGGCGGACTGGTTGGGTCGCCGCCGTTCGTCTCCGGGCACGGTGGCGGCAATCCTGCGTACGGCGATTTGTCTGGCATTGCTGGCAGGGCTCTTTTTCGGCGCGCGCTATTTGCGTGAAACGCGTTGGCAGCGCCACTCTCGAATAGAAAATCCGTCGATGCCGCCTGCGAATATGAACGATGAAGGCGACGGTCCGCAAGGCGAGTTTTTCCCCAGCTCGGCCCAGATTCACGGTGCCGACAAAATCCCCAGCAAGTTTTTCATGGAGTCAGATTCCTGCAAGCGCTGCCACAATGACGTTTATAACCAGTGGTTCAGCTCTGTCCATCATTTTTCTTCATTCAACAATCAGTGGTATCGCAAGAGCATTGAATACATGCAGGACACCGTCGGCACCAAGCCGTCGAAGTGGTGCGGCGGGTGTCACGATCCGGCGGTGTTGTATAGCGGGTTGATGGATACTCCCATCAAACAGATTGTTCATCGTCCGGAATCGCAGGCGGGTTTGGGCTGCATGATGTGCCATTCGATTGCGGACGTGAAGAGCACGATGGGGCAGGGCGATTTTTATCTGGAGTATCCCAAACTACATGAGTTGGCGGCCAGCAAGAATCCGGTCGTGCGCTCGCTGCATGATTTTTTGATCAAGTTGAATCCGGAGCCACATCGGCGAGTATTCCTTAAACCGTTTATGCGCAATCAGACGGCGGAATTCTGCTCCAGTTGTCACAAGGTTCATCTCGATGTGCCGGTCAATCATTACCGCTGGATTCGCGGCTTCAACGAGTATGACAACTGGCAGGCGAGCGGTGTGTCAGGGCAGGGCGCGCGCTCGTTTTATTATCCTGCAAAGCCCGCCCAGTGTGCTGATTGTCATATGCCTCTTACGCCTTCGCAAGATCAGGGAAATGTGAACGGCTTCGTTCACTCGCACCGTTTCCCGGGAGCCAACACCGCGATTCCTACTGCCAACGAAGATGCGCCACAGCTGAAGTTGACTGAGAATTTCTTGAAAGAGAAAATTCTCAGCGTGGATATTTTCGCGCTATCGCCGGCGCTCGCTGAATTAAAGCCGGGCGCAGCCACGCAAAGTGAAGCGTCCACAACCTTTGCCGTCGGGGAGGAGGCGGAGGCAAAGACTAATCCCAGCGCCGGTCAGGGAGAAGCGTTGCCGGTCACCGCCCCTATCAGTCGCGTTCATCCCACCGTCCGGCTTGGGGAAACGGTTCGCGTAGATGTGGTAGTCCGCACTAAAAAGATCGGACATTTCTTTCCCGGCGGTACGGTGGACGCTTACGACACCTGGCTCGAGCTGAAAGCTACCGACGACAAGGGGCAGAATATTTTTTGGAGTGGAATGGTCGAGGACGGGGGAAAAGGTCCTGTCGAGAAAGGTGCGCATTTTTATCGTTCCCTGCAAGTTGACGCGCACGGTCATCGCATCAATAAACGCAACGCCTGGGCGACTCGCTCGGTTGTGTACGTTCATCTGATTCCTCCGGGCGCTGCGGATACGGTCCACTATCGATTGCACATTCCCGAGAAGGCTGGGACAAAGATTAATCTGCAGGCACGGCTGTGCTATCGCAAGTTTGCCTGGTGGAATACGCAGTTTTCCTTTGCTGGAACGCCCGACCCCAAGGCTGCTGGCGATGCAGTCACGCCCGACTATGACGACCGGGCATTCTCCTTCACGGCGCCGTTACAGGGTGTTTCAGCAAAACAGGAAAAGATTCCGGATGTCCCGATCATCATTTTGGCCGAGGACAAAGTTGAGCTCGATGTCGTGGATCATGGGTCGACGCCGGCGGCGGCGAAAGTGGTTCTTCAGGCGGAAGACTGGCAGCGCTGGAATGACTATGGGATCGGCCTCCTCCTCCAGGGCGATTTGAAAGGCGCGCAGGCGGCGTTTCAGAAGGTGACCGAGGTTGACGCGAAGAATCCTGACGGCTGGGTGAATCTAGGGCGGGTGGCGGTGCAGGAAGGTGATATGGACCGTGCTCGAGTTGTCCTCCAGAAGGCGTTGCTGTTGAGTCCTGAGCTGGCGCGCGCTCATTATTTTTACGCCCGTGTTCTGCGCAGCGATGGACGCTACGACGAGGCTGCCGATCATCTTCACAAAGTGTTGGCGCAGTATCCAAGGGATAGAGTTGCGCTGAATGATTTGGGACGCATTCTCTTTCTGCAAAAGAAATACGCCGACGCCGTGAAGACAATCCAGTCGGTGCTGGCGATTGATCCAGAGGATTTGCAGGCGCATTACAACCTGATGCTTTGCTACAACGGATTGGGCGATGAGAAGCTGGCACGCGAGCATCAGCAGCGCTACATGCGTTTTAAGGCGGACGAGTCGGCACAAGCCATCACCGGACCATATCGACTTCTGAATCCCGAAGACAACAACGAGCGACAGGCGATTCACGAGCATACCTCGGTTTCTTTGCCGGGAATCAGCGACGAACGAAAGCCTGCTGGTGGTGGGGCTCGCGAAAAGCGTCGGGCTTCAGCTCAGGCCAGGATCACAGCGTCAGTGGGAGCAGCCAGATAAATGCGTAAAGGGTCAATTGGTATTTTCATTGCGCTTGGCGCCGGCCTGGTGAGCGCTCAGGGAATTCAGTTTCGCGATATTTCTTCGCAAGCCGGAATTCATTTCACTCACAACAACGCGGCATTCGGGAAAAAGTATTTGCCGGAAACGATGGGTCCGGGATGCGCTTTCATTGATTACGACAATGATGGCTGGCCGGATATTCTGCTGGTGAACGGCGAGAACTGGCCGGGGCATCCCGGTCCGGCGACTACGCCGAAGCTTTACCACAATAATCATGATGGAACATTTACGGATGAGACACGCAAGGCTGGACTGGCCGTTTCGATGTTCGGTTTGGGGGTCGCGGTCGGAGACTACGATAACGACGGATACGACGATCTCTTTATCAGCGCGCTCGGCCAAAATCATCTGTTTCGCAACAATGGGAATGGCACATTTACAGATGTAACCAAGGCGGCTGGCCTGTGGGGTCCGAGCGAATTCTCCACCAGCGCCGCGTGGGTAGATTACGATCGCGACGGCAAGCTTGATCTCGTGGTCGCGAACTATGTCCAGTGGTCGTTGCCGGGCGATCTGTATTGCACGCTCGATGGCACACGGAAATCCTATTGCACGCCCGAATCGTACAAAGGATCGTCGGCGCGATTGTGGCACAACCTTGGCAACGGCAAGTTTGAAGATGTCACTCAGAAGGCGAATTTTTACGATGCGACATCGAAGAGTCTTGCGGTCGCGATCCTCGACTACAACGGTGATGGATGGCCCGATATCCTGCTGGCGAATGATACCCAGCCCAATAAGCTTTATCTCAACAAGCACGACGGCACGTTCGAGGAAAAAGGAGTTTCCGCGGGCATCGCCTTCAGCGAAGACGGCGTCGCCCGCGCGGGAATGGGTGCTGACGCGGCTGACTATGATCGCTCCGGACATGCGAGTTTAATCATCACTAATTTTGCCAATCAGATGCTTTCGCTTTATCACAACGAGGGTAACGGTCTCTTTGTGGATGAGGCGCCGAGTTCCGACGTGGGACGCCCGACATTGGTCACGCTCGGCTTTGGATGTTTCTTTTTTGATTACGATAATGATGGCTGGTCCGACATTCTGGTGGCCGACGGCCATATCGAAAACGAAATTGAGCGAGTGCAGAAGCGCGTGAGTTATGCCGAGCCGCCGCACGTATTTCGTAATCTGCACAATGGAAAGTTTGAGGAAACAACGCAGGCCCTTGGGACGGCATTTGCTGCGCCGAAAGTGGCCAATGGTGCGGCTTACGCCGATATCGATAATGACGGCGCGTTGGATGTTCTGATGACCACCAATGGCGGACGCGCCTACCTCTTTCACAACGAAGGCGTAACAAACCACAGTCTGCGAGTGAAATTGGTAGGAACGAAATCTAACCGGGACGGCATTGGCGCCGTTGTCCGCGTCGCGGCAGGGGAAGACAAAGAATGGAAGACGGTGCGCAGCGGATCGAGCTACCTTTCGCAGAGTGAACTGGTGTTAACTTTTGGACTAGCGGCAAAGACGAAAGTGGATTCCATGCAGATTGAGTGGCCGAGCGGTCAGGTGGATAAGCTCTCCGACATCAACGCCGGTCAGACAGTGACGATTCAGGAAGGGAAGGGAATCGTTGCTTCCCGGGCATACAGCGTGCCTGCCGGACGTAAACAGCGCGCTTCTATCCCGGTGCCTAAGGTTCTCGCTGGGCAAAAGCATTAGAAAGCGTGGAGGCATAGTGAAGAGATATTCGTCGAAATTTGTTGGTGTGGGTGCCGCTGTGTTGGTCGCAGTTGCGGCTCTTTTGCTACTTGCGGCATCGCCCCAGCAAAACGCTAAAGCGAAAAGCGAGAATTCCATCGAGGCCGCCCGGCTTAACAATCTTGGCGCGGCCTACATGAATCAGCAGCTGTTCGAGAAGGCGCTCAAGGCTTTTGAACAAGCAGTCGCTCTGGATCCAGCTCTTCGAATCGCCAGCTTGAATCAAGGCATCGCTTTATTGAATTTAGGACGAGTTGACCCCGCTAAACAGCTCATCGAAAACGCAGTCAAACAAGACCCTAAAGACCCGCAGGCGTGGTACAACCTTGGCCTGCTTTACAAGAACAGCAGTGAAGCTGAGCGGGCTATCGCGGCCTTCCACCACGTCATCGAAATTGATCCTGATGATGCTGACACATGGTATTTTCTCGGAACAGTAAATTCCCAACTGAAGCAGTTTCCCCAGGCTATTGACGCGTTCCAGCACGCCATCAAGTTGAATCCTTTGCATGTCTCCGCGCAATTCGGGATGTCACGCGCCTATCAGCAATCTGGAGATGTGGTGCAAGCTCGTGAGCATCTGGCGCGCTTCCAGTACATCACGCAGAAGAAACTTGGCGCCGCTATGAGCCTGGCCTATGGCGAGCAGGGAAAATATTCGCGCGTGGAAGAGTCTACAGCTGCAGTAATGAAAGTGGAGTCCGCGATTCCGGTGCGGTTTGTTCCAGAGACAGAGGCGGCGGGGATCGTTTCCAAAGCAAATCCGAAGAAGAATGATGATTTGGCTGCCTACCTTGCTCCGGGCGCATGCTTTCTGGATTACGACGGCGACGGCAAACTCGACATTTTCCTTCCTGATAACGGTCCCCAGGGTGGTTCGGCCCTCTATCACAATGTGGGCGGGGGAAAGTTTGAAGATGCGACCGTCAAGGCAGGGATCGATCCTGCGCAACACGGTATCGGTTGCACCGCTGGCGACTACGACAACGATGGTTATACCGACCTTGCAGTCAGCTACAACGGGCGCGTGCTGTTACTTCACAATGAGAAAAACGGCACATTTAAAGATGCGACGGCGCAGGCAGGAATCAAAGGTGACGGCTTCAACCTGGGAGTGACTTTCGTGGATTACGACCACGACGGCGACATTGATTTGTATATCACGCGATATGCCGAGGGCGACGCTTTCGATCCTCGCAAATCGCAATCCACCGCTTCGTCGGGACCTGGCGCTGCGATGCAAAGCGCCGCAAAAGTCAGCGGGATGAACGTGATGTGGCGGAACAATGGCGATGGCACCTTTGCCGACGTTACCGAATCCCTGGCGCTCGCTGGGGTTGCGCCAAGCGTAGCGGCGGTCGGGACCGATTACAACAACGACCGTGCAGTGGACATTGTTTCCACCGGATGGCAGAAATCTCCATCTAGCTTTGAAAATCCGCGCGAAGGCGCATTTCCTTTACGGCAATTGTGGCCGCCTTCGGCTCCCAACAATAGCGTGGGTCTTACCGTGCTCGACTTCGATCATGACGGCTGGATGGACGAGGCCTTAACGCATTGGCAATCCCCTGGCCTCACACTGTGGCGGAACAATCGCGGGAAGACCTTCGTGCCGATTGAGCTTCCAAAAACAAATTGGGTGCGCGCCTGGGGAGTTGCTGCATTCGACTACGACAACGATGGTTGGGTTGATCTGGCAGCCGTTGGCGAAACTGCCGATGGCAGCGGCCAAGTGAAATTATTTCGCAATCTCGGACCGGACGGATTCAAAGATGTGAGCGCGGAGGTTGGCCTCGACAAAATTATTCTGAAAAGCCCGCGCGCGATTATCACCGGAGATTACGATGGCGACGGCGCGACCGATCTACTCATCACTCAGAATCAAGGACCGGTAATATTGCTGCGTAACGAGGGGGGCAACAAGAACCACTGGCTACGACTTGCGCTCAAGGGACTGAACGACAACAAGAGTGCGATCGGCACCAAAGTGGAAGTTTTTGCCGGCGCCAACCGCCAGAAATTCGAAATCGCGGGATCGTCCGGATATTTAGGACAGAGTTCTACGCAACTGACAGTCGGTCTCGGGGAAACCAGGGAAGCGGATGTTGTCCGCTTGTTGTGGCCTACGGGCGTCCTCCAGGACGAGATCCAAATCGCCGGCGATCGTGAGCAGGCATTCATGGAAATTGATCGCCGGGGCAGCTCTTGCCCGACCCTTTTTGTCTGGGACGGCAAGCATTACGAACTGGTGGCGGACGTGCTCGGGGCCGGAGTTATCGGACACTGGGTCGCGCCTGGAGAACGGAACATTGCGCGTCCGACTGAATACGTGAAAGTTGATGGCAATGCGATTCGCGAGAAGGATGGCAAACTGAGCTTCCGGCTCATGGAGCCGATGGAAGAAGTTGTTTACCTCGACCAAGTGCAGTTGTTGGCAGTGGATCATCCCAGGAATGTGGATGTTTATCCCAACGAATATTTTGCCAGCAATCCCCCTTATCCATCATTCAAAGTGATCACCAGCCGCGATGCTCGGCCTCCAGCGGCCGCACACGATGAGCACGGGCACGACGTGTTACCGGATATTTTGGCTAATCATTATTTCGGTGACTTCGATCTGCTGCCGTTTAAAGGTTTCACCAAGCCACACAGTCTGGAGTTGGATTTGGGCGCACCGTATGACGGCGGCGCGCTGATGTTATTACTCCATGGCGAAATAGAATATTTCACCGCCACCGGAATGTACGCCGCGGACCAGGCTGGCGTTCATGCAACCGCGCCCTACGTGGAAGCGCTGGCTAAGAGTGGCAAGTGGACGCGGGTAGTCGAAGACATGGGATTTCCGGCAGGATTGCCGCGCACGATTACTGCCGATCTCAGCGGGCGCTTACCGCGCGGAACGCAGCGCATTCGCATCTCAACAAATTTGCAAATCTATTGGGACAACATTCTTATTTCTCGTTCCTCGAGGGGCGTTGTTCCACCGAATGCAGAAACTCGAGTAACAACGGTTCCGCTGCAAACATCTGAGCTCAGCTTCCACGGCTATCCAAGACAGATCGAAGCGCAACCTCCCGGCAATGTGCAGTACAGGTATGAAGAAGTGAGTCGCACGGGTCCGTACGCGCGCCAGTCAGGATCGTACACCCGCTATGGCGATGTTCGTCCCCTGCTCGCGGATTCCGACGACAAGTTGGTGATATTCGGTTCAGGTGAAGGAGTTGCGTTGGAATTTGACCCAAAATCCTTGCCAGTCCTCGCCGATGGTTGGGTGAGAGATTATTTCTTTCTTGCCAATGGCTATGAAAAAGATATGGACTTCTATGCCGCCGAAGGCAGCACGGTTGAGCCGCTACCATTTCGCGGCATGGGCAGTTATCCGTATCCGGCGGGAAAGTCGTTTCCGCTGGACGATTCGCATCTGAATTATTTTCTGGAATACAACTCTCGCGAGGTTTCTGGGAATGAGCCGCTTGGTTATTCCTATAATTACCCAAAGCCCTAATTGTTTCGAGCCGGGGCAGCGCGAGAGATTCGTAGGCGACCCGAAAAGTCGCATCTAAATCGTTTTAGTGTTGACTTCGTTTGCTTCTCATAATCCAATAGCCGACGATGCAAACCACCGCTTCTGCAAACGTCGGGCCGGGACTTCGGCGCTCCCTCACGCTCTGGGACTTGATTCTTTATGGAATCATCGTCATCCAGCCCGTAGCCCCGATGTCCGTCTACGGTGTGCTGAGCAATCGCGGACATGGCCACGTTGTTACCACGATCCTGCTCGCGATGGCCGCCATGCTCTTCACTGCGATGAGTTATGGACGCATGGCGCGCGCTTATCCCAGCGCCGGTTCCGCGTTCACCTATGTTGGTCAGGAAATAAATCCTGCGCTGGGTTACGTAACTGGGTGGAGCATGGTCATGGATTACATTCTCAATCCCATGATCTGCGTCATCTGGATCAGCCAACAGGCGCATGTCTTCGCGCCCGGAGTACCTTACGCTGTCTGGGCGATTTTTGTCGCCATAGTTTTCACGGGTCTGAATATTCAGGGAGTGAAAACATCGGCCCGGGTCAATTCGTTGCTGGCTGCGGGAATGGGACTGGTGATTGCGATCTTTTTTGTGGCGGCGGCACGCTATATCTTTGGCCATCCGCATGGCAATTCTGGCTTTTACACGCATCCGTTTTACGATCCGCAATCGTGGAACACCAAAGCGGTCCTGGGCGGAACTTCAGTGGCAGTGCTGACTTATATCGGTTTCGATGGAATATCCACTCTTTCCGAAGAGGCCGAAAATCCACGCCGCAATATTCTTTTCGCAACGGTACTGGTCTGCGTTTCGATAGGTATTCTCTCCGCCATTCAGGTGTATGTTGCACAACTGATCTGGCCAGCGTCGGAGCCTTATCCGAATTTGGATACCGCCTTCACATTCGTTGCGGGCCGGGCCTGGCCGCCGCTCTTCGCAATTGTTGGATTCACTCTGGTGGTGGCAAATTTTGGCTCCGGCATGGGGGCGCAACTGGGAGCGGCGCGCTTGCTTTATGGCATGGGAAGAAGTAATGCGCTGCCCAAGTCATTCTTCGGAGCTATCGATCCCAAGCGCCACGTGCCGCGAAATAACGTGCTCTTCGTCGGAGCGTTGGCGCTGGCGGGAGCGTTTCTGCTGCCGGTGCTGGCGGGCGCCACCACCGGGTACGATCTCGGAGCCAACTTATTAAATTTTGGCGCGCTGATAGCCTTTATGGGAGTCAATGCGGCAGCGTTTGTCCGCTACTACTTACGTGAAAAGAAAAAAAAGCTCAGCAATCTTTTTCCGCCCGCGCTGGGATTCATTATCTGTTTACTTCTTTGGGCGAACCTTAGCCACAAGGCACTAATATTCGGTGGCATTTGGATGGCCGTAGGGATTGGGTTCGGGGCGTGGAAGACCAAAGGTTTTCGCGGCAACCTGGTGAACTTCGAATTGCCTCCGGAGGAAACCTAGTCTGGAAATTTCACAAGCAGCGTGCTCATTCCACATTCCATCCGCTAACTTGCACGACAGGTTTTACCCCACCTAAGTCACTCGCTTTGTAGGTGGCGCTGATTTCGCGCTTTTCTCCGGCCAGCAGGGAAATGTAATTGTCCTGCCAGAGCACTGGCAGAATTTCTCGCCCTCCCGCTCCTTTGTTAACTTTCAGCCGCACAAAGAACGCAACACTATTACTAGAATTTTCAATTATGACATGCGTGATCGCATCAGCACCTTTGTGCTCGGTGCGGTCGGTCACGTTCAATTTGACTTTCGGGAGCTGCGAAAGCGCGGTGAAGTCCGCATAAGAAGCAGTGGGAGTTGTGTACCAATTCGACTTCTCCCAATCGAGGGTCTCGGGTTTGGTTGACAGCCAATAAAAGTTCGATCCGACAAGTTGTCCTTCGGCATTTTCGAGCCGCATCACCACAAAATATACGGAACTCAAGTTTTCGATTTCCGGCAGAGTCGTGACTCGATTCGTGCTATCGGAAGCGGCGTCCACGGTCGCTTCTTTGGAAAATTTCTCGGTTCCATCAAGATTCACAACTTTGATGGAGAGCTTCAGGCCCTTCGCATCTTCATACTGGCTGCTAACCACAGCGATTGAGCGGTCATCGTATCCATAGACTGGATGCAGGGCCTCCATCGCTTTTTTGGCTCCGAAATATCCGCCACCCGGCCGCAAATAATAGTCGTAGAGATGCCAAATCATTGAAGGCCACGCGTTGTTGAGCATCCATTGAATGACGCCGGTGGAGGCATATTTGTCGCGGCTATACGCCTCAAACATGGCGCGGATGCCCTCGTATCCCATCAGTTGGGATTTCATCGCGAAATCTTCCACATCGCTCGCACTGCCGTAGCGGTTATTCAATGCGTCCGAAAAGACGTGAATGTCTTTGAAGACTCCGCCTCCCGCATGGTAGTTCCAGAAATCATCAATGGGCCACAGGTGTTCTTTCGGCAACATTTCGCGCAAGCTTTCGATGGGTGGCACCGCCGGTCCAGGACTGGTTTCTGAGTTGAATCCGTAGCTTCCGCCACAACCGCCGGCGTTACATTTCTGTTCCGGAGCTGGGCGAGTGGCGTCTGTCATCCAATACGAGGGCGCGACATACTCGTATGGGCCGCTCATTTTCACGCCGCTGTCTCCAGTGAGTGACGTAGGTTTCGCGGTGGCAGAAGACACGACAGGATTTGGCCAGAGCAAATCTTTTTCTACTTTCAAATAAGTCTGTTCAACGTCGGGCGGCGGGGGATTGTCGCTGCCGTTCAGCCACATCACCAGGCTGGGATGACTTCGTAAGCGATAGATCTGATCGCGCAGCGACTGTTCGGAAATCTTAAAGTCCTCAGCTTTCCATTTGGGCCAATGTTCCCAGTGATCGCAGCAGCACCATCCTGCCATGACCAGGACGCCCCTGCGGTCCGCCAAATCGAAGAATTCTTTTGGCTCAAGCTTGCCCTCGAGACGGATGGTGTTCAGCCCCATATCCTGCACGTAGCGGACTTCATCCTCGACCCGCTTAAGGTTCCACCGCACCATCATGTCCGAGGACCAGCCTCCTCCTCGGATGAGAATCTTCTTGCCATTGATCGAAAAAACTCGTTTGTTACTTTCATTTAGCTCTGAGCTTATTTGGCGGATGCCGAACTGGGTGGTGGAATGGTCGGAGACTTTTCCGTAAACTTTAAACTGCATGGCAAGGGTGTACAGATTCGGCTTGCCCATTTGCGCGGGCCACCACAATTGTGGATTCGGGATATTGAGTTCAGAAAATTGCTCGGGAGTGAACGTCACATCCTTGGATTCGTTCGGGGCGAGCTCTACTTCCTGTGAAAATTCAACCGCGTCAATGCGCCCTTCTAAAGTTCCTTTTACAGACTGCTTGCCGGCGTTCTTCAATAGTGCTGTGACAGTCAGGTGAGCATTGTCGTTTGCCGGAGAGTCCACCTTCGATACCACGGTCGGATAGCGCACGGCCACGGGACCGCTGACAGTAAGGCTGACATCACGCCACAGCCCCATGTTTTTATCTGGCGGCGCTGGATTCCAATCAACGAAAGTGATTGCAAGATCGGTCTCGGTTGGCGCATAGACCTGGACCGCAAGGACGTTTTCTCTGCCTGGCAGAACTGCATCCGTTACATTGAACTCATACGTGCGCCAGGCTCCGGCAACGTCATCGGATTTGGCAATCTGTTTTCCGTTGAGCCAGATATTGGCGCGATAGTTGATGCCGTCAAAATTCAGCCAGATGGTCTTGCCCTTGTCGGCCGCTGGCAATACGAATTGTTTTCGATACCACCAGGAAACAGCGAAAGGGCTGTCGGGCGGCATTGCGATGTTTGAGAAATTCGAGCCAACAGGATAGGACGTGCCTGGGATGGTGCGCAGATTCATGCCGAAATCTGGATCGGGATAAACCTTCTCTTTCACCAGAGCGGCCACCACAGTGGTGGGAACACTGACGGAATGCCATCCGAGTGGACGGAATTTCTGCGAAGAAATCACATTCCCTGGTTTCTCAACTTTCGCGGAGGTCTGCAGCATCCAGCCAGCGCGTAAGATGATTGGTCCATCAGAGTTCAACCTACGAGGCTGCGCGATCTGAGCGAACAAGGTGGCGAACGAAAGCGTGATCACTGGAAGCAAGGCTGCGAACTTTTTCATCGGTATTCCTTTAGCCGGGACGATAACTGCCTCGCGAATGGCCATGCGCTCACTGCTGCGATTCACCAAGGGCAGTCTTTTGATGTGCGAGTTTCACTGTAATACCACGTTTTAATGATTCGGTTCAATCCATATGGCAGACCGTGCCGCGAAAGTTGCACGGGCACCATAGGGACGATGACTGCACTGCGCAGGAGTGCCATGAAACGAGAGCATGTCCTTGAGTATGGTTTATAATAGTGAATTCCACCTCATCTTCTGGTACGGCAATAATCTGACACGTCATCGTCAATATATCGGAGCGTCCACTTAAATGATTCGATTTTTGCAAACTCCCGGCCCCTTGAAAAAAGTCATCCTCGGGGGCATGTTGCTCGTGATTTGCGGT
>JBDUDA010000265.1:0-4035 GCA_040003205.1 Acidobacteriaceae bacterium | reverse complement strand
CGCCGACGGTTCCGCCGAGCCGGAGCCGCCGCAGTTTCCGAAGTGAGCTGTCCTCGAAATCGATTGCAATTACCTCATGCAGAATCGGTGCTTTACGCCTTACGCGCGAATCAGCAGCTCACACAAGCGCAAGTCGGAAATAGTTAATTTAAAAATCATCAAACTACCGCTAAGCTAAGCCGATGAGATGGCCTGTTCTAGCGCTAGCCGTTGCCACACTCTCCCCTTTGGGAAAATTGTTTGACCGCAAGAATCGGATAGTCCAGCGATTCACGCGAGATTACTGTCAGACGTATCATGACAGCAACTACAGCGGTATTCAGTTCGACTGATGTACAACAAATGAGGACGTCCCAACCCATAAAAACTCGAGTCCAGCATGCTGCACCCGCGATCCCCGACGAAGTTTCGTGGCGGGCTGTGCTGGAGCGAGATGCCAGTCACGACGGTGTCTTCGTATTCGCGGTTTCTACTACCGGCATTTATTGTCGTCCGTCTTGTCCAGCAAGGCGTCCGCGCCCTGAGAATGTACGTTTCTTTCGCCTTCCTGAAGACGCTGAGAAAGCCGGATACCGAGCGTGCCTGCGTTGCAGTCCGAAAACCGCGGGCGCAAATTCGCGTCAGGATTTTGTGAAGTCAGCCTGCCGCTTCATTGAGACTCATCTTGACGAGCCGCTATCTCTCGCTCGACTGGCGGCCGAGTTTAAACTGAGCGCTTTTCATTTTCAGCGAACGTTCAAGGCCGCACTGGGAGTCACTCCGCGCGCCTACGCCGACTCGTGCCGCATGAAACAACTCAAACGTAACCTGCAAGCGGGACACTCAGTGACGCGGGCAATGTATGACGCGGGATACGGATCCAGCAGTCGCTTGTATGAACGCACATCCACGCAGCTCGGCATGACTCCGGATAAATACCGCAGGGGAGCCGTGGCAGCCCCCATCCGCTATACCATCGCCGACTCGCCTTTGGGACGCATGCTGGTTGCCGCCACCGGGAAGGGAATCTGCACGATCCAGTTTGGCGATTCGGATGAGGAACTTGAACAGGGTTTCAAGCACGAGTTCCCATTCGCCAGTCGCCGCCGCGATGATGAAAGCCTGGGTGCATGGGCTCAACTTCTGGCTTCTCGGATTGGGGGATTGGAGACCTCAAAGCTCCCTCTGGATATCCAGGCCACAGCTTTTCAAAGCAAAGTCTGGAGCTACTTACAGACGATTCCGTTGGGGCAGACTCGCTCGTACACAGAAGTTGCCAATGCGATCGGACAGCCCTCTGCCGCTCGCGCCGTGGCGCGTGCGTGCGCCACCAATCGGCTGGCAGTGGTCATACCCTGTCATCGCGTTGTGAGAGAAAGTGGCAACCTGGCTGGGTATCGCTGGGGCGTTCAACGCAAGCAGGCTTTGTTGGCACTCGAAAAACAACAGGGGAATTCCTAGGGGCTGGGTTTTCAGCCTGAGGGATGATCCAAAGGCTCAAGAGGAGCGCGCTTGCGTACCAGTAACCAATTGACCGCCGCGACGAAGGCGGTGCCAAGAAGAATGCGGAAACCGCTGCGGTCCACGCCCGTTATCAGCGCCGCGCAAACAAGCACGCCAATGACGGAAAACACCACGCCGCCCGGCAGGCGGAAAAGGGCCGCCCCAGGCTGCTTCCTCCGAAGGACCGGAAGGGCAGCGCAACCCAACCCGTAATAGAATAATCGCGACACCGCCGAGAGAGTTACGTTCCAGGTAAAGCTCCCAAGAATCGCCAACGCCCATACCAACAGCGCGAAGACAACAATGGAGAAATAAGGCGTCCGAAACTTCGGATGTATAGCTCTAAAGATGGCAGGGAAGTCGCCCCGCTCGGCCATGGCAAAGGTGATTCGGGGAGTGGCCAACACGTTAGCGCTGAGGTAGCCGTACACCGAAACCATGGCGCCTAAAGCAATCAGAGCGGCTCCCCAAGGTCCGAAAATGATGCGCGCTACGTCTGCCAGCGGACGTTCACTATGAGCAGGGTCGGGCAGCACCCCCAGAACAACCCATTGAATTGCCGTGTACAGAAAGGTGCATGTGATTAGGGCGATGAGCAATCCGAAGGCAGCGTCACGTCGCGGGTCTTTCGCTTCGCCCATGGGAGTAAGTCCAGTTTCAAACCCCCCATAGGCAAATGCCATCAGCAGGATGGCTTTTAACCAGGTATGGGCACTCGCGCTCTCAGTGCCGAGCGACAGTGCCGGGTGGTGGACGGACAGGTAAAACATCCCAGCGAAGGCCACCAGAAAGAGCGGTACAAGTTTTGCCACAGTGAAAATGTTGCTCATTCGCGTGCCCGTCTTCACGCCCCGAAAATTCACGAACGTGATAGCCGCGATCAGCCCCGTCAAAATGAAAAGTCTTGGGAGTGGGTATTTGGCTGCGGGCCAAAATTCTCCCAAATAAATGACAAATAAATTTGCGTTTGCTGCGGGAGAAGTAAGGCGGGTGAGCCAAAGCATCCAGCCCATTTCAATTCCGACGAACCTCCCAAATGCCACCCGAGCGTACAAATAGGGTCCGCCCGCCTGGTTAAATTGCGACGCCACTTCGGCCAGGCACGCCATCACGATCCCCACCGCCAAGGCCGCGAGCAGAACCGCCCAGGGAGCGTTCTTTCCCAGTAATTTTGCTAAATCGGAGGGTAGCCCGAATACTCCGCTGCCAATTACGGCGTTCACCATCAATGCAGCCAGGCTCCAGCGGCCGATTACCCGGGCTAGTCCGGCGGGGATCTCAGGCATCGTGGACGTTGTATCACAAACTTCAGTGTCGCCGAAGGGCGGCTGGACAGTCGCTACGCGGCTCCTGCTTTGAAAGCGCTAATGTCTGCCCACTGATCGTCGTACCAAAGTAACGCCGAATTACGAAAGCGCATGCACGTGGGACATCTGTTCGCTTCGTGTGCTGAATGAGATCGTGGGATGTCAAACAAGAGAGATGGGAACCCAATGAGCACACATGAATGTCTGGACGAAGTGCATGTCCGGATACTGCGCGTCACCGAAGACCTCCGCGCCATTCAACGGGAATTAAATTGCGCCGCCATGCAGGCGCCGGGCGATCCGGAATTGATGGAGGCGCTCAGCCAGTTGCCCGAACTCGAAGCTCTGCAAGTGCTCAAGTCGGCCATCGATCAGATGCGGCACTTCCTCTGGTTTTACATGCAGGTTTTAACCAACGAGTCTGAAACTGGAGAGAAGATTCGCCACACAATTCGGCAGAAGGCCTCCAATGACGCCAAGGTCAATCATGAAGCCATGTTTGTAGAAAAATTGAAACACGCTGGCGACACGGCGCTGCTCCGCTACCTCACTGACGGCAACAAGACGCGTAAGCCTAACTAGTTTTTATTCGACGCTGACGGACTTCACGAGGTTTCGCGGACGGTCCACATCCAGTCCTTTGCGCACCGTCATGTAATAAGCAAAAAGCTGCAAGGGAACAATTTCAAGTATCGGCAATAGCAACTCGGTCGCGCGCGGAATCGGGATTGTGTAATCCGCCAGCTTCGGCATCTCCTCATCATCTTCTGAAGCTAACGCAATTACTCTCGCACCCTGCTGTTTAAAACCTCGAATGTTGGCCACATTCTTTTCATAGCGAAGCACCGATCCGGGATCGCTGCGATCGCAGGTCGCAATAATTACCACTGGCAACTTCGAATCAATGAGAGCATTGGGCCCGTGCTTGGTTTCGCCGGTGGGATATCCTTCAGCGTGGATGTAAGAAACTTCTTTCAACTTCAGAGCGCCGTCCATCGCAATCGGATAATGCACTGCCCGCCCGAGGAACAGGAAGTCTTCGACTTTATAAAAAGCTTCGGCGAGTTGTTCACACGCAGCGGCGGACTTTAATACTGTTTCCAATCTGTCGGGAAGTTCGAGAAGTTCCTTTATATAGAGACGGCGCCGTTCCTTGCTGAATTTGCCCCGCACCTGCCCGAGATAAAGAGCGAACAGATAGAGCACCGCCATCTGCGCGGTAAATGCCTTGGTCGAAGCGATGCTT
>JBDUDA010000264.1:0-4038 GCA_040003205.1 Acidobacteriaceae bacterium | reverse complement strand
GCGATATCCAAGACCGTGAACCTGCCGAACAACGCCACCGTGGAAGACATCATGGAAGCGTACCTACAGGCATGGAAGCTGGGACTAAAAGCCGTGGCCGTCTATCGCGATGGATGCAAGCAGTCGCAACCGCTCAGCGCAGCCGGAAGCACCACAGCACTCTCGAAAAAAGAAGACGCACGCGTGGCTACAGCACCGCAAGACGAAGCCAGTTTGAACGGGCCTCCCAGAGCAATTCGCCATCGTCTGCAAGAAGAGCGTGCCTCGATCACTCACAAATTCAATGTAGGCGGACACGAAGGCTACATCACCGTCGGCCTCTATCCCGACGGATGCCCCGGCGAAATTTTCGTCACCATGGCCAAAGAAGGGTCCACGGTAAGCGGCCTGATGGATAGCTTCGCCTGTGCGGTGTCAATCGCGCTGCAACACGGCGTGCCTCTGAAACTTCTCTGCGAGAAGTTCGCGCACACCCGCTTCGAGCCCAGTGGATGGACCAGCACTCCAGAAATCGGATTCGCAAAATCCATCATGGATTACATCTTCCGCTGGCTACAGCTCCGCTTCCTAACCGGACAGCAGCAGATGCTGTTCGATACGCTGAGGCCGAGACAGTCCGCTCTAAACTCGCAACCGGCAGAAATCGAAGCCAGTCCAGCGCCGCCCGCGCAGGAGCGTCCAAGAGCAGGAGCCATCCACGCAGCCGACGCCTTGGCGAGCATCGTTGACCTGGGCGACGCCCCCACATGCAGCTTCTGCGGATCAATCATGACTCGTAATGGAAGCTGCTATCGCTGCATGAGCTGTGGGAGCACGAGCGGGTGCAGCTAGAGGACCTATGTGGGGCGGGCGCCCTCGCAGCGTGAGGTTAGTGATACCTGTATATGCACTTCAGGATTCTTGGGCCGATCACTGAGGTCGAATCCATCGCGACGGGCACAGCAATCCGAGAGCGCAGGCGGCTCTGGAAGGCTTACGGCAAGGCAAAATGGAGGAAGCTGAAGGGAATCGCGCCCGTGGAGTTGTCAGATGGTACGATATGCGAGGCAGAAGTCCACTGGTACGAGGCTCATGGGATCGGCGCGAAAGAATACAAAATTAAGCAAATTCTCTGACATGAAATCAATCAAGAGAAGCGAAGCGCGCTTCGTTCTGTGCGTGCAGAATAAGGATTACCCAGTCTCTTTGGAGATGCGAAAAGTGTATCAACTGCTATCTGACGTCAAGGCCTCTAAGCACGGGCAGGTACGGGTGATTGACGAATCCGGCGAAGACTACTTGTATCCGGAAGAATATTTCGTTCCAATAAAGCTACCGCAAGCGGCAGAGAGAGCAGTATTGCGGACGTAAGTCTCGGCCTCGCAGTAGTCCAACGAAGCCCCACCCCCTAGAATTGAATACTTCGATTTCGAGTTTCAGAACACTTAGGGAGTTGACTTACACAATGCCATGTGTAAACATTCACACATGGCCACCAACCTGGCATTAGACGACAAATTAATCGAAGAAGCGCAGCGCTCCGGGAACCACAAGACCAAGAAGGAAGCTGTTACTGCCGCGCTTGAAGAGTACGTCCGGCGGCGGAAGCAGATTCGCATTCTTGGGGCGTTCGGCACGTTTGAATTCGATCCCGCCTACGATTACAAAGCGGAACGCAGCCGCCGTCGTTCATAATGCAGCTGGTCTTGGTGGACACTCCAATCTGGTCCCTTGCATTGCGACGAAAGCAGACCGATCTAAATGCATCCGAAGAATCTCTGAAGCGGAATCTGGCAGAGTTGATTGAGCAAGGCCGGGCGCAGATCATGGGAGCGGTTCGCCAGGAGTTACTCTCGGGAATTCGAGAAGAGGTCCAGTTTAAAAAGCTGCGGGACTATCTTCGTGCCTTCCAGGAACCGAGACTTGAAATAAGTGACTACGAAGAGGCGGCCAGGATGAACAATGGGTGCCGTTCAGGAGGAGTCGCGGGATCGGCAATTGATTTCCTCATCTGCGCGGTGGCACATCGAAGACACTGGAAGATTTTCACCAGCGACCACGATTTCGAACGATACCAAGAAGTGCTAGGAATCAAGCTGTATGGGGAAAAGTTCCGATGAGCTATTAGTTCGTTTAGATTAACTCGCGGGCGAGGGCGCCCGCGCCACATCTGCAATGCAGTGTGACAGGATATCTAATTCGCACACATTGCCTCCCGCTTGCGCCGACGGTTATACTGGGCACAATGCATCCGGCGTGGACCCTGCATTGCGAGCCGGATAACGGAGGTTCGTCTTCAGCAGTATCGCGGACCCAAATCCCGCTGCCGGGACCAACGTTGTAGCGAAGCGAAGCGCGTTGGGTTCCTGGCTGAGTTCACGGGCGCGGACAGTCGCCCAGAGTTTGTTTGCCACGTTGTTTCCTTCCGGATGCCGTCTCTGCGACTCCTCTCTTACTAATCTTTCGCGGCTTCCTGTTTGTGAGTCTTGTCTTTCTGCGATTCACCCCATTCACGGAGCAGTGTGTGCGGTTTGCGGCGAGCGGCTGATGAGTCCTTATCTAGTGAATTCGGACGAGTCATCGTCCGTGCCAAGCAACTCTCGTTGCGGCCTGTGCCGGCGAGTTACTCCTGCTTACGCGAAGGCTGTCGCTTACGGAAGCTATGACGGTGGATTGCGCGAGTTGATTCATTTGCTGAAATATCAGTCGGTGCGTCCGGCGGCGGATGTGCTCGGAGAAATGTTGGCCACAGCGATTGCAAAACTGAGCGCCAACTTTGGAGAGACGACAGTTCTCGTAGTGCCGGTGCCTTTGCATCGAGGCAAATTGCGGGAGCGCGGATTCAATCAGTCCGAGTTGATTGCGCGGGCCGCATTGAAACTTCTTTCTGCGGACGGTCGTTTCAGATTGAGTTCTGTGCTTCAGCGTGTTCGTCCGACGAAATCGCAGATTGGATTGACGCAACATCAGCGCCGGGAGAATTTGCGCGGCGCATTCAAGGCTAAGAATCCTGGGGAAATTTCTGGGCGCGAAATCTTGTTGGTGGATGACGTTGTTACCACCGGAACAACCGTATCCGAATGCGCGAGAATTTTGCGGCGCGCGGGCGCATCTAAGGTATGGGTTGCATCCGTGGGGCGGACGCTTAAGCTTGGTCCGCAAGTGTTTTACGAGCGAGATGTTGCGGCTTGATAGGGATGTTTCGACTCCCTCTCCGTTCACTTCGTGAACGGCTCACTCGCTTAACATGACAGTAGCGATACTTTGAGAATTACATGTCAGGAAAGTGGACTAACTCGACGGTGAACGCGGCCGTACACCTGGGAGTGCATATGGTGCCGCTCGCTGACGGATTGCATCAGCGCGACGATGCTCAGGGATTGCATGCTCCCGTGTTGGTGCTGAACGCATCTTATGAGCCGATTAATGTTTGTGCCGCGCGCCGTGCCATCGTTCTGGTGTTGAAGGGCGTGGCGATGACGGAGGAAGAGAATGGACACTTCCTGCACGCTGCCCGTCTGGCTTTGAGGCTCCCGTCCGTGATTCGGTTGCTGGAGTATCGCCGGATTCCACATCAGACGCGTGCTTTATCCCGCAAGAACATTCTGCTGCGGGATCGCAACAGCTGCCAATATTGCGGAGAGATTTTGTCCGCCAGCGAACTTACTTTAGATCACGTGGTGCCGCGCTCGCGGGGAGGGGCCTCAAGCTGGGAGAATTTAGTGGCTTGCTGTCATACGTGCAATCGTCGGAAAGGCAACCACCTTCCTACTGAAGCTGGAATGAAGCTTACGCGCGAGCCGCGCGCTTTCAACCTTCATACCAGCCGCCACATCATGCGGCTGATGGGGCGGTCGGATGATAAGTGGAGAAAGTATCTTTTTTATTAACTCGGAATCTTTCTCTTAAACTCGAAATCTTCCTCAACACCCTAAATTTTGTCACCCTGAGCAAGGAAATCCGATTCGCTTCGAATCGGATTTCTGCCGCCGAAGGGTCCCTATGGGCGTACGCACCCATGCGGGCATAGGGATGTTTCGACTCCCTCGTCGTTCACTT
>JBDUDA010000263.1:0-4045 GCA_040003205.1 Acidobacteriaceae bacterium | reverse complement strand
TCGCCGCGAAGAAGTGGAGGCCGCGGCAGCTCGCGCGCTGGAAATTGCAAAAGCGTCCGCGCAGGTAAAGACTCAGGACGTTCGTTTGGCTCCAGAAAAACCCGTCACGGCCGAATGGACGGCTCCCTACAAAATTGATCCTTTTACAACTTCCGTGGAACAGAACATGGAGCTGCTGTTAAAGGTTGATGCCGAGCTATGCTCAGTGAAGGGCGTGACGCTGGCGGAGACCAATCTCAATATCCGACGCGAAGAGCAGTGGTATTTCTCATCCGATGGCGCCGATATTCATCAGACGAAGTTTGTCACGGGCGCGGGATACGCAGCCTACGCATTCGCGGGTAGCGAGATCCAGAAACGGTCCTACCCCAATTCGTTTGGAGGCCAGTGGCAGAACAAAGGTTACGAGCTGATTGATGAATTGAAGTTGGTTGAGAACGCCCGCCGCATCGGGGAAGAGACTGTCGAACTGCTAACCGCCGACCGGTGTCCCGAAGGTAAATTCGACGTGATCCTCGACAGTTCGCAGTTGGGCTTGCAGATTCACGAATCAGTCGGACATCCCATCGAGCTGGATCGCGTCTTAGGCATGGAAGCAAATTTTGCCGGTACCTCTTTTCTCACTCTCGAAAAGTTGCGCACTTTGCGATACGGCACTGACCTCGTCAACGTTGTTGCGGACGCCCGTCAGGAACATGGGCCCGGCCTGGGAACTTTCGCTTACGATGATGAAGGCGTTCCCGCGCAATGCACCCCGATTATTACGAATGGACTGTTCACCGGATATCTCAGTTCGCGCGAGACCGCTCACACCATCGGCGAATCTCGTTCTGGGGGCACATTGCGTGCCGAGGGATGGAGCCGTCTTCCGATTATCCGCATGACCAACATCAGCATTCTGCCGGGCGAGAAACCGCTGACCCTGGAGCAGTTGATTGCTTCCACGGAGCACGGGATTCTTATGCAAACCAATCGCTCATGGTCCATTGACGACAAACGCTACAACTTCCAGTTTGGATGCGAACTCGGCTGGGAGATCAAAAACGGCAAGCGCGCGCGCATGCTAAAGAACCCTTCTTACTCTGGAATCACGACGGAGTTCTGGAATTCCATGGATGCCATCTGCTCGCGCGACGAGTGGACGCTGTGGGGCACGCCGAATTGTGGTAAGGGGCAGCCACAGCAAGTCATGGGCACAGGGCATGGTGCTTCCCCGGCACGTTTCCGAAATATTAAAGTCGGAAGCGCATACAAGGGAACGTAAAGCATGCTGACCGAAACCCAAGCCGCAGACATTTTCAAACGCATTCAGAAGCGCTCTACTGCGGATGAAATTGAAGTGATCTTTTACGGAGGGCGCTCGGCGCTCACCCGCTTCGCTAACAATACGATCCATCAGAATGTTGCGGAGGAGAACTACGGAATCTCGGTGCGGACGGTTTTCGCGGGACGCACCGCGCGCGCAACCACCAATAAGTTCGACGATGACAGCATCACGCGCGTCGTGCAGGCGTCCGAAACACTTGCGAAGGTTCAACATCCTGATCCGGATTTGTTGCCGGTTCCGTCAAGTCCGGGAGCCTCCCAAGCTCGCAACCCGAGCCGGCATTTCGAAGCCACCGCCGCGACGACTCCCAAGCAGCGGGCAGAAGCCGTAAAAAAAATAGTCGGGGTCGCGGAAAAGCGCATTCTCACTGCCGCCGGCATCTTCTCGACCGCCGAATCAATTGAAGGAATTTTTAATTCTCGCGGACTTTCGACCTGGCATACGCAGACATCCTCAGAAGTCTCGATCACCATGCTGGGGCAAAATTCTTCTGGCTGGCAGAAGGCGAATTTCCCTGACGTAACCGACCTTCGCCCTATCGAGTTGGCGGAAATCGCGGCGCGTAAAGCCTTCGATTCAGCAAACCCACGCGAGCTGCCGGCAGGGAAGTACACCGTAATTCTCGAGCCCGCCGCCGTCCTGGATATGGTGGGATTTATGTTCCCCGATTTCAGTGGCCTGGCGGTTCTCGACCAGCGTTCTTTCCTCAACAACCGCGTCGGAGAAAAATTATTCGGCGACAACATTACCATTTGGGATGACGTCGCACACCCACTGCAATCCAACTCTCCATTCGATGGAGAGGGCCTGCGCCGTCAGCGCGTGCAACTGGTCGACAAGGGCGTCGTGAAGCGACTAGTGTATGCGCGCTCCACGGCGAAAAAAATACGACAATCGGAATATAGAGAAAAGGTCGGGCCTATCGAAGCTACCGGGCACGGTTTTCCGCTCCCGAACGAAATCGGCGAAGCGCCGATGAATATTGTTTTTCAAGCAGCGGCGAAATCGAAGACCACCGAAGAGATGATTGCTTCCACGGAGCGCGGAGTTCTAGTCACGCGACTGTGGTACATCCGCGAAGTCGATCCCTACGAAAAAATCCTGACAGGGATGACAAGGGACGGAACCTTCTACGTAGAGGGCGGCAAGATACTCTACGGCATCCGAAATTTCCGTTTCAATCAAAGCCTGCTCCATATGCTTTCGAACGTGGATGACATGGGCGTCCCGGTGCGTGCCAGCGGCGAGGAATCGTTTGACATGGTCGTGCCCGCGATGAAAGTCCGCGATTTTAACTTTACGGAAGTTACCAAGTTCTGATTCTGCCACTGCTTCTCCTGCCTTCTCCCATTCCCGCAATGCTCGCGTAAGTTCCTCAATCGCAGCCATTTATCCCTACTAGTTCCGTGACTTCGGTAACTTTGCCAGCATGGTTCAGCGGTGTAATCTGCGGGCGTGATGGAAGATAACAATCAATCCGCGAAAAAGAGCAATTTTGCGGCCTCCGAAAGCACGCACGATCAAAGCGTCATGCACGATGAACCGGGTGCAGCGGTGGCGAAGCGGCGTGCAATTTATCCCGATATGCAGAGCGCGGCGCGATTTCCCATCAGACTGCCAATTTCTGTGAAATCAAAATCCGGCGAACTTCTAACCGACACCCAGAATATTTCCGCCAACGGCGTTTTATTTCAGGTTGACTCCGAAATGCCCGTGGGTTCGCTGGTGGACTTCACCATTTCTCTGCCCGCGAATGTGATGGGCGTCGAAGCCGATGTGCAACTCGATTGTCGGGGACGCGTGGTGCGAAGCTTTGAAGACGGCGGTCGTCGCGACGTTGGCGTGGTAATTGATGAATACCGTTTCGAACGCCGCTAAGCGGCAAGGAATCTAATGGCAAGCCCTACTTTGAGCATGGAAGCCGTGGTAGTAAGGCCGCAGGAAATCAGCGGGGATGCCCATCTCATTCGTGTGATCGTGGCCGACTCGCAGGCGATTTTCCGCGCCGGCTTGCGCAAAATATTCGCGGTGGAAGACGACATTCGGGTGGTAGGACAAGCTGAGACGCTCGGTCAAGCTATCTCCGCTACCCAGAAGTTTTCGGCCGACGTGCTGATTTTTGAAGCCGCACTTGCCGACAGTCCAGACACAATTGCGGACGTAATGCGACAAAATCCAGCGTTGCATTTCGTAGTTCTCACGCTGGAACCTGACGAAGAATTTACTTTGGAATTATTCCGGCGGGGCGCACACGCCATCGTGTCGCGGGAAATCGAGCCCGAGTTGTTCGTGGATTGTCTGCGAAAAGTTTCCCAAGGCGAGCCCTGGCTCGATGCCCAGGCCACACACTGGGTGCTGAAAGCTTATCGCGTGCAGGGGACGCGTCCAGCGACGTCGCGCTCCAAGGTGCAGTTGACTCCGAAAGAATCACTGATTGTGTCCTGCGTGACGCAGGGAATGAAGAACAAAGAAATCGCAGTTCGAGTGGGCACCACCGAGCAGGTCGTGAAGAATTATCTGCGAAAAGTTTATGACAAATTAGGAGTTGCCGATCGTCTCGAGCTCGCGCTTTTCTGCCTGAATCATCGCATGCCCGAAAACGCAGTGAAAGCCACAGCCGCAGGAGCAGCATCGTCCAGCAGCGCTGGGGCCCTGTCCGCGGCCACCGCCAACCCCGAAACTCTTTCCTGACAGCGTAAGGCTTCCTCTTTCAACAAC
>JBDUDA010000051.1:0-13750 GCA_040003205.1 Acidobacteriaceae bacterium | reverse complement strand
CAAATTCTGCCGGCTCCAAGCCAACGCGAATCGCTCGCGCCCTCCTAAGCGTCACCGACAAGTCTGGCTTGGAGGATTTTGCCAAAAACCTCACCGCTCAAGGTGTTGAGCTCATTTCAACGGGTGGCACGGCAAAATTGCTGCGCGATTGCGGCATTGCAGTGCAGGATATTTCCGAGCTGACCGGATTCCCCGAGATGCTTGACGGACGGGTGAAGACGCTTCACCCAAAGGTGCACGGAGGAATTTTGCATCGCCGGGATGACCCAGCCCATCAGTCGGCAATCGCCGAGCACGGCATCAAGCCGATTGACATGGTGGTGGTGAATCTCTACGCGTTCGAGAAGACCGCCGCCAAGCCCGGAGTCAAGTTGCAAGAGATGATCGAAGCTATCGACATTGGTGGGCCGTCGATGATTCGCTCCGCAGCCAAAAATTTTAGCGACGTAGCGGTCGTGACTTCTCCCAGCGACTACTCAATGATTGCGGCGGAGATGCAAAAATCCGGTGGGGTACTCTCGGCGGATACCCGATGGCGTCTGGCGCAAAAGGCTTTTGCCGCCACGGCCGCCTACGATTCGGCGATTGCGTCCACACTGGAGCGAGTGAGCAAGAACGGTGAAACCTCGCCCGCGCCCGAGCGAACATTTCCAGGGACCTTGAGGCTGTCGTTTAAGAAAGTCGCCGACCTGCGTTACGGAGAGAATCCCCATCAAAAGGCCGCCGTATATTCCGACGGGTCCTCCTCTGGGGTCGCGAATGGCCGTCAGGCGCAGGGTAAGGAGCTTTCGTATAACAACATCGTGGATTTGCAGGCGGCGTGGGACCTTGCGCAGGACTTTGAAGAACCGGTGTGCGCCATCATTAAACACACAAATCCATGTGGAACGGCTACGGCTCCGACATTGGTCGAGGCCTATAAGAAGGCGCTGGCATGCGATCCGGTTTCGGCTTTTGGAGGCGTGATTGGCGTCAACCGCCCAATCGATGGCACGGCCGCGGAAGAAATGGCCAAGCTGTTTCTCGAAGTCATCGCAGCGCCGTCATTCGACGAGGACGCTAGAGCGAAATTCGCTTCCAAGAAAAACCTCCGTCTTGTAGAAATCACTAACGCTCCGGAGAAATGGGTGATGAAAAACGTCTCAGGCGGAATTCTTTTGCAGGACGCTGATGTTCGGGCCCTACAGGAAAGCGATTTGAAAGTTGTTACAAAGCGCCAGCCAACCGCAGAGGAAAAGCGCGCCCTGCTGTTCGCATGGAAGGTATGCAAGCATGTGAAATCCAACGCAATTCTTTACGCGCGAGATGGTCAAACGGTAGGCGTAGGCGCTGGTCAAATGAGCCGCGTGGATTCCTGCCGCATCGGAGCCATGAAAGCCGTCCTTCCTCTGAAGGGCACCGTCGCCGCCTCTGACGCCTTTTTCCCGTTTCCTGACGGAGTGGAAGAAATTGCCCGGGTCGGCGCGACCGCGATCATTCAGCCGGGAGGCTCCGTTCGCGACGCCGAGGTGATCGAAGCCGCAGACCGGCTGGGACTCGCAATGATCTTCACGGGAATTCGGCACTTCCGCCACTAACCCGTTCCATCAGAATATCGAGTCATCCTGAGTCAACCGGTCATCCTGAGCAAAAGAGTCATCCGCGCAGCGAATGACTCTGACGTCGAAGGACCCCTGTAGCCCGCTAAAATATTGGGGGTAGTGATGCTTCGACTCTCCTCGCCGCTTTGCGGCTCTGGATTACTCGGCGCGACAAGTCAGGTGCAACGGCCTGTCTACGGTACTTGTACCTTCGAATGTTCCCGGCGTTGATTTCGTCCCGCCCTTCCCTTAATCATGCGAGATCAGGGTTTACAATACTTTGAGCACCCGCCCGTAGCGGTCCCGCATCCAAAGCTAATGGTCCCGAGAATTGTGGGTATTGATCGCAGGTCACTGATGAAGATGAATGGTACTCAGATCGCTCTAGTCTTGGCGGTGCTGGTCGTGGGCGCTGTTGCCCAACAAGCTCCCGCACCTACTCCCGCTACTAAATCAGTTCCTGCTACATCCGCCCACAAACCCGACCGCGCCGCCGCTTATTACCACTACAGCGTGGCCCACATGTACGAGGAGCAAGTGGCTGTTTACGGGCGCAGCGACCTGGCGGGCAAAGCCATTGAAGAGTATCGGTTAGCGATCGACGCTGACCCGACCTCGGAATATCTGACGGCGGGCTTAGCCGAACTCTATGCGAAAACCGGACGCATCCGCGACGCAGTAGTCGAAGCCCAGGACATTCTCAAGCGCGATCCTAATAATTTGGAGGCGCATAAGCTTCTTGGACGCATTTACCTGAGGTCGCTGGGCGATATGCAGCCCGGTAACGGATCAGAAAACGTACTGAAACTAGCCATTGATCAATACCAGCAAATCGTCAAAATCGAGCCTGACAATGTCGAGAACCACCTTCTTCTGGGCCGGCTGTATCGCCTGAACAACGACCTGCAAAAGGCCGAGGCTGAATTCAAACTGGCGATGAAACTGCAACCCGACGCGGAAGAAGCAGTCACCACGCTCGCCTATCTGTACAACGAGGAGGGCGATAGCGCGCGTGCGGCGCAGACGCTGAGCTCCGTGCCCGATGCCTCCCGTTCCGCGAAGCTCTACTCGGCGCTTGGCTATACCTACGAGCAGCAAAAACAATACAAAAAGGCGATCGATTCCTACAAAAGGGCCATTGAACTCGACCGCGACAACCTGGATTTCATCCGCGGACTGGCAGAGAACTTGATGAACGACGGCCAGACCGATGCCGCCCTCGAGCAATACAAAGTCATCGCAGATGCGAATCCTGAGGACGCGCAAACCTACGTACGTATCGCGGAGATTTATCGTAAGAGCGGAAAGTTTGATCTGGCGCTGGAAAGTCTCAAGAAAGCCGAATCCATGGTGAAAGACTCCATGGAAGTTCCTTACAACATCGCTGCCGTCTACCAGGCGCAAGGCCGTTACGATGAGGCAATCCAGGTGTTGGTGCAGTTGGTGAAAAAGACTGACAAGCCGGAAGGTACTTATAGCGCGGCGGAAAAAACCAATCGCGCGGTATTTCTTGAGCGCCTCGGGACTGTCTACCGCGAGAATAATAACAGTCAGGCAGCCCTCGATACCTTCCGTCAGATGGTGGCCTTGGGCGATGACAGCGCACAACGCGGCTACCAGCAGATTATTGACACGTACCGGGAATCCAAGCAGTGGCCGCAGGCGACCGCTGTCGCGAAGGAAGCGGTGGATAAGCTGCCCAATGATCGTGGACTGAAAATGGTCTACGCCTCGCAGCTGGCCGATACCGGACAGACTGATGCCGGTTTGCAACAGGTTCGTTCGCTGCTGAAGGGCACGCCGGAGGACCGCGAGGTCTACATCACCCTTGCCCAGATGTATAGCCGGTTGAAGCGCTGGCCTGAGGCCGAGGAAGCTCTTAACAAGGCGGACGAGCTTTCCACCAAGCCGGAAGACAAAGAGTATGTCTACTTTTTGCGCGGGTCCACCTTCGAGCGGCAGAAGAGGTATGAGCCGGCTGAAGATATGTTTCGCAAAGTGCTCTCCACGGAACCGCAAAATGCGATGGCGCTCAACTATCTGGGATACATGCTTGCTGATCGTGGTGTGAAACTGGACGAGGCGCTCACATTGATCAAGAAAGCCGTGGCACTTGATCCTGCCAACAGCGCCTATCTGGATTCTCTGGGTTGGGCCTATTTCAGAACTGGAAAATACGATCAGGCGGAAGACAATCTTTCCCGAGCGTCGCAGCACATGGGCGCGGACCCGACCGTTCAGGACCATCTGGGTGATCTTTACCAGAAAACAGGCCGCCTGAAACTGGCTGTGGTCCACTGGGAAAGAGCGATCCAGGAGTGGAATAAGACCGTGGCGGCTGAGGTGGATTCCGACGACGTGGCCAAAGTGCAGAAGAAACTGGAATCAGCCAAAGTGAGGCTGGCAAAAGAAGAACCACGGAACAAATAAAATCTACTTCTGGTTCGACTGAGCATGATTCGGCTGAGCATGACTCGGCTGAGCATGACTCGGCTGAGCAATAAAAGAGCTGAATCATCACTACACCCCAGCATTTGAGTGGCGATAGAGATCCTTCGACTTGCTGATTCTTCGCGAGCGAAGAATCAGGCGGCGCTCAGGATGACAGTAGGAAGGTTTTGGGGAGGTCACGCCTTTAGGCGTGCCAATGCGGCAATTGTTTGATTAACGCGGCTGTGCTTGCGCTATCTTCGCAACTTCCAAATGAACACCTTCCACAGCTAATTGCGCTCCGATCCCACTTCTGGTAATCATTGCTATCGGAGGCGGTCATGAAATCTGCCATTGCTGCAATTGCCCTCTCTCTCTATCTGATTTTTGTAGTTGCCGGATGCAGCAGCAAGCCTAAGCAGGACACCCAAGCGGGCGAACCCGCAAATCCATCGAACAGCAGTTCTCCGGCGAATCCGCCTGCGGCCGATGGCCCGGCTGCAACGTCCCGACCCGAACTTCGCAGCCGACCTGAGGCTCCGCGAGTTGTGGTGATCCCTTCCGGCACGGCAATCACGGTGCGTCTCGGTCAGGCAGTGGGATCTAAAATCAGTCAAGCGGGGCAAGGCTTTTCGGCCACCCTCTCCAGCCCAATACGCGTGGGAGGTGAGACTGTGATTCCGGCGGGAACGACGGCTTCCGGAAACGTAGTAAACGCGGCTCCACTAGGGCGGTTTTCGGGGGGTGCGAGCCTTCAGCTCGCCTTGACGTCCATTCGGATAAATGGAAGCGAAAAGCAAATTCAGACTTCGACTCGCAGTTTTGTCGCGAAGGGCAAAGGCAAGCGTAGCGCCGGGTTCATCGGAGGAGGCGCGGGGCTGGGCGCGCTGATCGGCGGACTGGCTGGCGGAGGGAAAGGCGCTGCCATCGGCGCCGCCGCAGGCGCTGGCGCGGGAACCGGGGCCACGGCATTTACCGGAAACAAAGACATCGAGCTTCCGGCAGAATCGGCTTTAAGTTTTCAGTTGTCACAACCGATGCAACTCCGCTAACGCCGAATCGGTGCCGAAGCCGCGATGGAACCATGCCTGCGATTGACGGCCGTCCTTAATACCGTCCACACTGAAAGTTCATGAAGAAAATACGTGTGGGAATCCTATTCGGTGGCCGCAGTGGAGAGCATGAAGTCTCGCTCCTGTCGGCAGCGTCGCTCTTCACTGCGATCGACAAGAAGAAGTATGAAGTCGTTCCCATAGGCATCACTAAAGAGGGCCACTGGGTCACGGCTGCGGATGCGGAGCGGCTATTACGCGGACAATCTGCGAGCCCGCCTTCCACAGCCCTGCGGGCCGGCGATCCCGAAGCCACAGCCGGAGCGGCTGTGCTTCTGGCGGGAGAAGCAGTGGTCGTCCCACCGGAGCCGCACACGAAGTCATCAGGATCGCTGACGCCCTTTCAGACCGATGCTGCCACCTCGCTTCAGACTCGTCGAGCGAGCGACCGCGCCATCAATGTAGACATCATTTTTCCCGTGCTGCACGGCACGTTCTGGGAGGACGGCACCATTCAGGGGTTGCTCGAACTGGCCGACCTTCCCTACGTGGGAGCGGGAGTGCTTGGCTCGGCGGCAGGCATGGACAAGGATGTTATGAAGTCTTTGTTCCGGGCGGCCGGACTTCCGATCGTGAAACATGTCACGATCCTGCGCAGTGAGTGGGAGGCGTCCGCGAAAAAAGTTGCGAAGCTAGTCGAGGCGAAGTTGAAGTATCCAGTTTTCGTAAAGCCGGCGAACCTGGGATCTTCAGTGGGAATCTCCAAAGCGCATGACCGCTCTGAACTTGGCCCGGGAATCGAAGAAGCGGCCAGGTTCGACCGCAAAATTGTCGTCGAAGAAGGCGTCGGAGGAAAGAAACAAAAAGCCCGCGAAATCGAATGTGCGGTCTTGGGGAATGACTCGCCCGAGGCCTCTCTCCCAGGAGAAATTATTCCAGTTAAAGAATTCTACGACTACAAAGCCAAGTACCTGGAAGAAGGCTCCGAGCTGGTCATTCCGGCGAAACTGACCAGGTCAGAAGCTAAGACTATCCAGCGCCTGGCCATCAGCGCTTTCAAAGCGGTGGATTGTTCCGGGCTGTCGCGAGTGGATTTTTTGATGGATCCGAAAACGCGCAAGATTTTCCTGAACGAAATCAATACCATGCCCGGATTTACCTCTATCAGCATGTATCCAAAGCTGTGGGCGGCGTCGGGGCTAGCGTATACAGAGTTGATCACGCGTCTGATCGAACTAGGCCTGGAACGCCACGCAGATAAAAAGAAGAACCAATACAGCCGGTAGCGTTTGGTACGGGATTCGGGTCGGAGAAATCTCCGAGCGGGGAGTCGTCGTAATCCTCGCCTCGCTTAATACGCCTCAGGTAGAGGCCTCTCATGGACAAGGGAACATTTTCACGTGCGTCCCCGGAACGCGCGCCGCCCATCAGCTAATGCGCCGGAGCTTGCAAACTCCGTTTGACCGCCACTCAACTCTGTAATCCCTGGTCCACATGCTATTCTGCCGTGCATGCGACGGTATTTCACCATCATTTCTCTCCTCGTGGCGGCTCTAAGCGCCTCACCCCTCAGCGCTCGAGTCGTCCGGGTTGAGATCGCCCGACGTGCCGATGTACTTAATGGCAGGGCATTCGGCAATTCCGGAAGTTATGAACGCCTCACGGGGCGCGTCTACTTCTCGGTGCCAGTGGGAAATCCGCACAACCTGCGAATTGTTGATCTCCGCAATGCGGTGAACCTGAAAGACGGCGAAGTGGAATTCTCCGCCGACTTCGTGGGGGTGCGCCCTAAGGATGCGCACAAAGGGAACGGCTCACTATTGTTGGAGGTTCCGAACCGCGGGCAGGCTCGCATTCTCTCCTTAGTTGATGGTGGAGATCAGGACCTAGCGGCCGACGCCGGCGATGCCTGGCTGCTGCGCAACGGATTTACTGTTGTCACCCTCGGATGGCAGTGGGATGCGACCGATGATAATCCGCTGAGACTCTTTGCTCCGATTGCGAAGGAGAACGGAAAAACCATTTCCGGCCTACTGCGGGGCGATGTCATGCCTTGGAAAGAAATGGCAGAGATTCCGCTGGGACATTTGTTTCGTGCCGGGGCTGGCGGCGCACCCAGTCTCGGCGGCACAGAATATCCAGTTGCCGCGCCGGACGATTCGCGGAACGTGCTGACGGTGCGGGATTCGCCTGAGGCCGCCCGTACGGTAATTCCTCGCGCGACATGGCAGTTCGCGCATCTCGTGAATGGAAAACTCACAGCCAGCGACCGCCACATTCACCTGGACGGCGGCTTTCATCCCGGCAAGATTTACGAATATGTTTATGTGGTCTCGGACCCGGTCGTTGCCGGATTAGGCTTCGCTGCGATTCGCGACTTGGCTTCCTACGCGAAGCATGCGAAGGATTCCATTACCCCCGCGGCGAGAGTTTATGGAGAAGGGATTTCACAGAATGGCCGCTTCCTGCGCGACTTCCTCTATCAAGGCTTCAATGCCGACGAAGATGGACGCATCGCGCTCGACGGCGTTCTCGCCCACGTTGCCGGGGCCGGACGCGGCAGCTTCAATTACCGTTTCGCCCAGCCATCGCGCGATGCCCAACCCATGGCGGCAATCTTTTTTCCGACCGACATTTTTCCCTTCACCGATCAGCCTGAAAAAGATCCGCTAACGGGGGACACCGCGGGATTACTTGATCGCGCCGCCGCCGAAAAAGTAATGCCTAAAATCTTTTTCTCTAACACTTCCTACGAGTATTGGGGACGCGCCGCTGCTCTCACTCACACCAGTGCAGACGGCAAACAAGACGCCGTGCTGTCAGATCACGTTCGCATATACCATCTGACCGGACTGGAACATTCCTCTGGCCCATTTCCTCCGGAAAAAGGGAAAGAGGATTTGGTCGGACAGCAACCGCGATCGCCGCTTCCAGTGAAATATTTCTGGCGCGCAATGATCGCCAACATGGATGCCTGGGTTCGCAGCGACACTCTGCCTCCAGCCAGCAGCTATACGAGGATTGCGGATGGAACACTTGTGCCTCTCCAGAAATTTTCTTTCCCCCCGATTGCCGGGATCAACATGCCGCATGATGCCAATCGAGCCTATCGCGTGGATTTCGGCCCGGGCTGGCGGGATGGAATTTTAAGCGTCCAGCCGCCGAAGGTTGGCGAGGCTTTCCCCGTGCTCGTGCCGCAGGTGGATGCTGACGGCAATGAACGCGATGGCGTTCGCCTGCCGGAGGTCACCGTTCCGCTCGCGACTTATACAGGATGGAATCTTCGCGACCCTTCTATTGGCGCACCCTATCGGCGCATCGCCTTCGAGGGATCGTATATTCCGTTTTGCAAAATAGCAGAAGATTGCCGGAAGGCAGGCGACCCGCGCAAGTCAATCGCAGAACGTTACTCAAATCGCGAAGAATACTCCGCTCGATACCAAGCTGCGGTGGATGATCTGGTGAAACAGCGCTGGATATTGCCTGAAGACCGCGAGTCGCTGTTGAGGCGCGGAGTTGAAGAATGGGCGGAGGCGACGAAGTAAAAGCTTGTTACCCGCCAGAGACGGATTTCCCAGCGCGCAAACCCCTCCGCTTCACGTCGGTTTTCAAGGCGAGGTTCCGGATGAGCCGGTGCAAGTACTTGGGGTGAATCCCCAATATGCGAGCGGCTTCGACGGGGCTGCCGTCGGCTTCATCCAGCGCGGCCAGAACGAGCTGTTTTTTCGTCTGGTGCAAAGTGTTGTGATAGCGCGCTGCTGACAAACCCGACGACGCTTCCTCCAGCAATGTTTCGGGCAGGTCTTCTATGAGGATTTCATCGGTCAGTCCCATCACGATTGCGTGTTCAATGGCGTTCTCCAATTCGCGAACATTGCCCGGCCAACTGTACTGCATCAGCAAAGTACGTGCCCCAGCAGCAATGCCTTTGAAGACGCGCTTGCATCGCACTGCATATTTGTTTGCGAAATATAACGCCAGCAGCGGAATGTCGTCGCGATGCTCGCGCAGTGAAGGCAGTGTTACAGAGACGACATTCAGACGGTAATACAGGTCTTGCCGGAACTCACCTGCCTTGATGGCCTGCTCCAGGTTTTTGTTGGTCGCAGCAACCACGCGTGCATTCAGCGGGAGCAAGCGATTGCCGCCAAGGCGCTCGAATTCCCGTTGCTGCAAGACTCGCAGAAGCTTGGCCTGCAAAAGCGGCGACATCTCTCCAATTTCGTCGAGAAAGAGAGTGCCATCTTCGGCGGCTTCGAACTTGCCCTTTTTGGTCGCGACCGCGCCAGTAAAAGCCCCTTTTTCGTGGCCGAACAGTTCACTCTCCAGCAGAGCTTCGGGAATCGCCGCGCAGTTGATAGCCACGAAAGGATTGTCAGAGCGCGAGCTGTTGGTGTGGATAGCACCAGCTACGAGCTCCTTGCCGGTCCCGCTTTCGCCGCGAATGAGCACCGTCGAATCGCCTTGCACCACGCGTCCGATGAACTCGCTGACGCGCCGCATGGGCCTGCTTTCTCCGATGAGAGTAGCGTGGTCTCTGATCTCCGCCCGTAGGCGCTGATTTTCAACGCGCAAAGCATCCAGTTTCGAAACATTTTCCAAGGTAACTGCGGCAATGCGTGAAACCGCGGTGACGAAAACAAATTCAGCCTCGCCGAAAGCCGGCACAGAGGCGGGAGAACTGAGGTAAATCACTCCGAGAATTTTCGCAGCGGCGACCAGGGGCACGCACATTACATGGTCGGGACTCATCGCTTGATCCGATGCTGTCGCGGTGATGGCACTGTGTTCCCAGATTGCTTGGCGAACCAGATCCTCGCGGATCACCAGCTCCTTCTCTGCCATCCCTTCCCTATTCCAAATGCAAGGCGGAGACACTTCGCCATCCGATGACTGAAGCACGATTGCAGCCTGTGTGGCAGGGACCACTTCGCAGATCAACGCCAGCAACTTGAGCTGCAAGTCGCAGGAGTCAAGAGTGGAATTAATGATGTTCGCGATCTTGAACAATGCGGTGAGATCGCGCGCCATTCGCCCGATGCCTGAGGCATCCACAGGCAAGCCTGAGGGATTGAGAGACGTGGTCTTCGACGTGACGCCCGCACCCCGAATGGCGGCGAGAGATGACAACAAAGCATCGTCATCTGGGTCGGTGAGAAATATGAACTCGCTGCTACCGATGCGGATGCGGGCGCCGTGCCGGAGCGTTTCGCGTTCCACCCGCGTTCCGTTCACGAAAGTTCCATTATGACTGTCGAGATCAGCGATTTCGAAAATTCCGCCGCTGACTTGGCTGATCGAACAATGCTTTCGAGAGACCGCGGGATCTCCCAGCGGCAAAGAGTTCGAGGGATCTCTTCCCAAAACAACGGGGCCGTCTTCGACGCTGAGGGCCCACTCTTTGTGCGAGCCGGAAATTGCCAGAAGTCTTGGATTGAGCACAATCCTTCTCCGGCTGTTCAGTGTAGTCCAAACTGGCAAGAAACACTCTCGGATTGAAGCCCGTGCGCTATAGAACAAGACAGCTACCGTAGGGTATCCGTTTGACTACCGCCAAACCACCTATTGAAACCCTAGCGAAATTTGTTTGCTAGCAAAATCAATGGCTTCGGTGCCACTGGACTCGCGTTTCGGGCTTGGCACCAGGGATGCAATACATGAAAGCGTCACAGCAAGCTTCCAGCGATAGCGCGAACAGCTTGGATGACAAATTCAGCCTGGGTTCCGCTGCAAGGAGCCCCCTAGGAGGATGTCATGAAACGTAAATTAATCGCGATGCTGTCGCTAGCGGTGGTCTCTCTAATGTTCAACACTGCGGCCGCCAATGCTCAGACAGCCACGAAGGCCGATGTACCGTTTGGATTCAGGGTTGGGTCGGCACAGCTTCCCGCTGGCACCTATGAGGTAAGAGCTGACGGAGCCAGCGCAATCTCTATCAACAACCGGGACGCTGGAAAGACAGCCTTGTCACTGGTCAGACCGGAACCATCACGTGAAACAAGCGCCAAGTTGATTTTCCACCATGTGGGAAATCAGTATTTCCTGGCGGAAGTTTGGGGAGACGCGGGCCGAACCGGCATGGTGATCCCTCGCTCCAAACTGGAGAAGAACCTCGTGAAAGAGCTGGAGATCGCCAGCTCCCCTTCGAGCGTCATCGAAGAAGTCATGATTGCTCTTAAGTGAATGCGCGATTAGCCGAAGTGAGGGCCGGAGCTTACAAGCTCCGGCCTTTTTCCGCTAGGCTTTGCAGCCCTTCCTCTTTATCACTTGTTATCTTCAATCACGTCGTCATTCCCAACGCAGCCGAGGGACCTGATTTTTCACAAAGCCGAGGGGAGCTGCGGACGGCGCGCCGCCCAGTTGGCCGCTATATTCTCCTGTGGTAGCATCCTAGCCTTTGGACGGCTATTTCGATTCCCTAGCGCGGCTTGCCATATGGACAGTCCTTTTCTTGGTTTTTCCACCTGTTCGATCAGCAATCAAACTTACTCAGTGAAAAGTGTGCGGACGAGTGTAGGTGCGTCCGAGAGCAGAATATAAGGAGCCCACCCTTGAGAGTTTATGAAGGCCCCAACATTCGCAATGTATCTGTGGTCGGCCATGGACATGCCGGCAAAACTTCACTGGTTTCGGCCATGTTGTACACCGCGGGCGCGACGCCTCGCTTCGGACGCGTTGACGATGGATCAACCATCACCGATTACGACGAAGAAGAAATCGCGCGGCGAATGTCGATCGGCGCAACGTTGGCGCACGTCGAGTGGGGCAAGACGAAGATCAACATTGTGGATACTCCCGGCTTCAGCATGTTTGTACACGAAGCCAAATTGGTGCTGCCGGTTGTGGATGCCGCCATTGTTGTCGTGGACGGAGTCGCGGGCGTGGAAGTCGTGACGCAGCGTGTGTGGAATTATTGTGAAGAATTTCAGACTCCGCGGCTGATTGTTGCCAGCCGCATGGACCGCGAGCGTGCAGACGCACAACGCGTACTAGACTCGCTGGAAAATGCCTTTGGACGCATGGTGATTCCGCTTGAGCTCCCCATCGGCAAAGAGAAAAATCTGCGCGGAGTTGTGGACCTTGTCAGGATGAAGGCTTACACCTACGAGATGGGGGGAAATGGAAAGGGAAAGGAATCCGAAATTCCCGATGACTTGAAAGATCAGGCGCAGGAGGCGCACGAGAAGCTGGTCGAGATGATTGCCGAGGGCAACGACACGCTGATGGAAGAATTTTTCGAGAAGGGAACGATCCCCGAGGAAGATTTGATTCCGGCGCTGCACAATGCTATTCGCGAAGACAAGATTTTCCCGCTTATTTATGGCTCAGGTTTGGGAAACATCGGCGCTGACCGCGTTATGGATTTCATTGTGGATTACACTCCCGCTCCCTCGGAGCATGAGTGGGTACAGGGTGAAGTCACCGGCAACAACGGCGATGCACCGCGCCGACACGAGGCAGACTCGGATCCGGTTTCTCTCTACGTATTCAAGACGGTGTCAGATCCGTTTGCGGGCCGCATCTCCTACTTCAAAGTATTTTCCGGTGTGCTGAAGACGGACGTAACGGTGCAGAATTTTTCTCGCAACTCGCAGGAAAAACTGGCGCACATTTCGGTCATTCAAGGTAAGACGGCTGTTCCAGTGCAGGAGCTTCACGCCGGAGACATTGGCGCGGTGGCGAAATTGAAAGACACGCTCACGGGCGACACGCTGGGAGATAAGAACGCGCCCATTCAGTATCCGCGAGTAAAGCTGCCGGAGCCGGCAATTACTTTCGCAATCGAGCCTAAGAGTCGCGCGGATGAAGATAAGTTGGGACCGGGCATCCACAAGATGATGGAAGAGGATGCCATGCTGCGCTTTTTTCGCGATGCCCAGACCAAAGAATTCTTAATTGCGGGCACCGGACAGCAGCACATCGAAGTCGTGGTCTCGAAGATGAAGAAGCGCTACCACACGGAAGTGATTTTGAAAGCGCCCAAGGTTCCGTATCGCGAGACTATTCGCGGCAAAGCCGATGTCCAGGGCAAACATAAAAAACAAACGGGCGGCCACGGACAATACGGAGATTGCAAAATTAAAGTCGAGCCGCTGGTGCGAGGCGGAGAATTCGAATTTGTAAACGACATTTTTGGCGGTTCGATTCCGAAAAACTATATTCCCGCCATCGAGAAGGGAATCAAAGACGCGGCCGGGCGCGGATACCTCGCCGGCTTCCCCATGGTGGATTTCAGGGTCATCCTCTATGACGGTTCGTATCACGACGTAGATTCGAACGACATGTCATTTCAAATGGCAGGACGTATCGCCTTCAAGAAAGCCATGGAGCAGGCGCGTCCAGTGCTGCTGGAACCGGTGATGGTGGCCGAGATCACGGTCCCGGACGACTTCGCGGGCCACATCATGGGCGATCTCAACAGCCGCCGCGGACGCATTCAGGGCATGGACAACAAAGCCGGCAACACAGTAGTGAAGGCCGAAGTGCCAATGTCCGAGATGCTGACGTACGGCGCTGACTTAACGTCAATGACGCAAGGCCGTGGCAGCTTCAACATGGAAATGCATCACTACGACGTCGTGCCGGGACAATTGCAGGAAAAGATTATTGAGAAGGCGAAGGCGGCGCGAGGTGAGGTTAAGGAAGAGGAGGAGTAGTTTCTAAAAGTTAATTATTCTTCATGACCTC
>JBDUDA010000262.1:0-4053 GCA_040003205.1 Acidobacteriaceae bacterium | reverse complement strand
CGCCGCGGCAGGAATTCATGCAATGGCGGATCCAGTGTGCGGATGGTTACTGGAAAACCATCCATTGCCCGGAACACTCCCGTAAAGTCGGAGCGCTGCATGGGCAGCAATTTCTTAAGTGCTGCGCGACGGTCTTTTTCGGTTTTTGCGAGAATCATTGCGCGCACGTGAGGAAGGCGGTCCTCGCCGAAAAACATGTGCTCGGTGCGGCACAGTCCGATACCTTCCGCTCCGAAGGCACGGGCTTGAATGGCATCACGCGGAATGTCTGCGTTGGCCCTCACTCTCAGTTTGCGGAACGGCTCCGCCCAGCTCATCAGTTTCATTAATTCAGGGTCGTCGGGACGGGCCGCTACCGTATCGAGCTTGCCTTTGATGACACGGCCGGTAGTTCCGTCGAGGGATATCCAATCGCCGGCTTTGAAGAGTTGCCCCTTCACGCGCATCTCGCGGGCTTTTTCGTCCACTTCAATGTCACCGGCGCCGGCCACGCAGCACTTTCCCATGCCGCGCGTAACCACAGCTGCGTGACTGGTCATGCCACCGCGTGAGGTCAGAATTCCGGCGGCGACTTCCATTCCGTGGATGTCTTCGGGCGTAGTCTCGGCGCGCACCAGAATTACGGGAATTCGCTTATCGCTGCTTCCCGCTTTCTCAACTGCTTCATCAGCGGTGAAGACAATCTGGCCGACGGCGGCGCCCGGAGACGCGGGCAGACCTGTGGCCAAAACTTCAATAGCTTTTGCGTTTTTTTCGTTTAGGCGGGGCAGCAAGAATTCGTAAACCTGATTGGGATCTACGCGGAAAATTGCCTCTTCCTTGGTAATCAATCCTTCTTCCACCATCTGGATCGCCGCTCGCACCGCCGCCGGCCCGGTGCGCTTGCCGTTGCGCGTCTGTAGCATGTAGAGCTTGCCTTCTTGAATGGTGAACTCGAAATCCTGAAGGTCGCGATAATGATTTTCGAGGCGCGTAGTGATGTCGCGTAGCTGGTCGTAGACTTTCGGCATTACCTTCTGCAATTCGAGAATCGGCACCGGCGTGCGGATTCCGGCCACCACATCTTCCCCCTGTGCATTCATCAGGAATTCGCCGTAAAACTCTTTTTGCCCATTCGCAGGATTGCGTGTGAATCCCACACCTGTGCCACTCGTGTCGCCGAGATTGCCGAATACCATCGCCTGCACGTTAACCGCAGTTCCGAGGTCGTCGGAAATATTGTTGATGCGGCGATAGTGTTTGGCGCGATCATTCTGCCAGGAGCGGAATACCGCGTCCCTCGCCATCACCAGCTGTTCATGCGGATCTTGCGGGAACTCGCCCTTGATGTGTTTCTTGACGACTCTTTTATATTCTTCGATCACTTCTTTGAGAGCCCTGGCATCGAGGTCGGTGTCGAGTTTGGCTTTCTTCTGCTTCTTTTTAGCGTCGAACACTTCATCAAAGGCATGCTTCGGAATATCAAGCACGACGGAGCCAAACATCTGAATCAGACGCCTATAAGAATCATAAGCAAATCGCGGATTGTTGCTTCTCTTTGCCAGCGCCTCGACACTTCTGTCGTTAAGGCCGAGATTGAGAATGGTATCCATCATTCCCGGCATGGAGAACTTGGCCCCTGAGCGCACGCTTACCAGGAGCGGATTTTCGCCCTGTCCGAGCTTCTGCTTCTGTAAATTCTCCAATTTGGTGAGGGCCTCATCCATCTGGCGATTCACTTCTTTGGAGACTTCGGGATGACGCATATATTCACGGCAGGCTTCGGTTTGAATGGTGAATCCTGGGGGCACAGGCAGCCCGGCATTTGTCATCTCGGCGAGGCCTGCGCCTTTGCCTCCGAGTTCGTCTTTCATTTTGCCGCTGCCGTCGGCTTGCCCGCCGCCAAACGAGTAAGAGTATTTAGTGGAGCTATTCTTGCGTTCGTTCGTTCTAGTTTCGGGGAGAGTTGCGGTTGCCATCGTAGGAGTCCTTTACGGTTTTGTAGATTCTCTGGAAGTTTTGCCTTCAGTTACGATTTCGGAAAAATCGGCGATCGTGGAAAATTCTTTTAACAGAGTCTTCAGTAGTGCCAGGCGATTTGCCCGGATGCTCGCATCCTCCACCATCACCATCACTTTATCGAAAAATTGATCAATCGCAGGACGCAGCTTTGAGATCTCCAATAGGGCGTCTTCGTAACGAGCCTCGCGGCGAAGTCTCTCTACGAGCGGTGCAAGCTTTTGGGTTTGTTCCGCCAATGATCGCTCTTCGCTGGCCGGCATTAAAGCGAGGTCGATGGCATCGCCGACTTCTTTGCCAGAGTCGCGAGCCTGCGAAAGAATATTTTTGATTCTTTTGAATGCCGCCGAAATTTGCAAAAAGTCCTGGGAGCCGCGAACACTGGAGACCGCTTGTGCGCGCGCGGCGGCATCCACGGCATCGTCAGCATCGGAGGCGAGTACCGCATTTACAACGTCGTACTTATAACCCACTACATCGCGCAGATAAAACTCCAGACGCTCCTTCATGAATAAAAGGAAAATTGGTAGAGTCTTTTTCTTATCAGCCTTCGCTGCGGGGTAAGCGGCCAAAGCCGTGCTGAAAATGTCTGTGAACTTGAGGGGTATCTTTTTCTCGGCAAGGATTTTGACGATGCCATTTGCCTGCCGCCTGAGCGCAAACGGATCTTTCGAACCTGTCGGCTGCAGCCCTATAGCGAACATCCCGGCAATTGTGTCGGCTTTGTCGGCGATGGAGAGGACCGACCCTTCGAGCGTCCGAGGGACGGAATCTTCCATGGAGGTCGGTTTGTAGTGATCGTAAATGGCGTCGGCAATCGCCTGTCGCGTGCTTCCTGACATTCCGGAGTCGAGCTCCTGCGCACAAGCATAGAGACCGCCGACGATGCCTTGTAGTTCAGTGAATTCCTTCGCCAGCTCCGTCGTGAGATCGGTCTTTGCCAGCAGCGCAGCCTTGTGGACCACTCCCGGACGCACCTTCAATCCACCCTCACAAACAATCTCACACAACCAACTGGCCAGACGTTGCACGCGCCTGGTCTTTTCGTAGTAGCTGCCTAAATCTTTCTGGAATGTGACCTTCTTCAGCCATTGCGCGCGCTCGCGCAGCGGATGCTTCTGGTCGGCTTGCCAAAAGAAGCGCGCATCGTTGAAGCGTGCTCTAAGCACGCGTTCGTGTCCGTGGCGAATTGTTCCATGCGGATCGCCATCGGTATTCAAAACCGCCAGAAAATGCGGCGCCAGCTTTCCGTCCGGCTGCTCAACCGCGAAATATTTCTGATGATCACGCATCACCGTGACCAGCACTTCCTCCGGCAGGGTCAGGAATTCCGACTCAAATCCGCCGAGAATCGCAGACGGATATTCGGTGAGATTGACTACCGTATCGAGCAAGTTCTTATCTTCACGCCAGCGCACACCGGGCACGGTGCGAGCGGCCGCGTCCAGGGCCTTCCGAATCTGTTTTTCCCGCTCGCTCCGGCTCAGAACTTTGGCCTCACGTAGCGCCTCCACGTAACGAGCGCCCGCGCGGGAGATTTCTACGTTTTGATTTGCCAGGATCCGATGTCCTCTCGACTGGTTGCCCGCTGAGATCCCATCAAACTCCAGCGGGACCACTTCGCCGTCCAGCATAGCCACCAGCCAGCGCACCGGACGCACAAAGCGCTCCGTCGACTTGCGCCAATACATATTTTTCGGCCAGTAAATCGAACTCATTTCCTTGGGAAGAGACCCGGAAAGAATGTCCAGCGCGGTGCGACCCTTTTTTGTTACCGTGGCTGCCAGGTATTCGCCTTTGGGGGTCTGAAGACGGGAGAGTTTTGCGACCTCGATGCCTACTTTCTTCGCGAAGGAGATAAGCGCCGGTGTGGGCTCCCCATCTTTAAGCGCTATCTTGGTCGAAGGCCCGGTGACTTGTTCGGTGACGTCAGGCTGCGCGGAAGAGATGGAAGAAGCAAGCACGGCGAGTCTGCGCGGAGTATCGAAACTGGTGAGGACGCCGCCATTCAGCAGATTTTCACGCTCCAGCAATTTGCGCACGCGTTCGGACAAC
>JBDUDA010000050.1:0-13794 GCA_040003205.1 Acidobacteriaceae bacterium | reverse complement strand
GGATTTGAGCGACCCAACTGGACTTGAGCGACCCAACCAGACCTAAGCCGACGCCAGCAGACTCTAAGTGAAGCACGCAGACTTATCCCGACGCAGCCGGACTGGCCCCGACACAAGCAGACTTAGGCCGACGCAGCCGGACTCGCGCCCACAGAGCTGACTTGCGCAAAGCCTGCAGCTAGGCTGGTGCAAACAGACTTAGGCCGACGCAAGCAGACTTGCGCCGGCAACCCGCAAGTCTCGGGCAGGTCTGCCTTAGGGTGGAGCAGCGCTTTAACGCTGCGCCCCTGGCCGCTAAGTGAATGGGCTTTAGCCCCTGAGGTTGCTGGGATTGCGGGCGGGGTCTCCCGCGACACAGATGCTGTGACAGCTATCCGATACGTTTATAATTTCTGCTCACACTGAATCCTCAAATTTTGCTGCCAAAGGGTAAAACTTGCCTCTGGATTTTTTAGGCGACCTGAAACGAACTCACATGTGCGGAGCTCTGCGCTCCTCCGACGCCGGCAATCCTACTGTGCTCATGGGATGGGTGAACCGGCGCCGCGATCTTGGCAATCTTCTGTTTATTGATTTACGCGACCGCAACGGGATCACGCAAATTGTTTTCAATAAAGAAATTAATCCGACCGCCCACGCCAAGGCGGAGACTCTGCGCAACGAATTTGTTATCGCCGCGTCCGGAATGGTCAAGCAGCGCGACGCGAACACCATCAACAAGAACCTGCCCACCGGCGACGTGGAACTCGTGGTGGAAGAGTTGCGCATTCTGAACGAATCCAAACAACCTCCATTTCTTCCCGGTGAGGCTGTACTGCCGAACGAGGAGATGCGCCTCAAATATCGCTACATTGATCTGCGCCGCGAGGTGATGCAACGCAACATCGAATTGCGTCACAAGGTGGCAATTGCGATCCGGGAATATTTATCGGGGGAAGGTTTCTTTGAAATAGAGACCCCCTTCATGACCCGGTCCACGCCTGAAGGGGCACGCGATTATCTTGTCCCCAGCCGGGTACAGCCGGGATCGTTTTATGCTTTGCCGCAATCCCCACAGCTTTTCAAACAGATTCTGATGATTTCAGGATTCGATCGCTACTTCCAGATCGTGCGCTGTTTTCGCGATGAAGATCTGCGCGCCGACCGCCAGCCGGAATTCACGCAGATTGATTTGGAAATATCTTATCCCCAAGAGGAGACGGTGTGGGGAGTGGTCGAGGGTTTTCTTAAGAGCGCCTTCAAAACCGCGGGACATGATATTCCGACCCCGTTTCCGCGCATGAGTTATGACGAGGCGATCCGTCTCTATGGGAATGACAAGCCTGACATGCGGTTGCCGGCGATGGTGGATGTGCGCGCGGCAGTTACTTCCGAGGAACTTGAGGAACTCACTTCAAAGTTTAAGATCAGAAAAGATCTGCCACTACAACTGATTCGCGTCCCAAAGGTCGGAGAAATTTCCGGCACCGAACGGCGCACGATTGGGACATACGGCGCCTATCAGCATACGCAAGGACCGGCGTTCGTCCAGTTGATGACCGATCCGAAGAGGTTCGGCAAGGACTACCCGGCGCTTTCAGAAAAGATCTTCAAGTTCGCGAATGTTGAGAGCGACGATCTGTGGCTGCTGGCGGGTGCCCTCGACAAGCCGGAAGTTGCAGCCGTGGCCGAACAAACTGAAAAGCACTTTTGTGAGAAGTGTGGATTTCTGCGCCTAGACCTCGCGCAAAAATATGCCGCCAAGCACGGAGCATTTCAGCAACAGGATTACAAATTTCTCTGGGTCACAGATTTCCCCATGTTTGAATGGGACCAGGACAGCAAGCGCTGGAACGCGGCGCACCATCCCTTCACTTCTCCCCATGAGAATGACATGGAGAAACTGGAGACCAGCGGGAACTCATTGCGCGACCCTAAATCTTCACTGGGGGAGATTCGAGCACTGGCCTACGACGTCGTGTTGAATGGGACTGAACTGGGCTCGGGCTCAATTCGTATCCACCGGCAGGACATCCAAAGCAAAATCTTTCGGGCGCTTGGAATGTCCGAGGAGGAAGCGCGGTCGCGCTTCGGTTTCTTCCTGGAGGCGCTCGAATATGGAACGCCCCCCCATGGCGGTATTGCCCTCGGTCTCGACAGAATTGTCATGATTCTTGCGGGAGCCGACAGCTTGCGTGAGGTGATTCCATTTCCCAAGACTGCCCGTGCGGTGGACCTGATGGTGGATGCTCCCACACCAGTCAGCGCAGCACAGCTGAAAGAACTGGGAATAGAAGTGAAGAAGAACCCCAAGGGCTAGAGCATTTCTGTGCAGGCCCTAATTGCAGGCCTGAAGGCCCGCTCTATCCGCGAGCTTTGCACTTCCTCTTTCCCAATTCAGACTTTTGCCTTCCCTGCTTCCATCTGAGAAACTGACCACGATCTCCGAATTCAATACCATGGGACGCATTCACGTTCTCTCCGAGGCTGTTGCTAATAAAATCGCCGCCGGCGAAGTGGTGGAGCGCCCGGCTTCGGTGGTGAAAGAGCTCTTAGAGAATGCGCTGGATGCGGGCGCAACTCGCATTAGGATCCATGTCGAAGCTGGCGGAAGAAAATTGATTCAGATCACCGACAACGGATGCGGGATGGTGCGCGACGATGCATTCCTCGCTTTCGAACGGCATGCGACCTCGAAAATGAAAGAGGCCGAAGATCTTCTTAGTATTGCGACGTTAGGTTTCCGCGGAGAAGCGCTGCCATCCATCGCATCGGTGTGTCGCTTGCGTTTGGAGACATGCGTGGAGGACGAAGCCTCCGGTACAATTATGGAAATCAACGGCGGCAAGATTGCCAAAGTTGAAGAGGCCGGACTGCCGCCAGGCACTTCGATCACAATTCGCGATCTTTTTTTTAATACTCCCGCTCGCAAGAAATTTCTGAAAGCGGAATCCACCGAGCTCTCTCACATTGCTTCGTTGGTTACGCACTATGCGCTGGCGCATCCGGAGAAACATTTTGAATTGCACTCAGCCACCAACGCAATGCTTGTGGCTCCCCCTGTCGCAGGACACAGCGAGCGCATTTATCAAGTTTTTGGCAAGGAAATTCTCGAGCAATTGATTCCCGTGGCGGCCACTCAACCTCTTGAGCGTGTTGGATTGCCGCAGTCTCCTCCGTGGCGCAGAGCGCAGGAGACCGAAGCCGGACGCAGCGATCCCGGCGCGCTGCGGCTGCACGGTTTCATATCGAAGCCGGAGATCCAGAAGCTGAATCGCAATTCGATTTATGTCTTCGTGAACGGACGCCTGATTCGCGACCGGTTGGTTCAACATTCGTTGACGGAAGCCTATCGCAATATTCTGCCGCCCACTGTGTATCCCGTAGTGCTCTTATTTCTTGAACTGCCCACGGCTGAAGTGGACGTGAATGTTCATCCCTCGAAAACTGAAGTTCGCTTCCGCCAGCAGACTGTATTACACGATTTTGTGCGGGACTCGGTGCGTGCGGCATTGATGAAGGCGCGTCCGGTGCCGCAGTTTATGACCGAGATTTCGGCGCATCCGACGGCTAGCGCGTCCCTTACCCCGGCTGCTCACACGGCTTTGCCCGGCGACCCTTCTCTCCCCGATGAGGAAAGGTTTTCCGCGCTGCCTGTCCACGCTTTTACCCTGCAAGCGCCGGCGCCTCCAGTCGTATCCGGCAGCCTCGAATTCGAGGGCGGTATGGCAATTTATGCGAACGCGGCGTTGCCCGTGGCCCGGTCGAATGCCTTCGTAGCGGGAGACGGTTGCATTCCTCCCATGACGGACGAAGCCGAAGTCGCCAGCGAGCTTGCGCCTTCGCTCGCCACGCTCACTCCGCTGGGACAGATTCGACAATCGTTCATTCTGGCGGTGAATCACGAAGGCCTGTGGATCATTGACCAGCATGTTGCGCACGAGCGTGTACTCTTCGAAAAAATCGTGAAGCAGCGTGCTGCCTTGCAGGCCGAAAGCCAGCGTTTGCTGATGCCGCTCATTCTGGAGCTCACGCCCGCGCAGCAGGCAGTCTTCACCGATATTTCTGACGAGTTATCCAAAAATGGATTCGAAGCCGAGCCATTCGGCACGCGAAGTATTGCGATCAAAGTTGCTCCCGCCGGAATTGACGCGGCGCAGGTGGACAACATGCTGCACGAACTGCTGGAGCAATTGGCACAGGAAGACCAAGCCTTGAACTTAGAGAGGGTTCGCACCCGGGTTGCTGCGTCGATTGCCTGCCACGCTGCCATCAAAGTCAACATGCGGCTGGAACAAAATAAAATGGAGTGGCTGCTGGCAGAACTGGCGAAGACGGAATGTCCGATGAGTTGCCCGCACGGTCGACCCGTGGTTCTGCGATACTCAATGAAAGATATTCAAAAAGCCTTTAAGCGAATTTGAGGGGATTCGGGGATTCTCCGCCAGCGCTCCGAATGAGTTCTTATGACCGACCAGGACATCACGCAGCTGCGACGGGAAAAATGGCGGCTCACCGGAAATCCGGTGCGTACGCTGGAAGACGCGCGCGCGTTCATCCATTCGGTTGGGTTTTGCATGATGTACCCCATGCGCGAAACAATTTTGCTGCCAACTTTTATCGGGGCGTTCACAGGCTCGGACTCTCATCTGCCACTGTGGAAGGATTCTTTCGCCGATCCGCGAGCGCAGGAAGCAACCGGCCTGATGGTGCGCATGTTGCGTGAGCGCGACGCTTTCGAGGCAAATCTGATGGATGTTAATAACGGTCTTTTGGTGGCGGCCTCGATCTTTCCATATTTCTATGCGTTGGTCGGAGAACGCAATCCTAAGCAGGCCCCGAAGGCAGGAGCGCGCTCGGAGTATTCGCAACTCGCGTGCGATGCCTTCGAATTTGTCAGCCGCGAAGGTCCGGTATCAAAACAAAGAATGCGCGACGGGCTGGGCGGCAGCGTTTCATTTGCGGCGCTCGATCACGCGCTTGGTGAGTTGTGGTCGCGCCTCCGCATTACTCGTGTGGATTATCAGCCAGCGGAGGGATCGTCGTGGGATGTGCTCTATCGCTGGTCACCAGACTCCGTTCGCGAAGGGATGAACTTGTCGGTGGGCGAAGCGCTGAGCGCGCTGATTTCCAAATACCTCGATTCGATGATTGCCGCCGAGCAGCAGGAAATCGAAACATTCTTCGGCAATTTTGTTCCCCGCTCGCGCGTACAGGACGCAATCAAAGCGCTGCTCGCGGCGCGGGAATTGAGTTACATTCGCGTGGGAAGCCGGACTCTCATTCAAATCACGCCGGCAAAAGCGGAGCCCGCACCGAGAGTGCCGCGCCCTGGCGAAAGCCTGCGGCATCGCAGAACCCCCGCGCGGAGAAATTAGCCGAGATGTGTAAAATCGTTTTCTCTTTCTTCTCATGACGGACGCGCAATCTCGCAAACTAATCATCGCCATTGACGGACCGGCCGGCGCCGGCAAAAGCACCATCGCCTCCCGTCTTGCCCGCAAGCTCGGATACGTGAATCTTGAGAGTGGCGCGATGTACCGCGCACTGGCCCTCAAGGCGATTCAGCGCGACGTGTCTTTCGATGATGAAACTGCACTTCTAAATCTCACCGGCAATTCCCGCATTGAGCTCGAGCCCTCGTTCGGAGGAAATCGAGTTCTACTCGATGGCCTGGACGTGAGCTCCCGCGTGCGCGAGACCGACGTCACCGAAGGAGCATCGCGAGTTTCCGTGCATCCCAAGGTGCGCGAGTGGATGGTTGCGCGCCAACAAAAAATGGGCGCCGGAGGCGGCGTAGTCATGGAAGGCCGCGACATCGGGACGAAGGTTTTCCCCCATGCCGATGTGAAAATATTTTTGGACGCCGATCCGGTTGTGCGCGAGCAGCGCCGCTCACAACAACATCAATTGGAAGGTCCGGCGGCAGAGGCCAAAGCCGCCGAGCTGCGCGAGCGGGACCGTCGCGATCGCACTCGCGCTGCCTCGCCCCTGGAAGCGGCGGCTGACGCCTCGATGCTGGATTCCAGCGGCCTCTCGGAAGACGAGGTCTTCCGGAAGGTTTTCGAACTGGTTCAGACGAAGCTATGATTTCCAGCCGCCGCAGTAACCTGCGAGTGGCGATTGGAAGAGCGGCCCCTTAGATCCGTGGTAGAGATGTGTGTTCATTGCGGCTCTGGCCGCAGAGACCTCAGGCCCTAAAGGGCCGACGGCTTGTGCGTCTTAACGCGGCCATAATGGCCGCTCTTCCACAGAAAAATAGGTTCATTCGTCACAGACGCGACGGCAGCCTGCTGATACACCAGAGACATTCCCTCGTTGATGGACTCACCGCCATCTTTTTTTCGCGGTAGGTGAGCATGCCATGCTGTTGGATCTCCGAACTTCGCATAAGCCGTTACCGCAGAAACCGGTGGACACCGGCCATTCTCTTATTTGTGGCGTTCATGGGCTTTCCTGCTCTCGCGCCGGGGCAGGATTCTTCCACGGCGGTTATTCGCGGAAGGGTCATAGACGTTAATGGTGGGACAATCGGCGGCGCTACCGTCGCACTGGTGAATGAGGAAACCGGGTTCCGATACTCCGGCACGACGGACCCCGAAGGACGGTTCGCATTCGAGCAGCTTCCGCCGGGGGATTATGCAGGCCGCGCCACCGCCGATCACATGTCGCCGCAGATCACCCCCAAGTTGCGGGCCGATGTGGGAGGCATCACTACGCTAGAGTTTCACTTGGCCGTCGCAGGGGCTAAAGAAACCATCACAGTTTCCGGTGCCGCTCAGTTAGTGGAGGCGCAGCCGAGTGCGGTGTCGTCGTTAATCGATGAGAGCACCATCAACGGAGTCCCGCTCAACGGACGACGATTTACTGACCTCGCGCTGCTCACTCCAGGGGTAACCCAAGACCCTCGCGGACTAACCTCGGGATCGAATGGCGACCTCGCCTTTGGTGGCATTCGCGGATTTCAGTCAAGTTATCTGGTGGACGGCGGCGACAATAACAATGCCTTCTTCTCGCAGGCTACTGGACGTTATCGCGCTCCTTATCAATTTTCGAATGAAGTGGTGCAGGAATTTCGAGTATCAGCCAACACCTATGGGCCGGAACTCGGACGCGCAGGAGGCGCGGTAGTGAACGTGGTTACGAAATCGGGGTCAAACCACATTCGTGGAAATGCTTTCTATTTCCTGCGTAATAGTTCATTCGATGCGCGCCATCCATTTCTAGACTTCAAGCCTCACGATCAGCAACAGCAATTCGGATTTACCTTAGGCGGCCCGATCCGCCGCAACCGCGTAATTTTTTTGCGGGCTTCGACCAGCACATCTTCCATCTGCCTGCGGTGGTCAGATTTGTAAACGGCGGGTCAACCGTTTCGCCGGCTGCTGGGACCGGGCCGGTCACTCCGGGGGATTACGAGTCCAGCGATCAGAATCTGGTCTTCACAGCGGCGGCGCTGCTTTCGAAACAGGCAGGAGTTTATCCGGCCAACCTGATCGGGAATGCGGGCTTCCTGAAATTCGACTTTTCTCTCTCTCCCCGGCACGTTCTCGCGCTGCGCTTGAATACTTCCCGCTATTGGGGAAGCAATAACGTGTTTCTTGATCCCGCCAGCCCTCTGACGACGTACGGCACCAGCGATAACGGAGAGGAATCGGTGGCAACGGAAACCGCCTCCGCGTCACTTACGAGTCAGCTCTCATTTCACGTGACCAGCCGCCTGCGTGCGCAATTTTCTCGCGATCTGCAATGGTCCACCAGCAATTCGACGGAACCGCTTACCAAGATTTACGCCATCATTGACGGCTTTGGACGCTCCTCGATTCTGCCTCGTGAAACCCGGCAGCATCGCCTGCATTTGGCCGAGACTTTCAGCTTCGAGGCGGGCCGGAATTCGTGGAAGTTTGGCGGGGACGCGCTGCTCACATGGATTTACAACTTCTTTCCATCGCGGTTTGGCGGCGAGTACTTTTTCAATCACATCAAAGTGGATCCCTTTACCTTTGATCCCAGGCTCGCCGGACTGGAACTTACACCTCTGCGCGCGTTTGCTCACCAGGTCCCTCGCTACTACATGCAGAATTTTGGCTCCGCCGTAACTCATCCTGACACCAATGAATATGCTGCGTTTCTCCAGGACACTATCAGGGTGTCTAATCATCTGGCCCTGAGTCTTGGGGCGCGCTACGATCTGCAGACGTTCACGACCCGGGGTCTCAGAACCAATCCTTTATGGCCGGACTCCGGAAAAGTGCCGTTGAATCCCGAGAACTTTGCACCGCGCGCGGGCTTTGCCTACTCTTTCGGCGAGCACCGGCCGCTCGTGCTTCGTGGAGGGTACGGACTTTTCTATACCCGCGTTCCGCAAATTTATAACTCCACCGTGCAGAGCCAGAATGGACTTGCGAACAGAACTCTGTTTCTTAGAAATACCAATTACTACGATCAGCAGGTTTTTCCGCAGTATCCCAATGCGCTGGTAAATTGCGCGCCCACCGCGGCCTTTTGCGAGCCTCCGATAAGCCTGGCGCAATTTTTTAAGAGTGATATCTCCGCATTTGCTCACAACTTTCGCAGTCCTCAGGTCCATCAGGCCAGCCTCAGTGTCGAGCGCGAGGTCGTCGATGAAACGTCTTTAGGGGTTTCCTACACCTTCGTGCACGGTCAAAATTTAATTCGGGCGCGGGACGTGAATCTGCCACCGCCGGTTGAGATGTCTTACCCGGTTTACGACCCCACGGGAGTAAATTTGCTGGGATATGACACCGTGCAATCGTTTTCAACCTGGCAGATGATCGCTTCGATTGCGTGCCCGTTCCCTCCTTGCATAAATGCTGTATCGCGTCCGATACCGCAGCTGGGAGCGATCACGGTTTTTGAGAGCGCGGCATCGAGCGTCTATCACGGTTTGACAGTCTCGATACATCGCCGCATGTCTCACGGATTCTATTCCCGGATGGCGTACACCTACGCGCACGCGATGGATGACGGACAAGACGCTCTGGTCGCAGGCCAACCCGCAACCGTCCAAAATGCCTATGCTCCGCAGGGCGAGCGGGGCGCGAGCGTCACCGACCAGCGTCAGCGCTTCGTGTTTTCCTGGATCACCGAGCCCAAGCCGTTCGACAACAGCCATTCTTTCCTCAGCGCGATTTTCGACTCCTGGAAATATGCCGGCGTGGTGACGATAGGAAGCGGACGTCCCGTGAATGTCATGGTTTCAGGCGACGCCAATCAGGATGGCAACAGCGAAAACGACCGGCTCCCCGGAGCGCGGCGGAACTCTTTTCTCGGCCCAGACTATGCGAGTACAGATTTACGCCTGACCCGGGTTCTGATTGCGCGTGAGCGCTTCAAACTGGAATTCGTAGCCGAGTCCTTTAATCTCTTGAACCGCGATAACAAGCGTGTAGCAATCACGGACCAAGGGTTGCAGAGCGATACGGTGCAGTTTCTGGAATCGTCGAAGACGATTGGGTTTAGATCCTATCCGGCGCAATACCGCGCGCCCAGGAATTCAGTACAAATCAGCAACGCTTATGCACCAAGGCAGGTGCAGTTTGCGCTGAGGCTAGGGTTTTGAGTTAAGACTTGAGAAAGAGCTATGAAATTTCGCAGATGGCATCATCCCTGGACGACCTGACACATAACACTTGACTTACCCGTCGAACCTTGTAATAAATACTCTGTCCATGCCGGACGAGTTTGGGGGTGTGGTTCCGTTGGCTGAAGTCAGATTGCAAGAGGGTGAGTCCCTCGAGAATGCTTTGCGCCGTTTCAAGCGCAAGGTTCAACAGGAAGACATCATCAAGGAAGTTAAGCGTCACTCCTTCTACCTGAAACCAGGCGAAAAGAAGCGTGTGAAGGAAGCCTTGGCGCGTAAACGTAGCCGTAAAAAGGCGCGCAAGGAACAGGACTAGGGGTTTCGAGGGCCGCCCCTCTCCGGAGGCGGCCCGCTGTATTTGCGGAAGGCTTTCCGGCATTGACCTTTGCTGCGATGTAGACCATGCGGCTTCTCTGCATGGCGGGCCGAACCCAGGGCGACAGTTTCACGAATGAGGGGATGTTTTAGCGCACGCTTGCGCATCTGCGCACACTGGAGAAGTTGTCTCCAGCCGCGGAAGCGCGAGTACTCGGGCCGAAAGGGGCATCCTCGATGGAATTCCAGGACAAAGTGTTGAAGTGCATTGATTGCGGCGGCGACTTCGTCTTCACCGCCGGCGAACAACTATTCTTCTACGATAAGCAATTCAAGAATGAACCTAAGCGTTGCAAAGCCTGCAAAGCAAAAAGAATCTCTGTTTTAGGGGCATCCGCATCTGGATCCGGTTCCACCAAGGTGGAGACCCGGACTGTTTGCTCGGAGTGCGGAAAGGAAACCACCGTTCCCTTCCGTCCGACGCAGGGGCGTCCTGTGTTGTGTCGCGAATGTTTTCAGCAGAAGAGGCACGCCGCGTCAGCTTGATTCGTGGCGTTTAGCAGATTTTGTGGCCGGTCAAATTTAGAGATCAAACTTGAGAGTTGCAGGGATGATAGTTCAACAGTCCTGAACATTCAGCGTTTGTTCAAACCGGCTTTTTTTGGTGGCGGGCGGTATTTCTGCGCATTCCCTTCGCGACAAGTCCGTTTCCGCGACGTGCATCCGCCACTTGTTTTTCGTCCTCGTGAGTTACAAGCAATGCCTCGATTTGCCGCAGCACGTCTTCTGTTCCTACCGGCTTCACCAAAATAGTTTGCGCGCCAAAGGATTCACGCTCCGCTTTATGAGGAGGGTACGAGGTCAGCAAAGCGGTTGCGGGGTTGTACGATTGACGCCGCGCCGCCCTCAGCACATGAAAACCAGCATCCTCGGTTTCCATTCGGCTGTCGGTGATCACCATTTGATAATTACCGTGGTCCAGCTTTTCCATAGCTTCGGCGGAGGACGCTGCCGTATGCACCTCGAAATGATTGAGTTCGAGCACCGCTTTCAGAGTCAGGAGGGCGGCCAGGTCGTCGTCCACCAGAAGGATCCGTCGCTTAATCAAAAATCCTCCGAACTCAGAACAGTGATCGGCAAAATGCCTGGATCGACGGCAGATCTACGCCATTACTAGATTCAGTTACTATATTCCCGTGCAAAGCTTTTATGTGCAGAACTTTGGCTGCCGGGCGACCCAGGCCGACGGCGCTGCAATCGAGCGTCAGTTTCGAGAGCTGGGTGCAAAGGGAGCGCGGTCAGCAGAAGCGGCGGAAATTGTTGTACTAAATACCTGCACCGTGACTGCTTCCGCCGACCGTGACGCACGCGCCGCCATTCGACGGATTCATAGAGCAAGTCCATCCTGCAAAATCGTAGTTACAGGATGCTACGCGCAGCGTGCGCCTGCGGAGATCTCTCGTCTCGAGGGAGTGGCTTGCGTCATCGGGAACTCCCATAAGCATGAGCTAGCGGAGTTGATGCTGGAGAGAAAGCCGCCTGCCGTCGACGCTTCGTCAACGATTTTGGAGAGCCAGGCGCGGGGTTTCGTGCCCCTTTCGAGTTTGATGAATTCAAGTTCAGCAGATTCCGCAAGCAGAGGGCGAATTTTCGTCTCAGATATATTTGCCCACACGGAACTTCAAGCCGCGCCAGTTTTTGACGGGGAATATGAACGCACGCGTCCAAATCTAAAAGTGCAGGATGGCTGCGATAACCGATGCTCATTTTGCGTGATCCCCTATGTTCGAGGGAGTAGCCGGTCGCTAGCGCTGAACGTCATCCTGCGCGAAATTCGCGGCTTGGTGATTGCGGGATATCAGGAGGTCGTTATTTCTGGAATCAACCTGGGGCGCTGGGGACGCGACTTCGAAACTCCAGCAAGGTTCGAGGATTTGATTGGCGAAATTTTAGACGGCAGCGATTTGCGCAAGCTGCGCATCAGTTCGGTCGAGCCGATGGATTGGAGTAGTAGTCTCATTCGCCTGATGACGGAATCATCGCGTATCGCAAAGCATGCACACGTCCCATTGCAATCGGGCAGCGATCGCATTTTGCGACTGATGCACCGCAAATATCGTCCCTGGCACTATCGCGAAAAGATTGAACAGATTCGAGCGGCTATGCCAACCGCAGCTATTGGCGCGGATGTAATGGTTGGATTTCCCGGCGAAACGGATGATGATTTTGAAGAGACCTGCCAGCTCATCGAAGACTTGCCACTGACTTATTTGCATGTGTTCTCGTATTCGGCGCGTCCGGGAACTCCCGCGGCGCTTTTGAAAGATCAGCTGCCGGGGGTAGTGGTACGAGAGAGGAGCCAGGTGCTGCGCGAGCTTGGCAGGGAAAGGAAGCGCGCCTTCATCAAAACATTTTTAGGCACGATCGTCGAAGCGATTACACTTCATGGCTTCGACGGGAAATATACCGAGGCGCTGAGTGACAATTTTATTTCTCTCCGCCTCGCTGGAAAGCACGCGGCCAATTGCTGGATGGAAGTCCGAGTGACGGGAGCTGTGGATGGGGCTTTGATATCGCACGTCCGACGTGCCAAGGCTCACTGTGAACAGTTGTGAGTGGCGACGGCCGGGATATTCAACATCTGGAGCGTGAAAGCAGGCACACCAAGATGGACTTCAGTTAGTCATCGGGGGATTCAGCAGCACGTGTTGGCCCGCGAACCCCCGACCGCGTAGCGTGGTAGAAGACGCTGCGAACCAATTCGGGGGCGCATCAAGCATTTGCGCCACGGCATGCGAAGGACCGGTGTGGGCGAATTGGACCGGGCCAGCATTGTTAGTCAGACTGGCATTTCGGTTCAGCATCGGCTATCAAGGCAATTTCATAATCTTCCAGTAAAGTTCTCGTAAACGGTCAGTGAGGTGAGGTATGCCTTTCATTCTCATTTTCTGCTTAGCTCTTCCAGGGACGCTTGGAGCCGACATGGCAGCCTTAGGCGGCTCGTCATTCATCCAAGTGAAGCTTGATGCGCATGTTAAGGCTTATACGTTGCAGAGAGGGACTTCGGTCACGCGCTGATCAGATTTGCACAACAATTTAATTTACCAATGGGCATCGAATGGGCCCGGTCCCCGCTGACTACAAAGACCGTGAGCCGCTCATGGAAAAGTGCATCCGTCCAGCAAATGCTGACTGATCTGGTAAAAAGTCAGCGTGACTACCGAGTCGAAACGAGCGACGGTGTCGTGCACGTTTTCCCGACTTCGCTAAAATCGAGCCGAAAGAACTTTCTGAATTTGCCAGTGGAGAGTTTGGAAATCCACGACCAAGTTGTTGAGATTGCAAGCCACGTCCTACGCGAGATCGTCCGAGCAAAAACTGCATCTCGTGAGCCGGGATCGCAACCTGCGGCGGGCGTAGGATATAGTCAGGCAGCGAACACCGACGATCCGGAATTTAGCCTAGCACTTCACAATGTCAGCGTCCGCGTTGTCTTGGACAAGATTGCATTGGCCTCAAATCGAAAGATCTGGGTCGTCACTTTCGACGCCAACGCCTCCATGACGCCGGCCGGGTATTTGCGCACGTCAACACTGTGGAACAATAGTGAGGTTCCGAATAGTGAACAGCCTGTCTGGGATTCGTTCCGTTGGAGAGGGCCTAGTCCGTCAGTGGGCCCGCAGCGGCTGAAGCCGTGAAAAAAGTCGCGAGTCATCGCAGCGCTAAAAGCGCTGCGCCACCACCTAAAGAGTCCCCCCACTAGAGCCTAAAAGAATCTTCTCACCAGACTTAGAGCACGCCGGACATTGGTCACTCAAGACACTTGCTCGGCACCGAGCGATTATTTTTTGGCTTGCACGGTTTGCAGGCACTTACCGTAGAGTTCGAGCAGGTGG
>JBDUDA010000261.1:0-4099 GCA_040003205.1 Acidobacteriaceae bacterium | reverse complement strand
GCTGACTGTGAATGTGACGGTCACCTCGGCGTCCGCGATCAATGTGATTCCCCAATTCTTCATTGAGGATGAATCTGGGCCATATCATGGAAGTTTGGCCAGCTAGAAAAAGAATTGCGACCGCGCTCAGATATCCGAGCACCAGCAACATGAAAGTTTCCAACCGGTGGGCCGAAGTTGGGTTGTCGAACGCGTAGGCCGCCGTATGGAAAAAAATAAACGGGACAATCCATTTCGCGGCGAAGACGCTCCAAACCTGCGCCTCATAAGGCTGCGTCAGTACGCCCCACAGGCCGAGCAGCTGCAATGAAGCGAGCGGCAAGGTCACCGTGCCCTCCCAATGGAGAGAGTGCTGTAGCCACATGCTGCGCAGAAAAATCACGATCAGCATTGCCCCAACTGCAATCCGGTCGATCCAATAAAACTGTACGTCCGGGGGCCGAAAAAGCATGATTGTTAGCGTCATCACTACCAGGTAATGAGGCGAACCCATGAGGCGATGCAGCGTGCGGAATGAAGGAACCAATATCCATTCCGCTACGTGGCCGGAACGGTGAGCGGCAGTTTGTGGCAACAAATAATTCATTAATTTGAACGTGCGTTATGAACCAGTCCCTTGCAGCACTGCGGGAATTGTTTTCCAAAGGATCTTTAAGTCCAAAGCGAGGTTCCAGCGCTCGATATATTCGAGATCAAGAGCCATGTTTCTCTGGAAGGATGGATCGCGGCGCGCCGTGACCTGCCACAACCCAGTCATGCCAGGAACAACGTTCAAGCGCCTCAAGTCGCTGGATTCATAGCGCTCAAAATCATCCAATGGATGTGGTCTCGGACCGACCAAACTCATTTCTCCCAACAGTACATTCCATAGTTGTGGCAATTCGTCCACACTGTAGCGACGCAACAATCGTCCCACGCGGGTTATTCTCGGATCGTCCGTCAACTTAAAAAATGCGCCGTCGCGTTGATTGAGCGAACGCAATGCCGGTTTATGAAGGTCCGCGTTCACGACCATGGTTCGAAACTTGTAACAGGAAAATTGCCGTCCTTTTTTGCCAACTCTTTTTGCCCGATACAGAATCGGCCCGGGGGAATCAACTTTCACAAACATCGCAATCGCCGTGAGAAGTGGAGCCGCCAATAACAGGGAGGCCCCACATACCACCACATCGGCGGAGCGCTTTAACCACCGACCCATTCTTGGAGCAGATTCCTTGTGCAACGTGAGGAGCGGAATGTTAGAAACGACTTCCAGCGCTTGTGGTGAAAATCCCAGCAGATCTGGAATGAACTTGACGTCCAATCGGCTTTTTTGTCCCGCCAGCGCGGCAATGCGGCACAGTTCGGTCGCCGGAGACAAGGCGATAACAACTTCCTCCGCAAAAGTAGATTGCGCAATGAGTGGCAGGTCAGCGACCGTGCCCAGGATGTCACCGCCCGTAGAAAAAGTGTCGTCTAAAAATCCGACTACGATTCGATCACCAGATCTCTTAGCAGCGAGCGAAGCGGCGAATTGTCGGCCGATCGTGCCCGCACCGACTATCAAAATATTTTTCGCATGAGTTTGACTACGGCCAACCTCTTGCTTCCGCCACGCTCGCCACAGAAAAACCGCCATGTAACACGACCATGAACTTACAAGCAGGTAACTGAGCGAGTGAGTTCTGAGGTTGAGCAAAGGTTTGGCAAGTCCGATGAACGCTAACGCAATCGTAAAAAATAGCGCTCGAGTGGGAAAAAGCTTATCCGTCCCCACATTGGTCATGAACGCAACGAGCCTTTTTTGGATCGACAATGAATGCATATTCCTCGAATGTTGCGAGAGACCGATCCGGCTCTAGAGCTTTCCGTAAAGTCGCGACGGGACAGGAAATTCCCGACTATTCAATATGATTCCCAGCAATCGCGCGTCCGCGCGATGTAGTTTTTCCTTGATTCTTTGGGCGGCTATTCGGCGCGTAACATGTGCTTCCAGAACCAGCACGATTCCGTCGCATAAATGACCGACATGAGACAGTTCGCTGGGTTGCGCGGGCGAAGGCCCTTGAATCACTGCATAATCGAAGTTTTGCCGCAGTTCGGTCAGCTTAGCGCGTAACAATAGAGCGGAAGCAGCGCCGGGAGCCTGCCCGCAGACTGCATCAGGTGTGTGCCATAGATTATTCGCAAGTCTGCGCCATTTTCCGAGCACCTCCATGTCACGGACATCATCACGGGCGGACGCAATCTGCGAAAAGTGTTTATCCGTTAAGGAGGAACCAGGTTCGTCGGTGATCACACAAACACTCCCCGAGACGTAATTCGACAGAGCTTCTCCGGCCAGCATGCAAATGCTTGCGAGGTCGGTGCCGGTTTGCATCGCGCTAAATACCACATGACGCGCCGGCTTGGGAGAATCCTGCGAAAACACTTGCCGCACCAATGCTCGGATTTGATCCTCAGCGAAGCGAGACGGATCCCACGCAAGAACTGAGGTAGGCATTGCCGCGTGCACGGGAAAATGTGTCTCGAACTGGGTGCATTCTTCTTGACGGTCCAGAACCGCTGCGTTCGTCCCCATTTGGTTTTCCTCTAACGACTTTGGTGACTCTTTGCGTTCATCTGTCCTTCTAACAAGTTGCCGCCGCCCTATTCACCGGCCAGGACGGTCGCCGCCGGCAACGAAGCTATCACTGAAAAACCCAGGTGCGCGGTGATCTCGTCCGGAGTGCGAAATGTCGGATCCAGGTAGTCCGCCGTGAACCCCAGGCCGGTGCTCAGCACCGTGGCAAAAACCATTCCGATCAATCCAAAAGCCAATGTCGAATGCTGGGGAAGAGCCGGTACTTTAGGCTTTTGCACCACCGCCACATTTAGTATTCCGCCTTCGTCCAGGGCATCGCCTATTCTTGCCTCTTCGCGTTTGTTGACATACAGCAAGTATTTTTCTTCTGCCGCTTTGACGTTGCGCAGCAATTCCTCTTGCTGAATTGCGCTGTCTCCCAGTCTTTTTGCCTCTTTCCGGTAGCTGGTGAGCACAGAACCGTTGGCAATAACGCGCGCCTGGAGTGCCGCCAGTTCGACCTGCGATTTCATGAGTTCCGCTTTCACCCATTCATGATTGGGATCGAGCTCTGTAAATTGTTCGCGCACCGGATCGCCGGCTTCGGACGCGATCGAAGCTTTGGTTTTCGCAATTTGTTCATCGACTTCCTGCACCGTCCGATAGGAGGGCTGAAACTTTGCCAGAAGGTTGGTTCGCTTCAGTTGCAGGTCCAGTAGCGTGGACTTCATCTTCTCAAGCAACAACGGATTATCAGAGCTGCGAATCTGAGTCGTCGTGCGCTCCGGTAAGGTTCCAATTTTTGATTTTAGGGCCGCAACACGCTCGCTCATCTGGACAACCGAAAGCAGAGTTTCCCGCTGATTTGAATCCGAATTGCTTGCCTTCTGCAATGCGATGTCTCGCTCCAGCCCAGCCGACACGACCCCCTCTCCGTGCGTGAACGCCATCAGCTGAAACTCGGCCTGCTCTAACGCGCCGCGTGACTGAAGCATTTGTTCTTCAAAGAAATGAAATTCCCCCGAGGGTCTTCGCACCTGCTGATGCCGTTGCAAATACGCGTTTGCAAGAGCGCGCAAAACTTCGGCGGAAAGTTGTGGGTCGGATGACGAATAGCTCACTCTAATCAGCGTCGTCGTCCGCGGCCATTGGGAAACGCTGACGGGCAATAGCGTTTGAACTTGAAGCCAGCTTTCCTGCCGAAGCTTTAGTTATTAGTCGTTTCTCTTCCGCTTGGGCTTGTCTCCAGTCCTTAGTTTGGAGCGACTTTCGAAAGCGCTGCCCATTAACGTAAAAATGGCAATGCCAAGTCTTATCTCTTTTTACGAGTGACATCCGCATCTCCTTTGCTTTTCGAAATTTCTCCCTTTTTTCTCGCACGCCACCTCGCTACTCGATGGGTCTCGCGATGCGCAATTGTGCAATAGTTCTGATTTGGCCTTGCCGGGACAAAAAGCTGCTGACAGTGAGGACAAACCGCTGCGGCATTTCCACCCGAAAAATGCCGCAGCGAGAGCGTGTATACAGCAGTCCATAGATCGGTGCACCAAATAGCCG